>NZ_BAAGTT010000035.1:0-58107 GCF_054781775.1 Spirosoma areae | reverse complement strand
TATTCGTTGAGTGCCATTGATGAGTATTTCGTTATCGTAACACGAAGCCGATAAGCTATGAACTCGAAATCATCAATGATTGGCCCCTGGACACTACTGCTGCTGGTCACTGGCCTGTTGATAGTAGCTGTGGTCCTACTGGTTATTGGGTGGCTACTGTAGAGCCATATTTACTAGTGTTCTTTAAACGTTAAGTGGTCGGGTAAAGTTTGTGTAACTTGATTCTTGCCTCTTTATTGGTGAACTGCCAGTTGGCTTTGGCTTGTCTTTGATTGCGTTTGGTTTGCCACGCATTGACTTCCCGGACCAACTCGTCTTTGGTAGCGATGTGTCGGTTTAAACAATCTCGTTGCAAGACTGACAATTCGATTTCGGCCATGCCGGTCTCGCAAAAGGGGCTGAGAAGGTAAACTGTTAGGCCAATGCCAAACCGCATAGGCAGTTGCCTCACAGGGATTATGGTGTTTGTGATTGTGTTGTTGCTCACAGTAGGCATACTGCTACTGGATCACCTGACGTAAAAAAATGATTGGACGGCAACGAAGCGACGATAACTCACTGATCTGTACCGCCGTCTTTCTGGTGCTGATGGCATTGGAGGCTTGTAAGTGAAATACAATAAAGCCAGTCTGGGGCGGTCAGTCACGCAAAAGGTGAAGTATGCCGACTTTCAGCAGATCACGCGTATTCCACACCGCATTGAGTCCAATAGCTGACCAAGCGAAGTTGGCCCAGATTAGCCTTGATATACTCTTGTCTCTCTTACCCCTACCGAAAGGCGTTCGTCTGTTGGGTATCGCTCTGTCGAGCCTACAAGCTGTATCCACGACACCACCAGCAGGGCAGTTGGCGTTAGACTTATAACAGCAACAAGCAATCAAAAAGCCTATAGTGACTACCCGACAAAACCGACAAAAAGGCTTTTGTCGGTTTTGTCGGGTAGTCACTATACGTATAATCAATAAAATAGTGGGCTTGGGCAGATTGCAGTATCTTGCTAATGTCGTCTGCTTTATCGGCTATGAAACATCTGGCACTGTTATAGGAAATGATATGCCGCTATAGGGCTGGGCGAAGCAAATCCCGCCTATGTCCACCATTTTTAGGCTATGACAACGTGCAATAAGAACAAACACGGCTGGCATGAACTCATTCTATTTGTATTAGAGATTGTGCTGGCATGCGTGTAGAAATCAGCGGTGCAATGGAACAACCAAGCGGTTTCTGGTGGATTGAGTTCAATCTTGGTCAGTTGTTGCTACTGACAGCGGTGGTCGTGCTTATCTGGCTGTATTGGCGGAAGAGGAAACAATAAGGCAATGAATCAGCAAGACTATTACTTTGACACGATTTATAAAGGCAGTCTAATTTGGCCGTTATTGCTATTGGGCCTTGTTCTGGCTGTGGGGTTATGGTATTTGAATAAGTCACAGAAAAAATAAAAGCCAGCCTGGGGATTGGCTGGCTGAAACACACCATGAGGAAACTGATAGGAGTACTGGGGTTGCTATTACTAACTGCACAAGGCTATTCGACTACCATAGTCATTTATCCTACCAATAAACACATATACATTGGGGCGGATAGTCGCCGTGTTGAATATATGACTTATCCAGGGACAGATGTGGTATTTAATAAAACGACTAATGCCTTTTGCAAAATACGAGTCTATAAAAATTACGCCTTTGCAGTAGCTGGTTTTGATGATCAAGGTATGCACGATGTTATTCAGGCTATTGCGACAGGGAATTACAATAGTACAAATTTATTTTTGGCAACTTTAGAAAAAGGACTACGGTTTCATTTAGTTCAAAAAGTTGAGGAATTTAGATTGAAATACCCCAATAAATACAAAGCACATTTTAAGAATGATACTGAGAATAAAGTAGCTGAGATAGCCGTTTGTTATTTTCAGAACAATGTACCAATCGTTCGAATAATTGAATTTACAAAGTCGCATAAACCCAATGGGCAAAGCATGGTAGGCTCACAGGCCTATGTAATAGAATCGGTTTATGTGGTCGGAATACAAAAAAAAATAAGGCAGTCCTATACTCAGGCACAGGCACTGGCTTTATTTAAAGAAGGAAACGACAAGCTTAACGTAATGTCCATGCAAAAATTGATTAATCTTCAAAGTAGTGCTACTCCGGAATCGGTTGGAGGGAAGGTAGACGTATTAAAACTTGACATTACAACTAAACCAAAATGGTTAATTAAAAAGGTGAATTGCATTTAGTTTCCCTCTTGCTATTATACCATCCATTCTTTTTAAAGTTGAATCTGATTGAGTTTCAAGTTTAATTCCTAAGTACATTCAAAAAAGACTTGTCGGGTTGCACCAATAATTGACAGCACTTTTTCAGGCATTTGATTGTAACGGGCAAAGAAGTTATGCGTTGCATCAATCAGTTTCTTGATGGATTCGAATAACTCACAATGCGTCACCTCTCGTCGCCAGTGTCGCCATAACATCTCAATGGGATTGAGCCAGGGACTGTAAGTGGGCAGATACAGTAAGACTAACCGGCCAGCGGCTCCTCGTACTACGGCATCTATTTCTCCGCCATTATGGGTATCGGCGTTGTCCCAGGCCACGTAAATGGTTTGGACTGGATGCCTGATCAGAAGTTGCTCAAGTAGCTCGGCGATCTGTTCGCGTCGTTTTCGTTTACGCACAATTACAACCGTTTCTCCTGTATGATAATTGACCGCCCCGATGCCAAACCGTTTGTTGGTTTGTCCCGGCGTGGGAATCATTACCTGCTGACCTACGGGACTCCACCGCATCGGCGGTCCGAATCGCTCTAAGGGTCGGTTGCCAACTCAGATTAAACTCGTCAGCATAGTAAAAAACCGCATTAGCTTCTAACTGATCTCTTTTGAACTCAATCTCCTTTTTTTAAGTAGGTACTCTGGATCAGGGCTGCTGATTTTGTGTTGGGGCCGAGATAAGACAATCTCCATCGCTTTTAGTTGAAGCCGTACTCCTTCTTCTGACAGGCGCACACCAATTTGCTCGGCTAAGTAATCGGCCAGTCGAGCCAGGGTCCACAGCGAAAACTCCAGTCCCAAACTGCGGGGTCGTTGCCGTACGCTGCTGAGGAGAAGTTGGCGATAAGCGGGGCTGACTTTGGAAGGCTTGCCACTCTTGGGTGCATCGTGTAGGCCGGTAATACCTTCAGCCTGGTAGCGCTTGAGCCAACGTTGAACCGTTCGTTCACTTTCGCGCACGATTAGGGCAATCTGTGGAGTTTTCAAGGCTTGCTCGGCCGAAAGTAATACCATCTGCGCCCGTGTGCGTAAGCGGGGTATTTTGGTCTTATCATACAAGTCCGTCAGTTCCTGATGAGCGGAAGGGGTTAAATTGTCGATCTTAAGTGCCAGCATGGATCAAAGATAAACAAACTGAGCATCCGACAAGTCTTTCTTGGTTGTACTTAGTGTTTTGACTTGATTAGTCTGACGGGTATCTTCGTGTCCTGACTCTCACGAAGATGAAAAAATATCACGTCACCTTGACTGAATCTGAGCGCGATCGACTTAAAGCTATCATCGCCAAACGGAAAGCAAATAGTCAATCTGTTAAGCGAGCTTATGTCCTGCTGGCTGCTGACGAAAACCAACTCGCCTGGTTCATTACCGATGAGATTTACGTTAATCCCCAGCTTGGCGATCGGGCCGAGCCGCTGATTCAGGTACCCGTCGACGAGAAGCCTGAAGTGGTGGGTTAAACACTAGAACGCCCCGGCGGAGGGCGTAGCTTCGTCAGTACGCTTGGTCATTCGTATGAAAATTGGCTTAGCGAATCCTTCTGTTGGCTGATGCTAAACCGTATCCTCTGAACCCTCTATCACAAATCAACTACGGCTCTTGTTTCCGTAAATTAACCGACATAGCTGAGTCTTTTAAATCGCTCTCCAATCCCGGCAAGTAAGGTAAAAACCTGATCCTAGTGTACGAAAAACGCACCGATGATGCTATGATGAAGTAGTTATGATCGCCTGATACGGATATGGTGATGAGTGATGGCGTCGCTGAATTAGGTATAGTGTAACTATGGAAGTTATGTTTTTCTGAACCATAGGTTGTATAAGTACCTGAATAAGTTGTATTTTTACAGGTAACTTTGTGGGTCGTTGTATTCTCACGTTGCGTTTAATCAATAAAACAACTGTCCGCAAACTTTTAGGGAATATGAGCTGAGGTAACTTAGATTCGCCGGGATTCGATTTCTTTATATACAATTGTGAAAGCAACTGCTATCCCTGATACCGAACTTTGGGAGACCTTTAGACAGGGCGACAGAGCAGCTTATACGGTGTTGATGGAGCGGCATTACTGCCCGCTTTATAGCTATGGCACTAAACTCACTTTCGACAAAGAGGTAGTAAAAGACTGCATTCAGGAGGTGTTCCTGGAACTATGGCAGCGTCGGGCTACGATTGGTGTGGCCGAGACACCCCGATTTTATCTACTACGGGCATTACAGCGGAAAATTCACCGCGCCATTCACCGGAATCGCGTTTTTTATCAATCTTCAGTTATTGATCCTGATACCGATTTTAACGTGGAATTCAGCATCGAAGCCGACCTTATCAGTCGTCAGGAACAGGAAGAAAAAGTCCGGCAACTGGCAACGATGGTCGCTACCTTGTCGCCCCGACAAAAACAACTGATTTATCTCCGTTTTTATCAGGATTTAGACTTCGACGAGATTGCTGAACTGATGGAGCTTAACCGTCAATCGGTCTATAATCTGTTGCGGGAGTCGCTGTTGCGGCTCCGTAAAAACTGGCAGGGAAGCCTGCTTCCCGTTTTGCTGATGCTGTTCAGTCACAGCGATTAATCCCGTAGCTACGTCACTACCCGTCATACCCGCCCGGTGGCAGGGGACTTCCTTACCGAAAATAATTAAAAAAAATCGCTTTAAAATTCAGTAGGTTTTCAAAGCAGGTGTGTCTCCCCGGTTGATGACGCTCTTTGCATGAAGCCCTACCACCAGTACGAGATTGCCGATTTTTTGCTTGACGACGAATTTGTGGCCTGGGCCAAACACCCGACCCGCGAAACCGATTTGTTCTGGCAGCAGTGGCTTTTACAGCATCCTGCTCAGGCTCCTGTTGTGCAGGAGGCCCGCTATTGGGTAACCCATCTGGCTGTAAATGAACAACTTCCAGCCGACGAAACCGTAAGCAGTGCGCTGGCACAGATTCAGACGCAGCTTTCGGACGAACAGCCCCCCATTTTTGTTAACCGGACGCTCAACTGGTGGTCGACAGGCTGGCGCGTAGCGGCTGCCGTACTGCTGGTGCTGGGCATTGGCTGGTATGCGTTGTCCGTAAAAAGAACCAGTACGACCCTCGCTACGCTCCCCCAAAAAATAACGGAGTCCATTTCACGGGAAAATCACACGGGTCGGCCTTTATCACTACAACTGCCCGATGGGAGCCGGGTGGTGTTGGCCCCAGACAGCCGGGTGGCCTTTCCCAAACAGTTTGCCGCGCAGGTGCGGGACGTAAACCTGACGGGCGAGGCCTTTTTTGAGGTTGTTCGTCAACCCCAGCGGCCCTTCATCGTCCATGCGGGCAACGTCAACGTGAAGGTATTAGGCACCAGCTTCAGCGTTCGGGCTTTGGGTGGGAACAGCGAGGTAAATGTGGCCGTGAAATCCGGCAAAGTAGCCGTATCGAAAGCCACCGGGCTACCCGACCCCGACCACACGGCGGTTTTAATTACCCCGAATCAACAGGTGACGTTTTCAGCCCAGGATGATGTTTTCCGCAAATCGCTGGTAGAGGCTCCCATTCTGGTAAACCAGAAAAGTCAGGAAGCCGATTTTGTCTTTGAGGAATCACCCATTGCCGAGGTATTCAATAAACTACAGACCGCCTATGGCGTTCAAATCGACTTTGATCGGCAGAAGCTGGCGCATTGTACCCTGACGGCGCGGCTGGTCAATGAACCCATGTATAAAAAACTCAACCTGATTTGCCAGGCCATCGGCGGGACGCACGAAACGGTAGGCACAACGATTGTCATTCATGCGGAGCGTTGCAACCAATGAAGCCCCTTTGCCAAACCCCTGATAACCTGAGTAGTATGTCCCTTTAGTAGTAGCGTAAAACAAAGAGCCGACAGTGTTCCAGCACTATCGGCTCCGAATTATCCCGGTGATTGGCCTCAAACCAGCTATCGTCATCGGGCGTCTTTGCCTTTTTCAAACAAAAACAATCAAAACTATGCCAAACCCTTTTCCCGTCCAAATCTGGGAAGTTATGCGCTTTACAATCCGTCAGTTTTGTTTCGCGATGGTATTCGTCGGAATTGCCTACGCGGGTGATTCCAGAGCCCAGGACCAGCTAAACGTCCGGGTTAGCCTCCAGTGCCGGAATCAGTCGCTCAAAAGCGTGCTGCGGTTACTGGAGAAAAGTAGCTCGGTTCAGTTTCTCTACAGTGCCCAGCGCATTCAGGCCGACCGAAAAATCAGCGTGGAGGCCCATGACGAAAAATTAGGCACTCTGCTGGACCGACTGCTGAAACCCTTGTCCATCAGCTACACGATTTCAGACCAGCAGATTGTCCTGAGCCTGCTCGAAGAGGCCGGATTGCTACCCGCATCTACCCTGTCTGAACCGGATAATCTGGTGAACAGCCTGGCCCCCGCCGACGAAATCATTACCGGAACCGTCACGGATGATGCCGGTCAGCCGCTGCCGGGTGTGAGTATTGTCGTAAAAGGCAGCACCAAAGGCACCAACGCCGATGCCCAGGGCAACTACCGCATTAGTGTACCCGATAGAACCGCTGTGCTGGTCTTTTCCTTTGTGGGTTATGCGTCGCGGGAAGAACCGGTGGGTAGCCGCACAACGATTAATCTCGTGCTGAAAGCCGACGACAAAACCCTGAACGAGGTCGTCGTGGTTGGTTACGGCACTCAAAGCCGACGCAACGTAACGGGGTCGGTGGCGAAGGTGGATTTGAAACAAACCGAAAATCTGCCCAACACCAACATTTCGCAGGCCCTGCGGGGGCGTGTGGCGGGGGTGCAGTTTGTCGATAATGGCCGCCCCGGACAGGGCGGCAGTATTCTGGTGCGGGGACAACGGTCGATAACGGCTTCCAACGACCCGCTGATTATTCTCGACGGCATTTTCTTCAATGGCAGCTTAGCCGACATCAACCCCAACGACATCGAGTCGATGGAGATTCTCAAAGATGCCAGTGCTGCGGCTATTTACGGCTCCAGAGCGGCCAATGGGGTGATTCTGGTGAACTCCCGGCGGGGCACCACCGACAAGCCAACCATCCGGCTGAGTACCTACGCGGGCCTTTCTGACATGAGCTATCGCCTGAAACTGCTCAGCCCCGACCGTTACGTGCAGCGTCTGCTGGATTTCCGCCAGCAGAACGGACAAACGTCGGACCCCGCCCAGGTTGCCAGTTACCTGCAAAATTCGGAAGTGGACAACTACAAAAACGGCCAGTCCGTCGACCCGTTGGATGTGGTCTCTCAGCAAGGGTCAGTTCAGTCCTACAATCTGGGCATTTCGGGCCGCACCGAGCGGACGAGTTACCTGTTTTCGGGGGCACAGGTGTACGAAAGAGGGTTGATTTACAACGACAATGCCAACCGGACCTCGTTGCGGCTCAATCTGGAAAACGCCATTAGTCCGTGGTTAAAGGTGGGGGTCAGTTCGCTCTACGCGAAGCGGAATCTGTCGGGGCAGGAAGCCGATTTGTTCGGGGGATATTACCTGAGTCCGTATGGGAAGTTGTACTACGATGCGGCTAAGACGGATTTAGTACCCTATCCGTCCGACGACCAGTTGTCGGTCAATCCGCTGTTTTATGCCAAACTGAACAAAAACGAAGAAGTCAACCATAACCTGTTTGCCAATTTCTACGCCATCGTTGATGCGCCGTTTTTGAAAGGGCTGAACTACCGGGTCAATTACTCGCCCAACTACCGCTGGGAGCATAACTACAATTCGTCGCCGATTTACCAGAAAAATGGCCTGAACAATCGGGGAACGGCCAGTAAGTACAATCGCGAAGACCTGGACTGGGTGCTGGAAAATATCCTGACCTATTCCAGACAGATCAACCAAAACCATAGCCTAGACGTAACGGCCCTGTATGGCCGCAATCACCGGGGCTGGGAAGCGACGACGGCCAGTGGGGCCACGTTTTTTACCGATGTGCTGAGCTGGGATAACCTCAATCTGGCGCAGGTGCAGCAGACAACCTCCAACGCCCAGGCGCAGGACGGTATTTCATCCATGCTTCGCCTGAATTACCGCTTCCGGGATCGGTACTTGCTGACCCTGACCGCCCGCCGGGATGGCACTTCGGTTTTTGGGACTAACCAGAAGTTTGGTACGTTTCCGTCGGCGGCTCTGGCCTGGGTAGCCTCGGATGAGTCCTTTATCAAATCGCTTTCGTTTATCAGTCTGCTCAAACTGCGGCTTTCGTATGGTTCGGTCGGTAATCAGGCCATCAGTCCCTATCAATCGCTGAGCCGGGCCGGTACGGTGCAATACGTCTTTGGCGACGGCGGCTCGACCAGCACCGGGGTCTATACGGCCTCGATGGAAAACGCGGACCTGACCTGGGAAACGACGACCTCCACCAACGTGGCCGTGGATTTTGACCTGTTCAAAGGGCGGCTTGGCGGTACGGTTGAATACTACAATATGGATACCAAAGACCTGCTGCTGTACCGGCAATTACCCAGCCCGACGGGTTTCGCCGGGGTGACGACCAATCTGGGAGCCACCAACAATCAGGGCTTTGAACTATCCCTCAACTCGGTCAACGTTCGACAGGGAAAATTCGAGTGGAGCAGCAACGCGGTTTTCTCCAGCAACCGCAACCGGATTACCCATCTCTACGGCAGTGACACTAATGGCGATGGCCGGGAAGATGATGACCTGGGCAACCGCTGGTTTATCGGGCAGCCCATCAGCGTCAACTACGACTATACCTTAAACGGTGTTTATCAGGTAGGCGATGAACTGCCGACGGGGTACAAAGCCGGTTTCTACCGAATCAAAGACATCAACGGGGATGGCAAAATAGACCCTGCGGACCGATCTGTCATCAGCCAGCAGCAGCCCAAATACCGCTGGGGAATTGGCAACACGTTCCGCTATGGCAGCCTGTCGCTGACGGTCTTCATTAACGCCATGCAGGGCTGGTCGCAGTCGTTGCCCCTACTGGAAACAAACGGGAACATCAACTATCCGTCCCGCTCGTTCAACGGCCTCGACGCCGACTGGTGGACCCCGGAGAATCAGTCCAACACCCGTCCCTCGCTGACGTATACCAATCCGGTGGGGCACGGCTACTACCAGAGCCGGGATTTCGTCCGGATTCAGGACGTGAACCTGACTTATCAGTTTCCGTCCGCGCTGGTCAAATCATTGAAACTGGGGAATCTGAGCGCGTATGTCAGCGCCAAAAACCTCTACACGTTTACCAACTGGCTCGGTTTCGATCCCGAAGTGGGGGTAAACGCCACCGACGCCCGGCGCAGTTACCCCCTGGCGCGTACCGTTACTGCAGGCATCAACCTAAGTTTCTAAATCACTGACGAAGCAGGTAGTCCCCGCTTATTCATAAATTCCTGATCCAATGCATTCTACCTTACTAACTTCATGCGCCCGTACCCTACAGAAAGGGTTTTGGCTGCTGGTACTGCTGGGCCTGAACACGGCCTGCAAAGATGACGTGCTCAACGAGGTGCCCAAAGACTTCCTGTCTCCGCAGGCTGTGCTGACCAACAAGGCCGGATTTGATACGTACATTACAGCCCTGCATGCCGGGCTTCGGGAGGCTTATTTCCTGAACGATAACGTGGGCGATGGCACCAATATCTGGGATTTTCAGATTGGTACCGACGTGGGCAGCACCGGCGACCCAGCCCAGAATATGTTCAAAGATTACCGAATCTGGCTCACCCCCAGCTTAACCGCCGTTAACTACCATTGGGAATGGGCCTACCAGACCATTATTCCCCGCGCGAATACCATTATCGACTACGCTCAAAGGCCTACGGCGGTCTGGAAAGACGAGGCCGAGAAAAACGCGGCTATTGCCGAAGCGCGGTTCTTTCGCGCCTATGCTTATAACGTACTGGCGAACCTCTACGGTGACGTGCCCATTGTGGACAAGGTAGCCACCCAGCCCGTGCTCGATTTTGTGCGTAACCCCCGCAAAGAGGTGTACGCGTTCGCCGTAGCTGACCTGGAATTCGCATCGCAATGGTTGCCGAAAAGTACCACCCAGGACGGGCGGATCGTGAAAGCGGCTGCCGACCATCTGCTGGCCGAGCTGTATATCAGCACGGGAAACTACGATAAAGCGATTGCCAGCGCGTCGACCGTCATCAATGATGGACAGTACCAGTTGATGACCACTCGTTTTGGCAAATACGCCACCCAGCCGGGCGATGTTTTTTCAGACCTGTTTAAAGACAATAACCAGAACCGCGCTACGTCGGGCAATAAAGAAACCATCTGGACGATTCAGTTCGATTATCAGACGCCGGGGGGTATTCCGAAGGTGGGCGGGGGGAATGGCATGATCCGGGCGTGGGGACCGCGTTACTTTGCCATCAAGGACCCGGACGGCAAAACGGCAATGGCCGTGGTTGATAGCCTGGGCCGACCCGTTGGCTGGTATCGCCCGACGAATTATTTCAATTACACCATCTGGTCGGACGCGTCGGATATGCGCAATTCGCGGTACAATATCCGCCGGGAATTCTACTACAATGAACCAACGTCTAAATACTTTAAACAGAAGGTGAATCCGGCCACGGCTAAAGATATTGACACCCTGTATTGGTACTACCCCTACATCCGCAAAATCGAGGGAGAAGCCTTAGCCGGTGCAACGTATGGTCGCACGTTTAAAGAACATTACCTGATGCGGCTGGCCGAAACTTACCTGTACCGGGCGGAAGCCTACCTGCTGAAAGGCGATACGCAAAAAGCGTTAGACGATATCAACGTGGTGCGAAGTCGGGCCAAAGCCAAACCCGCTACGCTGGCGGAGGTTTCCATCGACTACATTCTGGATGAGCGGGCGCGTGAACTGATGCTGGAAGAACTTCGGCGGCTGACGCTAAGCCGGATGGGGAAACTGGTTGAGCGGGTGAAAAAGTACAACCCTCGCTCGGGTCCAAACATCCAGCCCCAGCACGCGCTGTTCCCCATTCCGCAAAAGTTCATTGATGCCAACCTCAATGCCAAAATCACCCAAAATCCGGGGTATTAGACTACCCTTATGTTACATCTAAACTATTCGTTGGGTTAGTGATAACTGCCTGACGAACCAACGAATCAACTCTATGTCTGATCAAACAAACCGCCGTGATTTTCTCCGCACGGCATCTATAGCGGGCACCAGCCTGTTACTCTCTCCCTCGCTGTCAGTGGGAGGATTCTTTACCGGTTCGCCCAATGATAAAGTCGTACTGGGCATCATGGGCACCAACAGCCGGGGCGCGTTCCTGGCCAAAACCTTCGCCAAACTGCCCAATGTCGACATTGCCTACGTCTGCGACCCCGACGCTAACGTGCTGGCTAAAACCCTGACCGACATCCAGAAACTAACCGGTAAAAAGCCCCAGGGCTTCAGCGACATCCGCCTGATGCTGGAGAAGAAAGATTTTGATGGGCTAGCCATTGCCGCCCCCGATCATTGGCACACGCCAGCGGCCATTCTGGGCTTGCAGGCGGGCAAGCACATCTACGTCGAGAAGCCATGCAGCCACAATCCCCGCGAAGGCGAAATGCTGGTAGAGGCCGCTGGTAAGTACAAAAAAATGGTTCAGATGGGCAGTCAACGGCGCACCTTCAACAACGTCAAAGACATGATTGCCAAACTGCATGGTGGGGCCATCGGGCGGGTCTATTTTGCCCGTAGCTGGTATGTCAACAACCGGAAGTCCATTGGGAGAGGTGTCGTGACGGCCGTTCCACAGCACCTGAATTTTGACTTGTGGCAAGGCCCGGCTCCCCGCCGGGCGTTTAAAGATAACCTCGTGCATTACAACTGGCACTGGTTCTGGCATTGGGGCACTGGCGAAGCCCTCAAC
Source organism: Spirosoma areae (assembly GCF_054781775.1). Taxonomy (NCBI): domain Bacteria; kingdom Pseudomonadati; phylum Bacteroidota; class Cytophagia; order Cytophagales; family Cytophagaceae; genus Spirosoma; species Spirosoma areae. The sequence goes on along the minus strand of NZ_BAAGTT010000035.1, from coordinate 46,001 downwards.
AATGGTACCCACGAGCTGGACGTTGCCCGCTGGGGTCTGGGCGTCGATTATCCGAATCAGGTGGTTTCAGCGGGTGGCCGGTTTGCCTTTCAGGATGACTGGGAAACGCCCGATACGCAGACCATTACGTTCAATTTTCCCAACAACACGGCCTGCACCTGGGAAGGGCGGAGTTGCAACGGCTACAACTCCGAAGGCAGCGGACGCGGGGTGGTTTTCTATGGCGATAAAGGCACGATTGTTTATCCGGGCAGTAACAGCTATAAGGTTTTCGATCCGGCCAATAAACTCGTCTCGGAGGTAAAAGACGACACACCTTTTGACCCCAAAAATGCCGTAAGCCCGACGGAGTTGCTCGACGGGCAGCACCTGCTCAATTTTTGTGAGGCCATTCGGGGTAAGGAATCGATTAACGCGCCTATTCTGGAAGGCCACAAATCGACGCTGCTGCCTCAGTTAGGCAACATTGCGTACCGGGTGGGCCGAACGCTCCATTGTGACCCGGCCAACGGCCATATCCTGAACGATAAAGACGCCATGCAGCTTTGGGGCCGGGAGTACGACAAAAGCTGGAATGTGCGGGTGTAATCTGGTGAATCTATCCCGTTTTCTTCCAGAAAAACAGGACTACTATGGTATACGAAGTTATAGACTTTGCATTATAGGTTGGTTATGTAAATGCTTCCCCGCATGCTTGGGGAAGCACTTTCTTCTCTTTGGCAATATATGCGATGTTCAACCCAAAAGTCGATACGTCAAGACTGCAGCCAGTCCAAGCCGAACACGCTAACTGATGTTGAACAACAAAATGGTTGGAAACTATTGTTCGACGGCCTTTCCCATCTAGTTGAACAAGTATCTCTGACGATAATTTTCACAAAAAAGGATGGACAATGAAATAGGGAATTATCGGCTTGGGCGAATTGAGTGGTCATGAGCACATCGTTGGGAACGATATTGTAATGATAGACGAATTCAGCGCTTAAAGGAAACGGTCGGAACGAAGCCTAATCTATTGAAGGGAAGATTGGGTCGCAACTTAGCATCTCTACATTACACACAAAAAACTAACTATTATTTATGAAAACCACAATCTTTATTCTCATTATATTGCTCAGCCAGACTCAGGCTGAGGCCCAAAAAAAGTCATTTCCCCAAGCCCCCGGCATGGTGTCTTATACGTACCGGAACAGTTTTCAAAAAAACGTGGCGGCCACACTTGACACCGTTAAAGCGTTGGGCATTACGGATATGGAGTTTTCTAATCTTTTCGGCAAAACGGCCGCAGAATTGCGTCAGCTCCTTGATGACCGCGGTATGAAATGCTCGTCGTTTGGAGTGAGCTACGGCGATGCGCTCAACAAAACGCAGGAAGTGGGACAGAACGCCAAAACGCTGGGTGCGCAATATGTTCGGGTAGCGTCGATTCCCCACAGTGGGCCGTTTACGCTCGACATGGCGAAGAAGACGGTGGCCGACTTTAACCAGATTGGAAAACGCCTGCACGATGAATACAGTATTGCGTTCTGCTACCACAACCACGGTTTTGAGTTCGAGAAACACGAGACGGGAACGCTCTACGACTATATTGTGCAGCAGACCGATCCGCAGTATGTCAGCTTCGAACTGGACATTCTCTGGACGGTCTATCCGGGTCAGGATCCGGTGGCACTGCTGACCCGATACGGCAGTCGGTACAAACTCATGCATCTGAAAGACCTTCGTAAAGGCATCGTCGGGAACCTGTCGGGCGGTACGCCGGTGGAAAACGATGTGGCGCTGGGTACGGGGCAAATCAACCTGCCCGCTGTTTTGAAAGCAGCCCGAAACGCAGGAGTTCAGCACTACTACATTGAAGACGAAAGCAACAGCATTGCTACGCAGGTGCCGCAGAGCATTTTGTACCTGAAAACCTTGACCAACTAATGGAAACAAGTAATGGCACAATCATCTACTCCTGTTCGTACTGACGAAGAACTGTGGCGTTCGTTCATAGACGGAAGCGAGATGGCCTTTGAAGAGCTGTTTAAACGAAACTATCCTAAGCTATACCAATACGGCCGCAAGTACTCTCCTGATAATGAATTTATTAAAGATGTCCTCCAAGAGTTATTTGCTGAACTTTGGGCGCGTCGGTCTCACTTACATCAAACGGCATCGGTTCGGCATTATCTATACAAATCGCTCCGACGCAAGATGCTGCGGTTAAAGAGCAACTATCCTGTTACCACTGAATTAACCGACGAATCAAATCCGTTTACGATTACGCTTTCGCCCGAACAACTGCTTTTGGAGAATGAGTTTTCCGCTGAGCAACGTCAGCAGATGGAACAATGGCTAATGTGGCTCACGCCCCGTCAACGAGAAGCCATCTATCTTCGATTCTACCATGATTTAGACTATGAGGAAACGGCTTCTATTATGAATGTTGGGCCACACACAATCCGAAACCTAATTTACGAAGCTATCAAACTACTTCGTAGCCGGTTAATTCCAATTCTGTTAGGCGTATTGATGACTATGCACCAATAAAATAATATAAATTTTCAAAGAATATTAAGCCTTAAAAGTCTTTTTAATTAGATTTATTTACTATTATACAAAAATATCACCATTTCATCAGGACAAATTCTGGCTTAGCTGTCTATTACGTATTGACAGAAGTCTCCTACGTTCATGAAGTATGCCCTGTATCAGGTAGAAGAATTCCTAACCGACCCAGACTTTATTCGTTGGTGTTCGCATCCGGATACGAAGAGTGATGCATTCTGGCGGGAGTTCCTACAGCTCCATCCAGAGCGTGAGTCAACTATACGCCAGGCGAGGGCTATCTTGAGGGCTTTGCAGTTTGACGACGAAAAAGTCTCTGAGACAACCGTCGATGCTGAATGGAGTCGGTTTACGCGGGAACGTACTCAGGAAATCGAGAATGAAACGGTTCCCGTAATAGCCCTGCGACCAACAAGGAACTGGTGGTGGGTTGCCGCTACGATCGCTGGCTTGCTTGTGGGTTTATTCTGGTGGAATAACCAACATCCTGCCGACACCATTTACCGCACTACTTTTGGGCAGGTGCGCACGATTAAGTTACCGGATGGGTCACGTCTAACAATGAATGCGAATACCGAGGTTCGGTTTCCCGGGAACTGGTCGGCGCATGAGGCACGAGAGGTTTGGCTCAAAGGGGAGGCTTTCTTTCGGGTAGTAAAGCGCGCTGGTCAGTCACAAACCCGCTTTATCGTACATACAGAGGAAGCCCAGGTGGAGGTACTCGGTACGGCTTTCAATGTACACAGCCGACATCATGAGGCTGATGTTCTTCTCCAGACAGGTTCAGTACGGCTTTTTCTTACGGGGGCCGATACGGTACGCTCGCTGCTTATGCGGCCTGGAGACGGCGTACATTTCCGACCGAAAACGGGCCAGATCGATCACCGATTAGTTAGCCCCGACCGGATGGCAAACTGGACTGAAGGCGTGCTTTTACTCGACCATATGACACTTCAACAGCTAAGTCAGATTATTGAAGATACGTACGGTCGTCGGGTTGTGATTCAGTCGAAGGCATTGGCCAGCCGCGTACTTAGCGGCTCACTGCCAACCCGAAACGAACAGGCTTTTTTAGAGGGAATTGCGATTACACTCAATGTACCCATGCATCAGGAGAATAACCAAATTGTTTTTGGCCCTTAATCATTACTAACGTGTTATGATGAGCTTATGCCTGTAAGCTCATTCTTCTAAACCCTACCCTACTATGAATCTACGTATACTCGTTTTGGCGAGCTGGCTGATTAGTGCCCTAACCGAAGCATCGGCCCAAGATGTAGCAACCACTAAACTAACGCCTTACCAACCATCGGCCAGCTCCCGAAAAGAATCGAAACGGTTGCTAAAAGATGTATTGACGGATCTGGAGAAACGCTATAATGTCCATTTTCTATATGAAGGCACGGTCATAGAAAACCGATTGGTTGTCTTTTCGATCCAGCGAAAAGATAACCTTGAATTAGTTCTGCAACGTATCCTGACTTCCGATTTACGCTACCGGCGAGTGGATCAAACGATTTACGCCATCATTCCTGTCACCGAATCGACTAAAACTGCCCCTGCTCCTGTCAGGGTGATACAAAACCAACTGGATGAAAAGGTTACCCTTCCTGCTGCCATCAACCTGACTGGAACGGTAACGGAGCAGGAAACGGGAAACGGCTTGCCTGGAGTCAGTGTTGTCGTGAAGGGAACCACAACCGGCACAACGACCAACAGCAATGGTCAATACCAGCTTAACGTACCGGAGGGGGCCGTGCTGGTCTTTAGTTTCGTGGGCTATTTATCGCAGGAAGTGGCGGTGGCGAATCAGACTGTCCTTAATGTAGCCATGCAGACCGATTCCCGGTCTTTATCTGAAGTTGTTGTAATAGGCTATGGCAGCGAAAAAAAGGTCAATGTCATTGGTTCAATTGCCCAGATTTCGACTGAAAAGATTGCCTCCCGGCCTACTACGCGGGTGGCTAACGTTCTAACCGGGCAGATGCCAGGGGTTACCGTCATTCAGCGGTCGGGTAAGCCAGGAGGTGATAGCGACGGTATTATCAGAGTTCGGGGCGTCGGTTCATTTGGAGCAACACCCGGTGCCCTGATACTTGTTGATGGGATTCCGGGTTCGTTAAGTGAACTTAATCCAGCAGACATCGAATCCATTTCCGTGCTAAAGGACGCTTCTTCAGCCGCTATTTATGGCGCACGCTCTGCCAACGGGGTTGTTCTGGTTACAACGAAGAAAGGAACGTCGGGGAAATTAAAAGTTAACTATACAGAATATTTGACTCTTGAAAAACCCACTGCCTTTCCAGATTTAGCGAACTCATGGGAATACGCCGAAATGTATAATATAGCCGTAGGTAATAATACCTTCACGCCTGAGGTGATCGCTAAGTACAGGTCGATGAATGACCTGGATAACTATCCCAATTCCAATTACTTAAAAAGTGTTTTTTCGAGAAACGGGCTGACCTCGGGACGTACTATTTCTGTTTCCGGTGGGCCAAAATCGAATCAGTATTTTCTGTCGGCAGGTATGCTGAATCAGACAGGACTCATTGAGAAAAACGATTATAAACGCTACAACATTCGCCTGAATACGAATAGTGAACTGGGCTCTAAAGTAAATTTGATTACGCGTATGGCGGCTTCCAGTGAACAACAAAATGAACCATTGCCCATTGGTGCCCGGGGAGGAAATAGTGTAGAAGACGGGATTGTGACAGTGGCTGCCCGGTGGGGGTCTACCTGGCTTGACAGGGCTTCTAATGGAGACTATGGATTGGGGCAGAGCGGCAATGGCAACCCTGTTTCCTGGCTGGCGTCGCAATCCTATCGGAGACGGCCCTTAACTAAAGTAAGTCTGAATGCCAGGTTGAATTATGCGCCAGTCAAGGGTTTAACGCTTTCATTAATTGGCGGATACAACTTTAGCTTACTACAAGAACGAAGGTATAAGGGCTCCCAGCAGATAACCTCAACCGTTTTTAATCCTATTGCCACGTTATACCAACAGGATACCAAGATTGGTTATCAAACAGTACAGGCACTGGCTGAATATGCCAAACAATACAAAGCGCATAATTTTAAAATCCTGGCAGGGTATTCATTTGAAAGCGAAGCGACGGAACAACTGAGTGGCTTCCGACAGGATTTTCCCAGCAACAATTATACGGTTCTGGACATTGGTGGCCCCAATAATCAGCAGGCCAATGGAAATGACTTCGGCTGGGCTATTCAATCGTACTTCAGCCGATTGAAATATCAATACAAAGATAAATATCTGTTTGAAGCTACGGTGCGGCATGACGGTTCGTCACGGTTTTCGGCGGGCAGAAAATATGGCACCTTCCCTTCCTTAGCTGCCGGGTGGCGTATATCTGAGGAAAACTTTTTTAAGCCTCTCACTTCCTGGTTTTCCAATTTGAAATTAAAAACTTCCTGGGGGATTCTGGGTAATCAAAACATCGGAAACTACCCCTATCAATCTACGTTAGCGTCGGGTCGGGATTATGCAATTGGAACGGGTATGTCAACCGGTGCAGCCTACACGGAATATAAAGACCCGAACATCCACTGGGAATCTACCCGCTCAACCGATGTCGGTATAGAAACCGACTTCTTTAATGGCAGGATGCTTTTTAATCTTACTTACTTTAACAGAAATACATACGACGTACTCTACAAACCCGTCAGTAGTATTTCCAGTGTTTTGGGTGTAAATGTGAATGAAATCAATACAGGCAAACTCAAAAATACGGGATGGGAAGTAGAAGTAGGATACCGAAATAAAATTGGCAAGGTCCGCTATCAGGCTCAGGGACTTTTATCGATCATCAATAATGAATTAGTCAGTCTTGGATTGGGTAACGTAACCCAGCCTAATGGCTTAATCGGCAATGGCAGCAATTTATTCGTTGGCTACCCTATTGAGATGTATTATGGCTACAAAACAGATGGTGTTTTTCTGAATCAGCAGGAGGTTGGCAGTTGGGCTAACCAAACTAAAATTAACCCCAAAGCCGTGCCCGGCGATTTGCGGTATTTAGACATCAGTGGGCCAAATGGCGTGCCAGACGGAGTTGTTGATCCTGCTTATGACCAGACCTATTTGGGAAGCAATATTCCTAAATATAACTTCTCGTTGAACTTTGGTTTACAATATAAAGGATTTGATTTTTCGGCCTTATTGCAGGGAGTAGCCGGGGTTAAAGGCCGTTTAGATAGCCATGCCGGGATTGCTTTTTTCAACAACGGAACCATTCAGCGCTGGCAAATGGAAGGACGGTTTAATCCAGAGGATCCACAGCGCTACCCGAAATACCCCCGATTAGAAGTTGTTCCGAGTGGGAATTTGCCAAACTATGTCTTATCGGATTTCTGGGTACGTGATGCGTCTTATATAAGAATCAAAAATCTCCAGTTGGGCTATACGTTTCCAGCAAACCTGTTTAAAGGAGTTCCCATTGAAAAATTGCGGTTGTCTTTTAGTACAGATAATCTGTACACGTTTAAGAAATATCCGGTGGGCTGGGATCCTGAAATTAACACGGGCGGATCTTTTTATCCCATTCTGTCTTCCTACACCTTCTCGTTAAATGCGAGCTTTTAGCCTATTTTTTAAATAGCCCAACAATGACTACGAAAAACTATTTTCTGCACATACAACTAACGGTTTGGTTGACCGCCGTTTTAGTGGGGTTATCGGCATGTGATAAAGAACTGGAAAAATTCCCTCAGGATCAGTTTGCCAAAGAAACATTCTGGACTGACGAAAGTGCGGCTAAAATTGCTTTAACGGGTGTTTACCGAGGGGCAATTGCCTATGGAAACCAGGAGAACCCCACGGATTGGTGGAGCTATGCCGGTATCGTTTTTACGGAAATTGCTACCGACAATGCGTTTGATCGACAAGGCGATAATTCAGAATTTAACCGGTTATCAAATGGCACCTTATTGCCCAATAATGGCGTGATATATGGCTATTGGGTTGGTTCATTTAAGCGGATTGCTATTTGCAATGATTTCCTGGAAAATGTTAGCCGGGTAACCATGGCCGAAACAAATAAAAAACGGATGATGGCCGAAGTTCGATTTATTCGGGCCTGCCAATACTTTTACATGTCACAGCATTGGGGTTCTGTTCCCTTGGTAACTACGACGCTTACACCCGAAAAAGCAAACCAAGTTACTCGCGAACCGAAAGCTAAAGTAGTTCAATTTGTAGAATCTGAACTGAAGGAAGCTATTGCTGATCTGCCCCGCTTTAAAGATATTACGGCTACTGAAACAGGCAGAGCGTCTAAACAGGCAGCTATGGCTTTTTTAGGGCGGCTATACCTATCAGAAAATAAATATGCGGAAGCATCTGCTTTATACAAACAGATAATTGATTTTGGCGATAATCTGATTGACCCAAATTACCAGACACTATTTTTTCAGTCGAACGAGAATAGTAAAGAGAATATTTTTAGTACACAGTATTTCTCTGGTTTGGCTGGGAATGGACTTCCTCTTCAGGTATTTCCCGAAATTGCGGGTGGATTTACCAAAATTAACCCCTTAGGAAATCTGGCAGAAGCCTATGAATTTTCAGATGGAACACCGTTTTCATTTAAAGACCCTCGCTATAATCCAAACGATGTTGGAGCCAACCGTGATCCCCGCCTGGGCTTTACATTGCTATGGGAAGGTAAAACTTTTCAGGGAAAAACATACCTTTCCAATCCCGATTCACCCAATCAGCGGGATAAAGTAAGTTACAATAGCACATCGTCAAGAACGGGCTTTGTGTCTAAGAAATTTAGTGATGAGGGCTTTGTGGGCGATTTAAGCACGGGCTATGGTGGAAATATTCCCATAATTCGGTATGCTGAAGTGTTGCTCAGCTATCTGGAAGCCGAATTAGAAGCGGGTCGTCCCATCGACCAGTCGCTATTGGATTTGACGATCAATAAAGTTCGGGGTAGGCAATCCGTGAAATTACCGCCCATTACCGACACAAACCCGGCAACGCTTCGCCCGTTGCTTCGCCGGGAGCGACGGGTAGAATTGGCCCTTGAAGGCATTCGGTATTGGGATCTGTTACGCTGGAAAATCGCGGATCAGGTATTGAACGCTGATTTCTGGGGCAATGCTTTTCCGAACTCTAAATCCTATGCTACCGGGACGAAGAAAATTGATCCCAACTTCCGTTGGTGGGTTACTTCCAGAAGTTTTCGTAAAGGACAGGACGAACTGTGGCCAATACCACAGGCCGAGGTCAGTATTAATCCAAACCTGGCGAAATAAGCCTATTGTCAATCAGATTAGTAGCGGGAACGACACTTTTTTACTCATTTTACTTACCATACAAAATCATGATAAAACACTTACTTTTTTTTCTGGGATTACTTGTTTTCGGGTTAACCACAGCCAGTGGCGCTCCAACCGCAGGAGAAGTACTTATTGTTGCCGATGAAATACCTGCGATGGAAGTGGTGGCCAAGTCACTTAAAGACCTTGAGGGTATCAACAGTACCATTGTTCTTCAGACAGAATTGCCCGCGTCTCTCTCCCAGTACCAGGCCGTTATTGTGTATATTCATAAAGTCCTGAATGCCGGACCAGAAAAAGCATTTATCAAATATGCACAGGAGGGTGGCAAATTAATCCTGCTGCATCATACGCTGGGGTCTGGCAAGAAGGTAAACGAGCAGTGGTTTACCTTCTTGGGATTTGACCTCCCTAAGAAAGACGTTAACGAGGGAGGGTATAAATACAAGGAGGACGTTGAGATGAAGGTTGTTAATCTGGCTCCTACTCATTTCATTACCAGTAACAAGGTCAAATACGAGTCGAAAATTCCGTATAAACGAGAATCGACGGGTAAAGAAGAGATTTTGCCCGGTTTTGCTCTACACGATACCGAGGTTTACCTGAACCATACCTACCTGACTCCCCGTACTCTTTTGCTCGGTGTTGTTTATACCGACGAAACCGGAAAAGTGTGGATGCAGGACCGCACCGCCTGGTGCATGAGAGCTGGAAAAGGCTGGCTTTTCTACGCCCAGCCTGGGCATACGGCTAAGGATTTTGAGAACCCTTTCTATGCACGAATTCTGGCGAATGCGGTCATCTTCCAACCTCAGCAGTATTAATCGAACAGACTGGAATGACTCATATTAAACAAACCACTACGGTGTCAAGAAGAGAGTTTATTAAAAAAGCCGGAATGGGTATAAGTGGTTTTTCAATCTTGCCGACATCGTTTTCTCAAACAGCATCAACCAGCACCGATACGTTGAAAAAGATTACGGTAAGAACCGTTGATTCTAATTTTGAGCGGGAAACACTCATTAGGCCCTTTGGCTTTAAGGGGGACTATATGACCGAAATGTGGCAGTCGGCCTCACGGCTGGAATCTGAATCCGGCATTAGTAAAATTGGCATATGCACCCAAAACGTGTTGTATGCCGATGCCGATGTATTTTCAGCCCATTCAGAAGCCTGTGGCAACGCGCTTATGTTTAGCCTGACTAACCGGGCCCTCGAGATAACCAGACAAACGCCCTTCACTACCACCGTTGACCTAATTGACTCCATATTACCCCAAGTGTATGCAGAAGGACAGAAACTGACAGGGAAGCGGGAGCTCAATAAGATATTTGCGTTAAATGCCCTCATTGGAGTGGACAATGCCGCCTGGTTGCTGTATGCCGCAGAAAATAAGTTGACAAATTTCGACGCGATGATCCCTGACCCTTATAAAAAAGCATTATCGCATCACAACAATAAAGTAGCTATTATTTACCTGGCCTCCTACAACTTGCCAATGTCGGAATTGAAAAAGGCGGTACAACAGGGCTACTTTGTAATTAAGATCAAGATCGGTCAATCGGGCACGCAGCAGGAAATGCTACAAAAGGATATGGCCCGCCTGACGGAAGTGCATCAGGCGATTAAGGACGACCGTACATCACAAACGAAAAACGGGAAGATTGTATATACCCTCGATGCCAATGGCCGGTATGAGAAAAAAGAGACACTGTTGCGCCTGTTAGAGCATGCGAAAAAGATAGGCGCATTTGACCAGATTTTGTTTATAGAAGAGCCCTTGACGGAGACCAATGAGGAGAACGTAGCCGATGTGGGTATACGCATTGCCGCCGACGAAAGTGCGCACGATGAAGCCAGCGCGTTACGTCGGCTGGAACAGGGATACGGCGCAGTGGCCCTGAAAGGCATTGCGAAAACGCTGAGTTTATCCATAAAAATAGCCACCCTGGCCTACGAGCGCAATATTCCCTGTTTGTGCGCCGACCTGACGGCGAACCCCATCCTGATTGACTGGCATAAGAATCTGGCTGCCCGTCTGGCACCGTTTCCAGGGTTAGGCATGGGCATCATGGAAACCAATGGTAATCTGAATTATCGAAACTGGCAGCAGATGGTTAATTATAACCCGCATAAGGATGCTTCCTGGACGCTAATAAAGGGGGGTGTATTTACCCTGGGTCCCGATTTCTACGCGCAGAGTGCTGGGATATTTGACCCTTCAGCGCATTATCAGGCTATGTTAAAAAAGCCTTGAATACTCAACGAAATGCTACATAAACAAGCGCATTTTTGCTTATTAACAGGATTGGCCTACCTGGTATGTGGTAACCTGATAGCTGGTTCTAAACCTAAGCCGGTAGAGGTCACGGCCATATCCATCAGTGCCATTTCTGGATTACAGTACGATTTGGTGCGATTTGCAGTCAAACCTGAGGCCGTTGTCACGTTGACCCTGACCAATACAGACGACATGAGCCATAACCTAGTCATTACCTTACCTGGTTTGCGGCAGCAGGTGGTCAATGCATCACTGAAATTAGGCGATCAGGGACCGGCCCTGAATTTTGTGCCTAAGTCAAAGGGGGTTTTATGGTCCATTGCCGTACTTAATCCAGGTGAAACAAAGTCCATTACCTTTACCGCCCCCAGAAAACCGGGTATATACCCTTACGTATGCACCTATCCTGGTCATGGATTTGTGATGTATGGGGCTATGTATGTCACCACTGGAGCCATGCCGCCCATCCAGAAAGATCTTACCATACCGGCCGGTCGCCGTACACAGGAAACGAAAGAAACGGTCCTTAAAATCAGCGACCCTTCTGCGGCCGGCCCTCATGACCATAGTACTGTTGTTAGTGCCGCGACTAAGCTAGTCCATCCCTACAAACTCGTGGCTCCCTATCTGTATCGGGTTTTTATTGAGGATGCAGGATCCGCTGCCATTGCCGTTCACCTGCCCCATCAGCTATCGTATTGCTGGGATGCAGGTAGCTGTCGCTTACGGTATGCCTGGCAGGGCGAGTTCCTAGATAATACCGATTTCTGGAAAGGCCATCGGGATGCCAACGTCAAAATTTTAGGTTCCATTTTTTACCGGGACAAAACACCATTTCCGCTCCGTATCGGTGAAGACGAACGCAGGCTGGTGGTAAAATTTAAAGGCTATCGCTTACTAAACCGGTTTCCTGAATTTCATTATTCCGTGAATGACGTTGACGTGTTTGAACTCTTGTTGCCGAAAGAAGATGGCACAGGTCTAATCCGAACCTTTCGGTTGTCCAATACAGACAAGCCTATCTGGTTTACGTTTACGCCAGACGATGGGGTCGATTATGCCACCTCAACCGGTGAACCGATAACCGATAACATAAAATTACTCTTTCCGCAAGGTGGCCAGTTCTCTGTTATCATGACGAAAAAACGAAGCCAATAAGAATTCGTCAATACGCTCGTTTTAGCCAACAAAACAATTTACAGGTATGAAATTTCTGCTCATAAGTGGCTTGCTTACGGGTCTGTTCGGTCTATTCAGTTATGCTCCCCAATTGGATAATAGAACCTCTAAAGAAGCTTACGTGGTCGAATCGATTGCCATGCCTACTGGACTGAGCAGCGAAACCGGGGCTATCGACTTTTTGCCTGACGGGCGGCTTGTGGCTTGTTTTCTGCGGGGAGAAGTAATGATTTATGATCCTAAAACTAAAGTATGGAAATTATTTGCGGAAGGATTGCAGGAACCCCTTGGCATCTGTGTTGTCAGTAATTCTGAATTTTTGGTCATGCAACGGCCTGAGCTAACCCGTATAAAAGATACAGATGGCGATGGTCAGGCGGATCTTTACGAAACCGCTACGGATGATTTTGGCATCTCGGGTAATTATCATGAATATAACTATGGCCCCCTGAAAGATGAACAGGGCAATTTATTCCTGGCACTCAATACAGCCTCCTATAGAGGAACCATCAAGAAGGAGGTAAGGGGCAGAAAGGACAGCCTCGGCCTGGCCTATGCTGAGCAAATGTTTTCCCCAGTGGCTTACCGGGGCTGGATTTTGAAGTTAACGCCAGGCGGTCAGTTAGTGCCCTATGCCAGCGGCTTTCGGTCGCCCAACGGACTGGGATTCGACCTAAACGGAAACTTGTTTGCGACCGATAACCAGGGTGATTGGGTAGGTACAACCCCACTATATCATGTTAAGGAAAACCGGTTTTATGGGCATCCTGCCAGCTTGGTATGGGAAAAGAACTGGAACCGGGGCGACCCGTTTACGATACCCGTGCGGGAGTTAGACAGCATGCGAACACAAGCCTGTGTGCTGTTCCCGCATAACATTATGGCTAATTCACTTACCCAACCGCTATGCGATAAGACAAATGGTAAGTTTGGGCCGTTTGCTGGTCAACTGTTTATCGGTGAGATGAACCAGGGGCGGATCGTACGGGTGATGCTGGAAGAAGTAGGGGGAGAACTTCAGGGAGCCTGCATCCCCTTTATAGATGGCAGGGGCTTACGAAAAGGCAATAACCGGCTAGCGTTTGCTCCCGATGGCAGTTTATGGGTGGGCCAAACGGATCATGGCTGGGCCGGTGATAAAGGAATTCAGCGGATAGCCTACACGGGAAAACAACCCTTTGATATACATAGCATGAATTTAACATCAACGGGCTTTGAGTTGATCTTTACGCAGCCCGTTGATGCTAAATCGGTAGTAACGCTCACAAACTACACATGTCGACGCTATTATTACGAGTATCATAAAGCGTATGGCTCGGATCAGTTTGATGTCCAGACAGTTGCTGTCACTAAGCTGACTGTCTCAACTGATGCCAGGAGGGTATCAATAGAGTTGGCGTCGTTGAAGCCGGGTTATATTTATGAATTAAAGTTAAGCAGCCTGAAAGCCGCTTCCGGTGATACCCTGACCAATAACCTGATTTGTTATACGCTCAATAAACTCAAAAGTTGATGCTCATTTTACGTTTTATCCCTGGTGCCTACATACTGGCGCTATAGCTTACTGATTTTCATTTAGTCACTATGTCAAATAACGAGATCGATGTCGGGTTGATTGGCTTTGGTTTGTCAGGGCGCTACTTCCACGCTCCGTTTCTTTCGGTTTATCCCGGTTTTCGAGTAAAAAAAGTCGTCAGCAGCCGACCTGCCGATGTAGCTGCGTTCGACCCCACTATTAAAACGGTCACCTCCGTCGATGACGTATTGGCAGACGATGCCATCCAGTTGGTGTTTATCTGCTCCCCCAACGAAACCCATTTTCAGTATGCCCAGGCAGCTTTGAAACATGACAAGCACGTAGTAGTCGAAAAGCCGTTCGCGCTCACGGAGTCGGAAACAGATCAGTTGCTTGAGCTGGCCGATAAACGGGGTCTGGTGGCGGTGGCATTTCAGAATCGGCGGTGGGATGCCGACTTTCTGACCATCAAACGATTATTGTCCGATGGCAGGCTGGGGAACGTTCTTGAGTACGAAGCCCGCTATGATCGATTCATGCCGGTTAGTGATCACCAATCCTGGAAGGAGCGCTCGGGTGAGGGGCGCGGCAGTTTATTCAACCTGGGTCCGCACCTAATTGATCAGGCCCTGCACTTGTTTGGCCCTCCCGAAAGCGTTTAGGCCGATATTCGCATCATTCGCCCCAATAGCCAAGTGGAGGACTGCTTTACGATTCGGTTGAATTACTCCGACACCCAGGTTACGTTAAAATCGAGCCTGCTGGTTCACCAAAACGAGCTTCGCTTTGTACTACACGGCAGGGCGGGTTCTTTCCGCAAAGAGGGACTGGATACCCTGGAGCCGCTGCTTCGCCAAAATCGGTTGCCCAATACGCCCGATTGGGGTATTGAACCCCAGGCACAATGGGGCCTGCTCACCCATGAAGGCGTGTTGGAACGGATCGAAAGCGTACCGGGCAATTACATAGCATTTTACACCGGTCTCTATGATTCCATTGTCAACCGGGCGGAGCCGGTCATAAAACCGGATGAGATTCGGCAGATTGCCAGAGTGATTGCCCTGGCCAAACAAAGCAGTCAGACAGGAAGACGACTGCCTTACTGAGTAGATAATCGCCCGGCTCAACACCGAACTGAACCCACGTTTTCATGTCAATACGCATGACCAGTTACCGCTGGCAGATCACGGCCTTACTCTTTGTGGCGACTACGATTAACTATTTAGATCGGCAGGTAATCAGTTTGCTCATACCAACCCTCGAACGCGTTTTTGACTGGACCGAAACGGACTATAGTCACATTGTCATGGCTTTTCAGGGGGCCTATGCCCTGAGTTTCGTCGCCTTCGGATGGGGAATCGACCGGATTGGATCAAAAATTGGCTATAGCCTCTCAGTCTTCGTCTGGAGCGGGGCGGCTATGCTGCACGCCGTGGCAAGCAGTACGGTTGGTTTTGGCGTTTTCCGGGCCCTGCTGGGGCTGGGTGAAGGTGGCAACTTCCCCGCGGCCATCAAAACAGTTACCGAATGGTTTCCCCAGAAAGAGCGCGCATTAGCGACGGGTATTTTTAACTCCGGCACCAACATCGGCGCGGTGGTTGCCCCGTTGCTGGTGCCCTGGCTTTTAGGGCAGTACGGTTGGCAATCAGCTTTTTTAGTTACTGGGGCGGTGGGATTTATCTGGCTTTTTTTCTGGTGGACACAGTATGAAAGTCCGACCCATCACAAAAAAGTATCCGCTCAGGAGCTGGCTTACATCGGCGATGTACCTGCACCTGACAGCGAGTCGCGCATCCGGTGGGCCGATTTGCTGAAGCGTCGGCAGACCTGGGCGTTTATCGTAGGGAAGTTGCTAACCGACCCGGTGTGGTGGTTTTTCCTGTTCTGGCTACCTTCGTTTCTGTCCTCAACGTTTCAGGTAAACCTGACGAAGCCCAGTTTACCGCTCATTGTCATTTATTCCTCGGCCACCATTGGCAGTGTGGGTGGGGGCTATCTGTCCGGGCATTTTCTGCGGAGAGGGTGGTCGGCGAACTGGTCGAGAAAGATAGCCATGCTGGTGTTTGCGCTCTGTATTGTCCCCATTATGGCGATCCAGTTCGCCACCAGCCTGTGGACCGTCATTGCTTTACTCAGTCTGGCTGTAGCCGCTCATCAGGCGTGGAGTGCTAATCTGTTTACCTTAGTATCCGATCTGTTTCCCAAAAAAGCGGTTAGTTCGGTTGTGGGCATTGGCGGTATGGCAGGCTCACTGGGTGGTTTATTGTTCCCAATACTGGTCGGTTCTTTACTGGACACCTACAAAGCACTGGACGCCATTTCCACCGGGTACAATATTCTGTTTGTGGTGTGCGGTAGTGCTTATATACTCGCGCTGACCGGCATTCATGTACTTGTTCCAACCCTGAAAAAGACCAGCCTCGATTCGCTATAAACCCAGCTTCCAAACACATGAACTCTTTGGTAGTGGCCTAATTGCGTTGATCGGCAAAGAAAAATTGATTGATAAACAGACTAATTGCTGTGTCGTGAACCAAGATTGATTTCGAATAGCAAATGGTTCGGCGGGTTAATCGTTTTAAGCGCGTGCGAAGGGTTAAATGCTTACGTTCAAGACCCTGTAAAGATGCTTTTCGAATTAAGCGCAAGCGTTGATCTAAGCAATCGAAATAGGCCCACCAGGAGTCCGTTATCCACCTGATTACCTCAATTTTGGCCTTCTCCAACAGCTGTAGTAAGTGACTAAATGTTTGGTGGGTACGGCGGCCAAAAACAAAGGCAATGATCTCGCCTGTCACGGCATCCTCCACCCACCACAGCCAACGAGGTTGTTTTTTCTTGCCCACATACGACCACATCTCGTCGACTTTGAGACTCATTTTCAAGCCTCTATCGACGTACAAGGGGTTAACATGAACGACTTCACTATTTTTTTATTAAACTGAGCGCTGACGGTGTTGCGATTTACACCTAAGATACGGGCGGTATCCCGTACGCCTGCTCCATTGAGGACCATCTGAGTGATCTGCTCTTTGACCAAGGGGTCCCGGGCCTTATGGGTGTAGGTTTGGACAAAAGTTCGACCGCAGTCATAGCATCGGTAGCGTTGGGTACCAGCGCGGGTAGTGCCACAGCGTTTGACGTGTTGGGTTTGCCCACAATGCTTACAGGAGACTGCTTCTAAGACCATCCACAAAGATACCTATATCAACACAGTTAAGCCACTACCCGAATACTAATTGAGTTCACAGTTTTGAATTTGTCTAAGGTATCCATCAACCTAATTTATATCTTCCAATTCATTAGGGCTTTGTTGCATGGCTCCTAAGCGATAAGAATGCCGGGTAGGCCGAGTCGCAGATCTACTTTTAAGGACTCAAAGTATTGCACATGGTTTACTTGTAGGGTTCTGAATAGGGGATTCTTGAGGTGATTTTGGGTCAAAACTGGCCTCTCAAAAGCCATGCAACTAAGCCATTCATAAGTGCGACCTAAGTGCTATTTCCTATTTACTAATTTGATTCGCTACTGATTTCAAAAAGCTTTCCATCATATAATTTATCAATCACAACTTCAAATCCTTTTGCTTGTAATTCAGCTCCTTTTTGGGTAGTTATAGTTGTTCCATCCAGTTCTTTTATACTGTACATTTTATTAGTATCGAGATAATTAATGATAACCAGCCTTTTTGATTCTGTGGCTCCATGACGAAATACACCGATTATACCACCTAATTTTGTTTCGGTATTGATGCGTTGAAAGCCGTCCCACATGCCCTCCATCGGCTCACCAAAACCGGGCAAATCTTGCCGATAACTCATAATATCATGCTTATTTGCCATTTTTTGTAACCAATCGGCATAGCCTCTATATTTTTTCAAATCGACTTCCGATAGCTTTCTTGAGTCTCCCAACATAATGGGTAATGCTCCCGCCAGAGATTTTAAGTGCATTTCCCATCCAGCATTCTGCATTTCTGGGTTGCCAATAACCAATGCGGTGGCTGGAACAGCAGGTGAACGCCACCATGCCATATTCCTGATTCGAAGGTCAATTTTTTCATCCGAACCGTAGAAATTCGACAACCAATTTCCATCGGCATGTTTTAGCATGGCATAGTCAATTAATTGTACACCTCCCATGGTTTCATACGTACAGTCAATAAAGAGGTCGGGTTTAATTCTGTGCAATTCATCAAAAAGTTTCCACATAAACTCGTAGTTGGTAAACAGCGATTCGGAGTGGTCTTTGTGGCCGGAATGCCCGGTAGCATAGCATCCCGATTCGGCAGGGTCCTGTCGGTAAGGGCTTGAAACTACTGAAAAATCAAGCTTAAAATATTCCAAACCATGTTCTTCAATTAATCGGGTACATACTTTTTTGATATAATCAGACCAACCCGTGCCTAAACAAGCAGTATATTTATTATCTTGGCCCGACTTATCCCAATCAATAACAATCGAAAAAGGTTTTCCATCTTTACTTTTTACAAACCATTCAGGATGGCTCTGATATACTTTGCTATCCGGCGAGGCACTACCAACACTAAGCCATAAGCCGGGTTTCATTCCCAATGATTTGATATAATCAAACACGGGCTTCAAACCATTCGGAAATTTCTTCTTGTCAACACCCAAGTCGCCATACTTATCCTGCCAGCCTTCATCAACTATAAACTCTTTCATACCGGCAGCAGCAGCAGCCTTTGCCAGTTCCATTACCCGTTTTTCATTGATATCTTGTTTATAAGGAAGCCATGTATTATACACAAAAGTTGGTTTTTCTTTCAGCTCCGACAGGCGAATACCCATGTGCTTACGAACAAAATCAGGAACAGCTGTATTAAGCATTTCATCAGGGTCTTTAAGATTGTTGTAAACTATTGTAAATACCTGTGGCGTTGTAAAGCTTTCTCCTTTTGCGATATATTTTCTAAAAGGGAAACGGGCATCTTTGTGAGTAAGACCTGTACAAATATTGAGATCGTTCCAGAATACAGAAGTATGTTTCATTACTCCCGATGCCTCATTACCAATCACTATGCCCTGTTGCCAATCGCTGTTGTGAACGGTGAGCAAGGCATCCTGCATATTGCCATCATAAGGTCCCACCGAGCGTCTGCGGCCATAATCATGGCAAACCCAGCTATAAGTAGAGGCATAGAAAAACACCACTTCAAATTTTTCAATATCTACCGATTCTAATTTTACAGCTTGAGCAATCAAGTTTTTAACCACTAAATTTTTACGAATAACCGGCAAATTAGGGTATAGCAAAAATTGCACGCTAACCTCTATTTTTTTGTCTTCGCTTACAAGCGTTACGGTTGCTCCATCACCTGATTTTGAATCGGAATGTTTCTCTACACTTTTAAACTCCCAGTTTCCTTTACCTGAATAAATTTTATTATTTATTTCAAACTGAAAATCGGTATTCTCGGCCAGAAGGTATTTGAAATCACCTTGAACTGGTTTATATGATGTAGTAGTAAAACTGCCCTTCTTTTCAGGAAGTTTAATTGTTCTTTCTACTACTCCGTTGTTTAATTTCAATTCCGTTTTTGTCCATTTAGCAAACGGCTGCGCAAATAAACTCGGCAGTATGGCAAGTTGCACGAAAATAAATAGCAATGATTTTTTCATTAATTTATTGTTTTGAAAAGTTTGTTCAGACAAACTTGTATTTAATGCTGGTTTGATAATCAATATTTATTTTAAGTTAACTATCACTTTATTGGAATTCGTAAGCGCCCATGTCAATTTTGCGACCTTTCACCCTGGCTTTATTGTCCAAATCGAAGTCAGAAACTCCCAACGCCTTGGTTCCTGTATCAATGGGTCGTTTCTCGATTACGCTTATTTATCCCACCAGACCGGCGTATCCATCGTATCGGCACCTTGCTTTCCAACGGCCGTTTTCAGGTTGGCCTGGTTCACTGAGTTCTCCGAGTCGGGATAGGTCAGGCGCAAAATAAAATTTCCCTGAATCGTTTTGGCTGCGTAGGGGTTGGGAGCCAGAGCAGGTATGTCGCTCCGCCGGAAATTGGCCCAAGATTCGGGGAAATTCATAAACGAAGCGACCCAATACTGCGTGTTGATCTGCACCAGACCAGTCGTCGCTACGTAGGGATTAGCCGCCAGGTAGGTGGTAATGGCCGCTGCCGGCACGGTCGAACCCGCATCAAAATCAGCCAGTTGCTCCATATGCGCCGTAATACCCGCGGTGTAGTAGGTAGCCGCACTGCCCGTTACCCAACCCCGTTGGGCGGCTTCGGCTAGCAAAAGCTGCGTTTGGGCATGCGTTACAAAATAATTTGGGGAGGCCAGTTTGGCCATCCGTGTCCGGTCAACCTGCGAATAATCGTAGAAACTGGCCAGTCCGTCGGCGGTGGCGCGGGCAGGAATGGTGTTGTTGTCGAAACCGAGGGGCATTCCAATCTGCTTGGCCGGGTCCCGGTCTATCCTGGCTGCCGTTTGTTCTGAGCCACTTTTGGCCCCCACATACCGGGCCGCGATAGCTGCCAGGCGGGGGTCGTTGTTGGTTTTCAGGTAATCGACGAAGTTTTTGGTCAGGTAATAGTTGTTGGCTTCTGTGGCATTCAGCGTCGCGCCCTGGGGGTTCTGGAAAGCAGCGGCATCATTTTTAATGACGGCGTTATCAGCATTGTTCTGAAATACCCCACCCGCCAAACCTTGCTTCACCGTCGTCTCGGCCAGGGTAGCGTTTACTTTCGAGAGCCGCATGCCCGCCCGCACCAACAGGGAGTATCCCAGCCGTTTCCATTTTACTACGTCTCCATTATACATCACCTCCCCGGTTTCGCGGGCTTTGGTTGCGTCGAGAGCGGTCGATGCTTCGTTCAGTTCCTTGATAAGGTCAGTATAAATGGCTTGCTGTGTGTCGTATTTTGGGAAGGTAGTGCCGCCAATAAAGCCCAGGCCAGCCTCGGTGTACGGAATATCGCCGTAGGTATCAGTCAGAACCATATACGCATATACCTTCCAGATCCGTGCCATATTATACAGATTCGAGCGGGCTGGGTTACTCTTGGTCTGATTGATAATATCGACTAAGTAACGAATCACGTCGCGGTAATACCGTTGCCACATAACTGCGTTGCGGGGAAAGTTATTCTGGTTGAAATTGGCTCCCGCCAACACGGTGCCGTTTGGTGAGAACACCTGCTGCACAATGGCCGATTCAAAAATCAGTACCTCCGCCGGGAAGGTGGTATTGACCAGCGCGTTATTGAACGTAAAGATGGGGTTCAGGGCCGTTGGCGAGTTAGGGTTGGTATTCAACTCGTCGAAGCCGTTTTCGCAACCACTGGTCAGCACCAGCGCGAGGAGAAGAGTCCAGATTAAATGTAATTTTTTCATGTATATCTTAGATTTTAAGTAAGCCAGAAACCGGATTAGAATCGTGCATTCAGGTTAAAACCAATGCTGCGCGTGGTGGGCAAACCCGTTGCTTCCAGACCGCTGATGTTATCCGATGAATAACCGAATTGTTCGGGGTCGATATTGGGCACCCATTTTTTCAGCATCGCTACGTTGTTGGCAACTGCACTGATCCGCAGTCCTTTAATGAACAGGGTTTTAGGTAGCAACTTCGTAAAGTCAAAGCCCAGTGTTACCTGCCGCAGTTTAACGAAACCGGCATCATAGACCGTTGGTTCGGCAATACCGGCTACCAGCGTTTCGTAGTAGGTCTGGTACGACACTCTCGCGGTGTTGGGTGCTGTTGAGGTAGCGGCCTTTCCGTCAGAACCAATAACCACACCCTCGCCTACCATCAAGTTGTCGGCGCTACCCCGGCCAACAAGCGTCATCTGGTGTAGCCCGTGCCGAATCAGGTTGCGGTTGGTGCCTGAGATCATCTTGTTGCCCAGTTTATAATCGATCAGGAACGAGAGTCCTACGCCCCGGTAATTAAACGTGTTGGTTAGGCCCCCGAACCATTTTGGCAACGCTGACCCAAACGACACTTGTGTGGGTGAGCGTTGCGGCAAACCACCCGCCGTATGGACAAGCTGCCCCTGGGCGTTCCGCAGCAACGGAAAGCCGTACAACAGCCCCAGGGGTTGACCCACCACTTGCCGGAGTTCGCCGACAAAAACGCCACTACCCGTCACGATACTGGCTGGCAGACCGTCTTTGTTGTAATCGCGGTCGCCAATTCCGTTATCGTCGTCTAAGAGCCGGAGCAACTCGGTTTGGTTGTAAGCCGCGTTGAAGCTAACGTCCCATGAAAAATTGTTGCTTTTCACGGGTGAGCCAGTCAGCAATAGTTCGAGACCTCTGCTGCGGCTTTCCCCACTGTTAATGAGCGTGTTAATATAGCTGGAAGCATCCGAAACCTGGGCTGCCACAATCTGATCGCTGGTGATTTTGTTGTAGTAAGCCAGGTCGATACCTAAGCGGTTGTTAAGGAATTTTAACTCTATACCCACTTCCGTTTCTGCAACGCGCATGGGCTTTAGAGTGGTGTTTGGTACTGTATTCGAAGTGATGAAGCCCAGGGGTTGCCCCTGAAACAGGTTGCCGTTTACGCCATAGAACAAACTATTTGAGTAAGGCCCAACGTCCGTGTCGCTGCCCACTTCGGCGTAGGCTGCCCGGAGTTTACCGAAGCTGAGCCAGCCTGGCAGGGCATTGAACACCTGCGAGAACACAAAACTACCCGTTACCGAGGGATAAAGTACACTCCGGCTACCGGGTGCCAATGTCGAGAACCAGTCGTTACGGGTGGTAGCATTGATAAACAGATAGTCGTTGTAGGAAACTTCGAGTTGTCCGTATAGCGAGTTTACCGTGCGTTTGTTGAGGTTGTACGTGGGGTCTTTCAGTTGGGCATTCTGGGGATTATACAAATCACGCACCACAAAATTAGTAGCCAGTATACTGTTAACATCGCTCCGGCGGTAGAGCTGATTACCACCAGCGGTAACATTAACGCCAATTTTGCCAAACGTCCGGTTGGCTCCGATCAGGAAATCGGCGTTCACCTCGCGGAACTGCCGGGATTCGCTTACCATCCGGCCATTGACAAAGCCAGCCGGTGCTGCCGGCAGTGAAGCCGCACCCGTAGGGAAGTTGTAAACCTGATTCCGCGACCAGTAGTCCTGCCCAAGGCGCCCCTGTACATAGAGCCAGTCGGTGAAGTTATATTTTATCGCAATGTTGCCAAAAATACGATCGCGATCAATATTCTCGAACTTCTGAGCCATCGTGAAGTACGGATTGGTCCGGTTTCGGAAACGCGACCAAACAAATTCATCCCCATTGGCATCGTACTTATTGGCCTCCATCACGTCGAAGGGCATGGAGTTGGCCATCGTATAAACGACAGTAGGCGTACTAAAATCCTGTTGAGCCAACTGCGGTGGGTTCTTGTTGATTTCATTCGAGTAATTGATCGTACCCGTTACATTCAATTTGCTGGTCAGGTTGTAGTTAAAGCCGAGGTTAATGGTCCTCCGGGTGTACGTATTGTTGGGTGTAATCCCTTTTGAATCCAGATTAGAGAGCGATAAATTGAACCCGCCTTTTTCGCCCGCCGACGACAGTTGAACGGTATTGGTCCAGTTCATACCCTGCCTGTAGAAGGTGTTGATACGGTTCCGAACAGGTTGGTAGGGAACCGTTATGCCCCCAAATAGTACCTGAGATTGACCCGCAAATTTTTCGCCCCAACTCCACACGCCCGACGTTGGATTGGCAGCAGTAGGCCGAACGCCCCCTTCGCCCTGCCCGTATTCGTACTGAAAATCGGTAAAGTCGAGCGGTTGCTCAATCGTAAGGTTGGTGTTATACTGCACGCCGATTCCCTGCGAAGTGCCTTTGGTTTTGGTTGTGACCATGATAACCCCGTCTTTGGCTCGTGAGCCATAAAGTGCAGCTGCCGTTGCTCCTTTCAGCACGGTCATTTGCTCAATATCGTCGGGGTTAATACTGCTCAGACCGTCGCCCCCGTCGGAGTTATTGAAGTCGCGGTTGGCGACCGATGCATCCGAACCGGTATTGCCCGTACTCAGGCTGAAATTGGTATTGTCAATTGGCACACCGTTGATAACGATGAGCGGGCTGTTTTGCCCCGAAAACGACGACTGACCCCGGATGCGGATTTTGCTCGTTCCGGCAGGTCCCGTGCCCAGACTAGAAATCTGTACACCTGCCATTTTGCCTTGCAGCGCGTTCATGAAATTGGGCTGTCGGTTCACGCTAATCTGCTCAGCACCCAGCGTAGCCGTAGCGTACCCCAGGGTTTTGGCTTCTTTCTTAATACCGAGGGCCGTCACGACCACTTCGTTCAGGTTCTGATCACCTTCCTTGAGCGTTACGTTCACCTGCGACTGATTTCCGACAGCTATTTCCTGTCCCTGAAAACCAATGGCACTGACCACTAAGGTTGCGTTATCCCACACGTTCAGTGCAAAATTCCCGTTGGCATCGGTCGTTGTTCCGGTCTGGCTATTCTTGATCAAAATATTCACACCTGGAATCGGTTGCTGGTCTTTGCCGGATAATACCCGGCCCGTCACGCGCCGGTCCTGGGCCTGAACAAGTATAGTCTTGCTCAACAGTGCCCCCAGAACGAGTAGTCTTAGCGAGGCATAAAATGACCTTCGTAGTATTGATTTCATAATAAAAGGATTTAAAAGGGTTAAGTTGAAATGACAAAAAAGAAAAATTTAGGCTACATCGTTTATTTACTTAAAAACGGGTCGATCTTCTTCGTATCAAAGTCCGGGTAGCCTATCTTGCCCATTCCCTGGTAGGCCCGCTCTTAAGCAGCTTTGTTTGCAGTGGCTACGGTTCCTGATCCCTTCGATTGTACACCCATCTGCGTGAAATAGTCGATATTATTCTGACCGATTATATTGTTCTCGCCCGAGTTATCTTCGATAATGCCGAGGCCATCGGTATCTGATCGCCCCAGTTGAATACCGCGTTACTAGTTACTTGCAGATCTTTAAAACCTTTTTCCAGAACAATACCGGTACGGAGGCTACCATCGCGGGTGCGTACTCCTGAGTCAATTACGTTATTACCCGACACCGTACCGTCCCAAATGTGTTAACTACCCCAGGATTCTGCCGCGTCTGCAGATCATTTTGCTTTGAATAGTTTTCTTACGCTGTATACGACCTAATCGGCATTGCGTGAGCAAGACAGTCTCGAGAGTCAATCTCCCCTATTAGCTAGGGCTGCTTAACATCAGTCTACGGAAAAGCTTTACGCATAAACGTAGCGTAACTGACTACCAATGCACAACTGTGCCATCTCTGACAACAGCGGCTTGGATCACGTTTAACGGCTCCTGTTGGTAGGGGTACTTAGCCAAAAGTTGCTCGTTTATCTCAATGCCAAGACCTGGCCCTTCGGGTAGGGAACAATAGCCATCCTGCACGGTAGGATGGCCACTTACTACGTCGTAGAACCAGGGTACAGCATCCATTTGCTCCTGAATCACAAAGTTGGGAATGACAGTATCAAAATGTAGGGCTGCCATACCGGCAATCGGCCCAAGCGGGTTATGAGGAGCTACGCCAGCACCCGCTACGGCCGCACTGGCCGCAATGTGCATGGCTTCGGTAAACCCTCCGCAATGGCAGAGATCAGGCTGCGCAATATCCAGTGCCCGATTCGCAAAATACGGCTCGAATTCAGCTAGAGAAACTAGTCGCTCGCCAGCCGCCAGCGGACACTGAACTTTATCCTTGATGGCTCTCATCGCCAGTGCATCACCCGGCTGAATAGCCTCTTCAACGAATAGAGGGTTGTAGGGTTCGACAGCCCGAATGAATTGAATGGCCGAACTTGCTGAGCCTGGCCGACCGTGAAAATCAACCATAATGTCTATTTCATCGCCAACCGCTTCACGCAGACCGCACATCATAGCATCAACGTTGCGAATCTCATTAATTGAAGCGGTGAAATTTATATAGGGGATAAAGACAACCTTTAAGGCCTTGTAGCCTTTCTCGATTACTTCAAGTCCTTTTTCAATTACCGGCTGAACGGCCATTGATTCGTACACGGAATCAGATTGACCCATACCCAGATGTGTGTACATCTTGATCTTATTCCTCACCTGACCCCCCAATAACCGCCAGATGGGTACCTGAAGGCTCTTGCCAAGAATATCCCAAAGGGCCATGTCAATGCCGCTCATAGCCGTTTTCCCAATCAAGCCAAGTTTCCAGAAGCTATGTTTAGAAAGAATCTCGGCGATTTGAGTGATGTTACGGGGATCTTTGCCCAACAGCAAAGGTTTTAGATCGTCAATCATGCCGACTACAGCTCGTGTTTTCCACTCCAGTGTTGCCTCTCCCCAGCCATTAATGCCTTCATTGGTTTCCACTTTAACAAACACCCAATTACGTAATTCAGCGTGAACAATAAAGGTTTTTATATCGTTGATTCTCATGACTTTACTAGTTTAGAAGAGAAAGTTAGAGTCGAACAGGGATTAGATTCCGGGAGAGTAACTGGATGAGCATCAAGGCAAATAGATAAGCAAAACATGGGACAAGAAAAAGATATACATACCCGAAGTTGGCCACTATGTTGCCAGCATTGTAGGAAAATAGCACCCCGCCTATAGCACCAAACATACCGCCTATTCCACTGACTGACGCAACAGCCTTTTGCGGAAACAGATCAAGTACGATTGAAAATAAATTTGTACTCCACCCCTGATGACCGGCTGCCGCAAGTGCTATTAGCAATACGGCCACCGATAAATCCGTAGTGAGGCTGGCAAAAACGACGGGCACTGGACAACATGAACATAGTAGTAAAGTAAATTTACGGGCCTTATTCTGGCTCCAGCCCATACTCATCAACTTAGCTGAAAGCCACCCAAAAAAAATACTGCCAGCGTCGGACATTAAAAATATAAAGATGAAAGGCAACGATAAACTTTTTAGGTCTAGGTTGAAATTCCCCGATTTATAAAAGAAATCGGGAAGAAAGCCTAAGTAAAAAAACCAAACCAAATCGGTACATAATTTACCCAGCGCAAATGCCCAGGTTTGCCTATAGTTTAACAGTTTAAACCAGTTGACCCGTTCTATGTCTGGTTTAACTACAATATTGGAATTTATTGTGGAATTAACAGACGTTGTTACTAAATGAGCGGGGGGGTTACGGTAGACAACCAGCCAGCAAACAAACAGAAGCAAACCCAGTGAACTAGTCACTAAGAAAGCCTGACGCCAACCGAATGTCTGCAAAAGCATGGGCACTATGGCCGCCGTAATAATAATGCCCAGATTCGCCCCACTGTTAAATATACCTACCGCTTTACTTTGCTGGTTAACCGGAAACCATTCGGCGACTGTTTTAATGG
Organism: Spirosoma areae; assembly: GCF_054781775.1. NCBI lineage: Bacteria > Pseudomonadati > Bacteroidota > Cytophagia > Cytophagales > Cytophagaceae > Spirosoma > Spirosoma areae. The sequence continues at coordinate 18,810 of NZ_BAAGTT010000035.1, read as the reverse complement.
CAGAAGGATAATTACCGGCTTCGCCAAAGCCGAGCGTAAAACGCACAATGGAAAGTCCTGTGAAAGACGTAATGGTGCTATGCATCATAGCCGAAATCACCCACAGAAAGATAGCTGCCGCATAGCCTAAGCGAACACCAATTTTATCAATAAACCAACCCATCAATAGAAAACCAAACGCGTAGGATAATTTAAAAATGGCATCTACTTTTCCATATTGAATAAGGAACGCTTTATGGTCAATACTTGTCAGGGTGTGCTGCGCAGGTAGCTCTAATAACTCCCGCCGAAACGCATCACTAGCCATGATAAAGCTCAATGTATTTCTGTCAACATAATTAATGGTTGTCGCCAAAAATAAAAGGGCAACTATTCGCCATCGATACGAACTAACTGCTCTTTGAAGAGGTCTAGTTGACATAATTCCCATAAAATAGCGTAAGCCTTTTTTTGACAGTCAATGAAATAATGCGTTGGAAGCCTGGTTATAAACCGAAAATCGGCCCAATTAATGAATCATTTAGTCGTGACGTAACAGACGTAACTTTGGACTTTTCGTCTTGATTGTATGGCCTGATACAGTGATTGGGTTGTTGAGAAATCATCTGTTTTTCAAGCTTAATGTCCACAGTTAAGACACGACCAATTCATTTTATTGTTGATATAGTACAAAATTCGTCGTTTGCAGACACAAGGTCTACCTAATAATTACTGATTATTGGGACTAAATTGAAGGAAAAATGGAGATACTTGCCAAGAGAATCGAATTGTGTATCATTTATTGATTCCTGATTTATTCTGTAATGTTTGTACCTTGTTGTCTTTATGACTTTGCTACAAGCAAAGTGATTACGAGGCCTTACGGCAACTCTGTGTAGAACTCAAACAAGTGGGTTAGAAACAGAACACCATTGCTCAGGCATTCAGCTTGACCTAAGGCTGGGTGAGTTGGACCCTAACCAAATATAGTCTACGAGGTGCTATAGCTTTGCAGGAAGGTAAACGAACAGGCGCACTTACTCGGCTATCGAGCCAACAACTTGTGGACTTGGTTTACCAACTTAATAAAGGACTAGAGCACCATGGATTTCAGGGCGCTGTCTGGACCAGGCCGCGGGTCAACGAGGTTCATCAAAACGTATTTTGGCGTGAGCTATGACCCCTCTCTAGTTGGAAGTTTGCTCAAAAAAGTAGGGTGGAGTCGGCAAAATTCCCAGAAGAAAGCTCGTCAGTAGGATGCTCAATGCTGGCAGGAGCGGCTACCTGAATTTAAAAAAAGTTCAAGCTGAGAAGCCGCCGGGGCGGTCATTCTCTATGTCGATGAGGCTGCTTTCTATCTATTACCACCACTAGCTCACACCTGGTCCCTTACGGTTAAACGCCAGTGTTTGTTGAATAAGCCAGGCGGGTTTATCTGACCGGGCGGCCGGAGCCGTCTGGTCGCAGCGATTGCTCCCAACGGCGGGCTGTGTCTGGCGGGGCAGGATCAGCCTTTTAGCAGTAAATAAATAGTGTAGTTTTTGAACAAGCTTTGTGGTCAGTATCGCAAGCGCGACTTATTGGTAATCTGGGATGGGGCGTCTATTCACCGCAGTGAGGTAGTCAAAGCATGGACTTGCAACAGTATAGTGGAGATTTTTTAGGCGGCCATTGAAGAAACGTAAAAATAAGGCTCCTGTTGAGTGAGCGTGCGGTAACCCAATGCCAAATGTTTACATTGGCGATTATACCAACCCTCGATATACTCATAGGTAGCTAATCGTGCCGATGCCCGCGTCTCAAAATGAGTATGGTTGACCAACTTGCTTTAGAGGGTCTTGAAAAAGCCCTCGGTAACTGCATTGTCCCATCGGATCGCCGAAGTGACAATTCCCTTTACGACTGCATCGTCAGCCCGGTCATACTTTGCTCGACCGGCCAGTCCTTCTGACCTCCTCCCAGTAAACTGGACTAGGCTAAAGTAGAGAGTTCGGGCGATTTTTGATACCTTAAACAATCAAACAATCGCTTATGAAAAAGACCAAATTCACCGAAGCGCAAATCGTTTTTGCGCTTCGCCAAGCTGACACTGGTACGGTCGTCGCTGAGGTTTGCCGCAAGATGGGCATCAGTGAAGCCACCTTCTACAACTGGAAAAAGAAATACGGAGGCCTAGGCGTTCCCGAACTTCGACGGCTTCGTCAGTTGGAGGAAGAGAACCAGCAACTAAAGCAGTTGGTCGCCGATCTGAGCCTGGACAATCAGATGCTTCAGGAGGTCATCAAAAAAAAGCTTTAAGACCGATCCAAAAGCGAGGATTGGCCCAAAGCCTAATGAATGACTATCGGATCTCGCAGCGCCGAGCCTGTGCGGTGCTGCTGCTTCGACGCTCGACTTGGTTCTATAAAGCGCATCGTCGAGATGATTCTGTGCTGAGAAAACGTATCCGGGAGATAGCTGAAACACGTGTTCGCTATGGCTGTCAGCGTATTTTTACTTTATTAAGACGAGAGGGCTGGCGCGACAATCATAAGCGCGTATACCGCTTGTATCGTCTTAAAGGCCTTAATTTGCGTAGTAAGCGCCCTCGACGTAAGCGATCAGCGGCTCACAGGCTAGATCGGCCTGTACTCTCCAGTATTCACCAGTGCTGGAACGGTCCGCCGTAGCGGTATGGACTTCGTAGCGGATCAGCTCTTCGATGGGCGGAAAATACGGGCTTTAACTATAGTCGATAATTATAGTCGTCAGTGTGTAGAAATTTTCGTTGGTCAGTCATTAAAGGGTGAAGACGTAGTTGGCGTAATGGAACGTCTGCGCGCTCGATATGGAACGGCCCCTAAGCGTATCCAAGTGGACAATGGGAGTGAATTTATCTCAAAAGTAATGGATTTATGGGCTTACGATAATGATGTGACGTTAGATTTTTCCCGGCTCGGGAAACCGACTGATAACGCTTTTATTGAATCATTTAATGGAAGTTTCCGGCCGGGTCGCCGTAGCGGACGAGTGTTTGAACGCCCATTGGTTCTTATCTTTGGAAGATGCTCGAGGAAAAATCGAGCATTGGCGACGAGAATACAACCACTGCGGTGGGCCGCTCGTTTCGGCCACACAGTTCACTCGGCGGGCTGACGCCTGATGAGGTCGGAAAGGGCAGTGAAAAAAGAACAAATGAACGTCCGATCCTCAATCTTTGAGTGGTCCAATAATTGGGAGGAGGTCACAGGCGGCTTAAACTCCAGTTAAAACTGGCTCATAAAAGGGGGTAAGAACACTTCAGCTCCTCATAAAGCTGTAGTCAAGCTAACCAATGACAAACGATAAATTCTTTCACAATTATGAAGCCGATTATCTACAAAACTCTTTCTTCTGATGAAAATTCTTTCACGGTAAAGGAAATAAAGCTGCCTTATTTTGATACCACCTGGCACTTTCATGAAGAGTTTGAATTGGTATTGATTACCAAAAGTAAAGGCAAACGGTTTATTGGAACCCATATTTCCACCTTTGAAGACGGCGACCTGGCTCTGCTGGGGCCAAGGCTACCCCATCTATATCGAAATGATACGAATTACTTTACGAACACTTGTGCTCAACAGGAAGCGACATCTACCGTCATTCATTTCTCGCGATTTTTTTTAGGAGATCGTTTTCTAAGTATTCCTGAAATGATTCCCATTCGACAGCTATTCGAACGGTCAAAAAAGGGGCTCGATATTAAAGGGGAAACAAAAGTACTTATTACTGAAAAAATCAAAGGGCTATTAATGCTGAATGGTCTGGAAAGGGTTATACACTTATTAACCATATTAAATATTATAGCGAACTCGAGGGAGACTCAGGAGCTTTCTACTTCAGAACTCAGCATCTTAAACTTAGAGGACACAAAAAAAATTAATAAAGTTTATGAATACGTTTTAGATAACTATAAAGAAACAATAACTCTCAAAGAAATTGCAGATTTACTGAATATGAGTTCGTCCAATTTTTGTCACTACTTTAAAGTAAGAACAAAAAAAACGTTTAATTCTTTCCTTAATGAAGTACGTATCGGCCACGCCTGCAAGCTATTATATGAAGACAATTTAAATATCGCTCAGGTAAGTCTTGAATGTGGCTATAGAGAAATATCTAATTTTAACCGGCAGTTTCATCGTGTTAAAAAGGTGACTCCTTCTAATTTTAAAAAACAATTACTTTCAAAGAGGTAAGAATGTAAAATAGATTGACCTCCCCCAAATACTGTACCACTCAAGGATTTATGACAGAATGTTCATTTGTTCTTTTTTTACTACCCTTTCCGACTTCATCAGGTGTTAGTCCTACCGGGGAACTGTGTTGTCGAAACGAGCGGCCCACCGCAGTGGTTATATTCTTATACGCACCGATTTCTATAGTACGTTTGAGCCGTACGATTTATAAGAGCTACACAATGATTTTGGTCGTTTCTTGCTGGTTGATGACTTGGGATACAGGACGGTGGTACAGCAGTCCTACACCTATCCCCACTAGCCAGATCGACCAGCCCGTGTTGGCCAAGAAATTGGCTGTTCCGTATAGGGGGTATTTCTTCCTAACGGATACTGTTGGCGAATTCAGTTTAGGCCGTTATTTGAGGTATTAATCGCACAAAGGCTGCCTGACGCGTCTTGGCTAAGAGCACTTCATTGAGCCAGTTGACAATGCGCCACAAGTTCATCGCCGTAGCAATAAAGACATTTTGTAGATGCGTTTTGGCTAGACCGATGTAGCGGGAACGACGCATACCAAAGCTGCGCACACCTTGCGAAAGCGTGCCTTCGATGCCTGCTCGGTGATTGTAAAGCAGGGGCCAACTCGCTTGACAGTCCCGTTTTCGGGCAACTTGCAAAGCTTGGTAGTGTTCATCCGCCCGCAAGTAAATAAAGCGTCGTTTGGTTTGGGTACATTTACTGCGAACCGGACAGGGTCTACAGGTTTTTTGAGAAAACTTAATCTGCACACGGGGCTGGCCTTTCTCAGAGGTCGAGATCCAGGCTTGGTTGGTGTGCCCTTGAGGACAGGTGGCCTGTTTGTTGGCCCAATCGATTTGGAAGTCCGCAGCCGCATACCCCTCGCCCGCCATTGCCTGCCATTTCTGGTCCTTCCGAGCGGGGCCCACTAAATCTACCTGATAAGCGTCCTGGCTCTGTACCAGCAGATCCGCGCTCATATAAGCGGTATCCACCAGGTGTTGAGACGGCAGTAAAGACTTATTCGCCAAGCCCTGATGAATTTGAGGTAACGTGTCTGAATCCCCTTCGGTACTGACGGTAGTAGCTACCTGAGTAATCAGATGCGGTTGATCCTCTTCGCAGGTTTCACTTAAGTGGACTTTGTAGCCCACCCACGTCGTATCGCGTTTCCGGCTAAACCGGGCTTCTAGATCATAAGGTGAGCTGATAATCTGAGATGAAGGCGGTAATTCTCCTTGATTTTCGACTCGCCAGACGAGTTGCCCTTCCACCACACGAAACTGCTGAATCCACACTCGACGCAAGATGTCAACCGCCGGTAGCTGCCAAAAGTAAGCCGCCTGTTGATCCATCTCGATTCGCTCCATAAGCCACAACCCATCTTGACCGACTTGCTGAGCGTAGGCTAGTCGTTTTGCTTTTGTATCCGGTAGGCGGTAGTCATCGGCCCGAGGGCCGTATCGGATGGCCCACTCAGGTTGCAGATGCCTAGCTAACCACTCGGGTGCGAGCCCGGACAGGCTATTGAGGGCAAACCGCATGGTCTCAATAACACACTCTAATCGATTGGTCGCCCGAATGCGAGCCAAAATGTGAGTCGAGTCGGTTCGCTGTTTGGTGGCTGCTCTCAGCCATTTATGTTCCTGGCAACACACTAGAAGGTGGTTCAACAAGCGTTCTTCCGCATGGCCAACTACCAATCGCTGGCGGAATTCGGACAAGATACTGAAGTCAAAACCTGCGTCGGTTAACTCTAAACCCAACATGTACTTCCAGTCAATCCGGCTCCGAACCGCATCGGCGGCTTGACGGTCCGAGAGGTTCTCGGCAAATTGCATCAGCGTCACCAGGGCTAACTGCCAGGGAGATTGTGCTGGCTGTCCGCGTTGGGGAAACAGATCGGCGAAGAGTGCATCATTGTAAAGCGTGCCGAGTGTGGGTGCGTTTGCCGTTTCGTACAAAAACCGTCACTTGGGCGGCACCAAGTTTGCAATGAGTTGATTATCAATTGAGTTGATCCAGGAAGTCGGGTTCATAAAATAAAAACTAGAATGGTTAGTGGACCTACTTTTTGGCCCTATTTTTTTAGCTCTTCTGAGTATTTAAATCGCTAATTAACTGTGGTTCAGAAAGGTAAGACTTTTTGAACCACAGTCGATTAAAAGCCGTTGAGTCGATCAAATCAGTCAAGTGACGGATTTTGTACGAAACGGCAAATGAACCCATTGATGGCTTTTAAATCGAATCGCTCCGGCTGATGGGTAAAGTACCAGGCCGGCACATTGTCCTCCAAAGGGTTCTCGCCCGCCTGTAATCGTTCCACCAGGGTGTCCAACCAGCCATAAACCCAATCGCGTTGCGCGTCAAGCTGTTGACTATATACGGTTGGCCCTCCTGTTTCCTCGGGTGGACAAGCTCGTTTTCCTTCTAAGCAACGAGGATGCCGATATAGACCACCATCAGGGGTTATGACTTCGATCCGCAGTTGATGGGGTTCTTTGGCTAAACGGGTGGATTTATACGGTAAGTAACTACAAATCTAGGTAAAAGCTGATTGTCAGCTTTTTTAAGCTATTTCTATCAAGTAGGAGTTCCTTATTGATAGGTTATGATACTCTCCTAGATTAGTCAGAATGGCTGTTTTTACGGTAGTTTTTCATGTACCCTTTTTGATAAGGCACTGATCGTCAATAAGTAGTCGTTTTTGAACTATAAAACCCGTCGCTTACCGTATAAATCCGCCCGTTTAGCCAAAGAACCCCTTGATGAGCCCAACGGTCGTAATAATCATACAGGTAATGAAACGTGTCATTGGTTCGTAGACCGAAATTGCCCAGACGCGTAATCTGGGGAATACCCAGAAACTGATCGCCACCGGTATAATCGATGCCGTACTGACGCCCGAAAATCTGAAAGTAATGCAAGTGCCAGTTGTCCCAACCCATGACTAACTGGACAATATGGTACAGTTGAACCACCGTCGTATTTCCTTTGACGACAAACCGGCGATACACCTGCGGGCTGATGTCGAGTAGATGGATTTTAAGGTGATAGAGGCACTCGTAGGGTTTAGCCGGAACAGGTTCAGGTGCCGGCCGTTTTGTCTTTTTCATGGGGTGACGACAGGCTTACCCTAAAGTTCGAAAATCGTCGGTTCACCCCAGGCTTTTTTATGCTCTCCTAAACAAGGTAATGGTCGCACCAGCCGCTGCCTGACCTGTGGTTGCCAGCACCTGCCCGGTTTGTCGGATTTAAACTTTGAGAATCGGTCTTTATTTGAACTACTACGAACGGTCTATAACCTAATTGTTCAGGGCGGTGAACAGAAATTGCTGGCTACCACGGCCACCGAAAACCTGACTCAGCTATTAGCCGTACCGCCAGCCAGCTCGGTACTTCGTCTCGACAAACGGGTCGATACCAACAATAACGACTTTAGCTATTACTCATCGTTATACGCCCGAACGGATCATTTTTTGTTGCATGGGAGATTCTAAGTTGCAGAAATAAGCCATTTTATCGACCTAAAAGACCATATTCATCAGGGTTTAGGTTGAGCCGGGAATGCACTAATCTCGTTTCGGCGATACTGAAGGGGAGAAAGCCCCATCTGCTTTTTAAATAATCTCGAAAAGTATAAGGGATCATCCATGCCAATTTGAGAAGCAACCTCGCTGATCCGTAATTCACTAAAGTGGAGCAACTGGCAGGCTTTCTGCACCCGCAAATAATTGAAATACTCAATTGGTGCATAGCCCGTTTGCTGTTTGAACTTACCGGAAAGAAACGAGACGGATAGATTAACCGATTCGGCTATGCTCTTTAGGGTTAATGGCTTAGAGAGGTTTTGCTGCATAAATAAAATAGACTTCTCGGTGGGGCTGATTGGGATCTTTGCGCTGGAATCAGGGCTAAACTGTTCAGGAAAAACGAACGTCGCTATATACTGACGTAGCATCAGGTTGGCAAATAATAAATTAGCCGCGCTGTATCCTTTCAGAAAAGTGGCCGCTATTTGCCTGAATATTGCATTTCGCTCATCAGAGAAACTTACCTTAATCTTGTCTCTATCCCCTAAAATGGCCCAGATGCTTTCATGACAATGGCTTCCCGAGAAATGAAACCAGTAGATCGTCCAGGGGTTATTTACATCGGCTCCATAAGAGTGTGGTGTGCCTGCCGGAATGACATGAACTTCACCCGCTTCGAGGGATACTTTTTTATCCTCGTACTGTATCCAACCCCGTCCGTCAGCACAAAACAACAGAATAACGTGTGTAATGCCCTTTGTCCGATTGAAGTAGTGATGTAATGCTTTCGGGTAGTAACCCATCCGGGCAATAAAGCATGTGTGGATGAGAGGCTGCCGCTGGCTTTGGGCAATAGCCGTTTTGGGAGGCTCAATGATAAGCTCCCCTTCAAATCCTCTGCTTTTCTGACTTAAGTTAGGCATTTTAGCCATTGTTAATAAATTTTTCTGTAAGTAAAATAATCTATAAAATTAATAATATTGTTCATTTGGCCTATCTTCTAATAGCTGAATTTTGTACTGGCATAATGCAAAAGAGAAACCACTGTAACAGTTAAGCAATAATATCCCTTTATTGTCAGTTACCTAGATACTACTTAATTGGCTGTATAGCAGATAATTAAGTAGTAAAGAAATTCTGCTTAACACAAGACCTGATTTGCCAGAGAAAAGTCCAGTTTGCTATTCACAGCATGTCATCCAGACGGCAGGTGGGGTGTGAATGATAAAATTATCCATACTAAGTTATCGACCATCCATCTGTTCTACTGCCTGATGTCAGAGCGATTTACTAGCTCTGTCGTCGCAGATTCGTTACTAACTTTTCGTTTACCCTTTCATTAACTCTTTTTTGTATCATGGCTAAACAACCCTTAACACCTGACCAGATTGACCAATATGAGCGGGATGGCTATTTGATCGTACGCGATTTTTTTGACCCATCCGAAGTAACTAAACTGTATCAGGTAGCTATTGACGATGCATCTATCAGAAAACATGCCTTTAACATTAACGACAGTAGCGGGAAGCATAGTAAGCTGTCGTTATGGTACAAACCGGGCGATGACATCTATGGACTGCTGACCCGTGGTGAAACCCTGGTCGGTGCCGTCGATAAGCTGCTAGACGGGGCTGGTTCACCGGTTTGCCATTTCCATTCCAAGTTAATGCAGAAAGAGCCACGGGTAGGTGGTGCCTGGGAATGGCATCAGGACTATGGTTATTGGTACAAAAATGAATTTCTAATGCCCGACCAGCTGATGTCGGTCATGGTGGCTATTACCGACGCAAACCGGGAGAATGGCTGCCTGCAGGTCATTAAAGGGTCGCATAAAATGGGGCGGGTGGAGCATGGCTTTGCGGGTGAGCAGAACGGTGCGGCACAGCGTTATGTAGAACTGGCGTTAAAAACCATGGAATTGGTTTATGTCGAGTTGAAGGCGGGTGACATACTATTTTTTCACAGTAATATTCTCCACCGATCAGAAGCCAATTTATCGGACAAAGCGCGCTGGTCGCTGATTTCCTGCTACAATCGGGCTTCCAATATTGGGTATAACGAATCGTCATCCTCTTCGGCCAGTATTACGCCCTTAGACGTTGTACCGGACGAAGCCTTGCTGACTTCGGATGCGTCGGGGCTTGCCGAAGACCGAGCTGATTTCCTGACAAAAGACGCGGATGTGGCATTGAAATAAACTCACCTTTGTGCAATTCCGATGGCAGGCCGCTGTTGGGATGCCTTACCTATTGTTTAGCGTATGGCGGTTATTATTCAGACAGAATCTGGCCCTTATCCTAAGTATCAGACATTTGACCAACGGTACATTTCTTTATTCATAAGCATCGCTGCTTTAGGTGGCGTTTTGTTTGGGTTCGATTTGGTCATTATTTCTGGAACGGTATCGTTTTTTAGCCGTCATTTTAGCTTAAATGAGTTTCAGACGGGCTGGGCCGTTGGTTGTCTCAATCTGGGAGCCGCATTGGGAGCCTTAGTCGGTGGACGCTACGCTGACCGGCTGGGCCGAAAAAAATTACTGCTGTTCAGTGCCGCCTTATTCGCTTTGACGGGTGTTGGAACAGGCTGGGCCAATACATTTTATACCTTCGTGGCCTTTCGCATGATGAGCGGAGTTGCGGTGGGAATTGCTGCGCTGGTTTGCCCTATGTATGTGGCTGAAGTGTCACCCGCTCCGGTTCGGGGAAAAATAGTGTCGTTTTACCAGCTCTCCATTGTGATTGGGATTTTGCTGGCTTACCTCTCTAATTACCTACTGCTCAAAACGGGTGAAAACAACTGGCGCTGGATGTTTTCATCGCAGGCAGTTCCCGCACTATTATTTTTTGTGGGACTCTTCTGGGTACCTGAAAGTCCGCGCTGGCTGGTTGGCAAGCAGCGTCGGAGCGAGGCATATGCACTTTTAACGCGCATTGGCGGCGCCAAACACGCTGATCTTGAGATTGAGCAAATTGAACAAAGCTTTTTGCAGCACCACCCAAATCGGGTACGTGATCTGTTTCGAAAAGATATAGTTCATGTTCTTGTGCTGGGTATTGTGATTGCGGTGTTTTCGCAGGCAGTCGGCCAGAATTCATTATTCTCTTATGCCCCCGTCTTATTCCAGCAAGCCGGTATTGCGCAGGATACGGCCTTCATGCAATCAATTATCATTGGCCTCATTACGTTCGTTTTTACCTTCATTGCGATTCGTACCATTGACCGGGTTGGCCGCAAAAAACTACTGCTTTATGGTTCGGCCCTCCTCGGTATTGATGCTTTAGCTTTAGCATTTGCTTTTTACTGGCATTTGTCTGGTGGATGGGTACTGTTTTTTGTTCTGGCGTTCATTGCAGTTTACTCGGCTACATTAGGGCCTGTTACCTGGGTGGCATTATCCGAGATATTTCCGAATCGAATTCGTGCAAAGGCGTTGGCCGTATCTACCCTGGCTTTATGGGTCGCTAATTTTTTTACCACGTCCCTGTTTCCGGTAATGAATACACAGTTGGGTCCCTCAGTTACGTTCGCTGTTCATGCTGGCCTCTGCTTCATTTATATGCTGTTTGTATGGATCAGGGTTCCTGAAACGAAAGGAAAAACGCTGGAAGAAATCGAGCTGCTACTGCAAAGACAGACTACCTGATGCAACAAGATAAGGTAGTCACCGGCATTACTGTGAGGCAGTAACCTGTCGGGTTTTAACAACTATGTAAGCCTGAAGGCAATCTGAGGTAGTCAGATTTTACGCTCGTCAGGATGTATTTGCTGACTTGTTGATTCAGCTGAATGCCGGGAAAGATGTCCGTTTGGTAAAGCCTGATAGACTAATAAATACAAGTAAATATCTCTAAGCCTTACGCCAATGTGCCAGAATCATGGAGTTACCTACATTAAACCTGGACAGGTTGAAGTCCGTTCTATTGGCTATCCAGAACTCGTTCTTGGCGACCGGAAATGCCACCACGGGGTTATCCTCCAGGTCGTTTCCACGAATATCTGCGGGAGTGATCAGCACATGGTCAGAGGACGGACAACAGCACCTGAAGGCCTGGTACTGGGTCACGAAATTACGGGGCTGGTTATTGAAGCCGGGCGCGATGTGGAGTTTATTAAAGTCGGTGACCTAGTATCCGTCCCGTTCAATATTGCCTGCGGACGATGCCGTAATTGTAAGGCTGGTCAAACGGGCATCTGCCTCAATGTGAATCCGGCCCGGCCCGGAGCCGCCTATGGTTACGTCGATATGGGGGGCTGGGTTGGTGGGCAGGCCGAGTATGTAATGGTTCCCTATGCAGATTTCAATCTGCTAAAGTTCCCCGATAAGGAGCAGGCAATGTCTAAAATCCGGGACCTGACATTGCTTTCCGATATTTTTCCGACGGGTTATCATGGTGCGGTTATGGCAGGGGTAGGTCCCGGCTCAATCGTTTATATAGCCGGTGCCGGACCCGTGGGTCTAGCCAGTGCGGCTTCCTGCCATTTACTGGGGGCTGCCGTTGTCATTGTAGGCGATATGATTCCCGAACGGCTGGAGCAGGCCAGAAGCTTTGGCTGTGAAACGGTTGATCTGCGGCTGGAAACACCACTCGCCGATCAGATTGCCCAGATTATTGGGGTACCCGAAGTCGATTCTGCGGTTGACTGTGTTGGTTTTGAGGCTAGAGGACATGGCTCTGAAGCGGGCATCGAACTCCCGGCTACTGTGTTGAATGCGGCAATGAGCATCACGCGTGCGGGTGGAGCCATTGGTATTCCTGGCCTATACGTGACCGGTGATCCCGGTGCTTCGACCGCAGCGGCCAGGGAAGGAAATCTAACGGTTCGTATTGGGTTAGGCTGGGCAAAGTCGCACTCGTTCTATACGGGTCAATGTCCGGTCATGAAATACCATCGTCAGTTAATGAATGCCATCCTGTACGATAAAATCCAGATTGCCAAAGCCGTGAATGTAGCCGTAATCAGTTTAGACAAGGCCCCTGACGGCTACCGGGATTTTGATAAAGGAGCGGCCAAAAAATATGTGATTGACCCGAACGGCCTGATCCCGGCTTAAGGAATACCCGCTACACCGATCGTTGACACGCGCAGGCTGACGGTCAATTTCAGCCCATTTGAATCGACTCCTAACCAATTAACTGCTTATAAAATGCTAAAACGTTTATTCCCTCATCGCCTGGCTGCTCTGGGCATATTGTGGCTAGCCAGTTAAGCTCAACCAGAGCTATGGCTACCCATCAATCCAATGTAAAGGCCCCCAGGCACGGTTCAGCAGTAAATGAACTTGCTTTGGTCATGCCGCTGAACGCCAGGAAGAGGGAAATTTTATTTTGCGCCTGACCTATCCCGACTCGGAGAACTCAGTGAACCAGGCCAACCTGAAAACGGCCGTTGGAAAGCAAGGTGCCGATACGATGGATACGCCGGTCTGGTGGGATAAATAAGCGTAATCGAGAAACGACCCATTGATACAGGAACCAAGGCGTTGGGAGTTTCTGACTTCGATTTGGACAATAAAGCCAGGGTGAAAGGTCGCAAAATTGACATGGGCGCTTACGAATTCCAATAAAGTGATAGTTAACTTAAAATAAATATTGATTATCAAACCAGCATTAAATACAAGTTTGTCTGAACAAACTTTTGAAAACAATAAATTAATGAAAAAATCATTGCTATTTATTTTCGTGCAACTTGCCATACTGCCGAGTTTATTTGCGCAGCCGTTTGCCAAGTGGACAAAAACGGAACTTACCCTCGACAATGGTTTGGTAAAACGTATAGTCCAATTACCGTACACTGAAAAGAACGAAATTCAGACCAATTCATTTGAATTGAGTGGTGTAGTCAAAGGTTTTGTGCGACCTGTAAATGATGAGTTTTTATTTGCCTCAGATGGCGTGGAGTTGACCGGAAAATCGGGCTGGAACCTGATTGATGTGAAGGAATCAAGCGATCTGAATCAAGGAAATGGCGCAACAATTAGTTTAAAGGGGATTACGCCTGAAAACAGCAACCTGGAGCTTTCAATTTCCTACCTGCTTTACCCCGAATCGCCTGTAATTCGTAAGCGAATCGGGTTCAGGAATTTAGGAAAAGCTGACTTAAAAATTGAATCACTCGAAATTGAAAAGCTGACCACCAACTTAGATATGACCTATGCGTGGATTTATAACAACTACGGGCGTTACAAAACCATGAATGGTTACGTTGGAAATTATTACGACCCGGCTGTTGTGTTGCACGAAGTAACCGGAAACCGTGGCTTGGTTCTGGGCAACGAAGTTCCAGGCGTGATGAAACGCACGTCGGCTTTACTCGATGGCAAATCGATCGGTATTGGTTTTAATCCGTTCAATGCTGATTACCCGTTGCGCAAGTGGCTGAAACCAGGCGAAACATGGGAAAGCTCTTTTGTATTTGTCGCACCCTACCAAAATGCAGCCAATCCCGATTTGGTTTTGAATACCGTTGTTCCTGATTTTGTTCGAAAATACATGGGTACGCGCCTTTCTGAAATGAAAAATGTGCCCACTGCTGTTTACAATACCTGGGCGCCGTTTCGTGGCGATATGACCACCGCTTCGGTAATTGATGTGGCGAAGAATGCTGCTCAATGCGGATTCAGCCATTTTGTAATGGATGCCGGCTGGAACACCATTGATGGGAAACCAACACTCACGGGGGACAAAGACATTGACTGGATTTTGAACCTTGGCGACTGGAAAGAAGACCGCGAAAAATTTCCAAACGGCTTAAAAGAGGTTTTTAACGAGGTAAAAGCCCTTGGCATGAAACCGGGTTTGTGGATTAGTGTAGCCACTGCCACCAAAAACTCAAAAGTTTATCGCGAGCATCCTGATTGGTTTGTTCAAGACGAGAAGGGTAATCCGGCCTATTTGCACGACGAATCTGGAAATCCAAATCAGGTAACGGCTTGTTTGGGGGGCGGCTACTACGATTATATCAAAGAATCGGTGTTGCGCTTGGTAAAAGCCCACGATTTGAAATACGTGAAACTCGATTTATCGGTGGTAACGAGCGCCTACCGTTTCAACCCAAAAAATACAGGGTGTTGTGCCAAAAATCATGCATATCACCGCGACCGCGAAGAGTCGTACCAAGCCATCTATGAGCGTTGTTTCCAACTATTCGACGAATTGCACGCCGAAGTTCCCGATTTATACATCGATTGTACGTTCGAAACCCTGGGTAAGTTGCAATTAATTGACTTTGCCATGCTTCAACATGCTGATGGCAACTGGCTCACCAACATCGACGAAAAATCGCCCAAAGGAAGCTGGCGTGTGCGGCAAATGGGCTGGTGGCGTTCGCCCGTTATCACTGCTTCGTCGATGGTAATTGGCAACCTGATTCTGGACGAACCCAACTTTTACTTATCGCTGCTATCCAATTCGGGCACCATGCCCATTCTGTTGGGCGACACACGAAAACTTACTGAAGCCGACAAAAAGCAGGTCAGGCAATGGGCCGACTGGATGAAAGCAACGAATGAAAGGCACCAGTTTATGCTTTTCAGGCAGGATTTAGCCGGATTTGGCGAACCTGCAGAAGGCAGTTGGGATGGCTTCCAGCGCATCAATACCGACACCAAAAAGGGTGGTATTATCGGGGTATTTCGGCAGGGTGCTAATGAATCAAAACGAACCGTTACCATTAATTATCTTGACCCTCTTAAAAAATATCGGGTAACGGATATGACCGGCAACGTGCTGGCCACTATGACCGGACGAGCATTGAAAACAACCGGCTTTCCTGTAACTCTGACTGGTACCTACGCCGGGGCACTTTTTGAGATTACCGCTTTGTAAAGAATGCTCACAACCTGGCAAACCCAACTCGCACAACCTCTATCAATTTTTTCATAACCATATAACACAAAAAACCATGACAAACCAATCATTAACACCCAAACAATTGAGCAATACATTCAGGATGGACACCTGATTACCAGGAACTTCCTGAATTTAGCAGAAGTCACGAAACTGTATCAGGTCGCCATTGACGATAGCGCCGTGAGCAAAAACGCGATCAACATCAACGACAGCAGCGGCAAACGCAGCAAGCTGTCGCTCTGGTACAAACCCGGCAACGACATTTACGGCCTGCTCACCCGCAGCGAACAACTGGTGGATTCGGTCGATAAACTGCTCGATACCAACGCCGATGGCAGTCAGACAGCCGTTTGTCATTTCCACTCCAAATTGATGCAAAAAGAGCCGCACGTTGGGGGTGCCTGGGAGTGGCATCAGGATTATGGCTACTGGTACAAAAACGAGTTCCTGCTGCCCGATCAGATGATGTCGGTTATGGTGGCGATCACCGACGCAAACGAGGAAAACGGCTGTTTGCAGGTCATCAAAGGCTCGCACAAAATGGGCCGCGTTGAGCACGGTTTCGCCGGGGAGCAGGTGGGCGCATCGCAGCGGTACGTCGATCTGGCCCTGAAAACGATGGAACGGGTTTATGTAGAGTTGAAAGCGGGCGACGTCCTGTTTTTCCACAGCAACATCCTCCACCGCTCCGAGGCCAATCTGTCCGACAAACCCCGCTGGTCCATGATTTCGTGCTACAACCGGCAGTCAAACATTGGCTATAACGATTCGGCGTCGTCTTTGTCGAGCATTACGCCCATTGAGGTTGTGCCGAATAACGCGCTGTTGACCTGGTCGGCGGCTGGCCTGGCCGAAGATGGTGCCGATTTCCTGGCCAAAGAGGCCGATGTAGCCCTGAAATAGTTGTTTTGGCCGCGAGTGACCACTTCCCTAAACCCTTTACCCTCAATTTATGGCTGTCATCATCCCGGCGTATTCCGACATCCATTCGGCAGACGAGGCCGTCAATCGGCGTTACGTCTATCTCATCAGTGCTATTGCCGCGCTGGGTGGGGTCTTGTTTGGCCTTGATCTGGTGATCATTTCCGGCACCGTTCCGTTTTTCACCAAACAGTTTGCGCTCAATGGCTTTCAGACGGGCTGGGCCGTGGGCTGCATCAACCTGGGGGCGGCTATCGGTGCGCTGATCGGCGGTAACCTCAGCGATACGCTGGGCCGGAAAAAGCTGCTGATGGGCTGTGCCGTGCTCTTTGCGCTAACGGGCGTCGGCACAGGCTGGGCGGGGAGTTTTCCGCTCTTTGTAACGTTTCGGATGCTGAGTGGCGTGGCCGTGGGGGCGGCAGCGCTGGTTTGCCCGATGTACGTGGCCGAGATATCGCCCGCGTCCATGCGGGGCCGGATGGTGTCGTTTTATCAGCTTTCCATTGTGATCGGTATTCTGCTGGCGTACCTGTCTAATTACCTGCTGCTGAACACCGGCGACAACAATTGGCGGTGGATGTTTTCGTCGCAATCGGCCCGGTCAAACCAGTTAACTAATTGCTGAAAAATAAATCCTCAACTATTACTACTTCCTGAAAACCCTGATGAAAACCACAACCTCCCGGCGTTCTTTTTTAACCAAAAGTGCCTTAGCCAGCGTTTTTAGTGCCAGTTCCCTGTCCGGTTTTGGTTCAGGGCTGGAAACTGCCGTCGACCGTGCTCCACGCTCATCGGCTCCCTCGGATTTGAAAATTACCGACATCAAATGTGGCTACATTCGCGGTGGACACAGCCTGTTCGTCAAAGTTCATACCAATCAGGGCATCTGGGGTTGTGGGGAAGGCGTCGATGCTACGCCCGGAACCTATCATCTGGTGAAGATGATGGGCGAGCGCATCAAGGGGAAAAGCCCGCTCAACATCAACCGGATATTTGAAGACGTTCGGCGGGCGGGTTTTTTCGAGGGCGCACAGGCGGGCATGTATATTTCGGTGCTGTCGGCGGTCGAAACGGCACTTTGGGACCTGGTTGGCAAAGCGCTCGGTATACCTGTGTATCAATTGCTGGGTGGGAAATTCCGCGATAAGATCCGGGTTTATTGCGATACAGCACTCAATCGCAGTACCAATCCAACACCCGACGATTTTGCCCAATCGGCTACCAATGCGGTGAAGATGGGCTTTAATGCGGTTAAATTTGACATCGATGAACGCACCGACCCCAACAAATACGATGCCTATAATTGGACGGCCAGCCCTGGTGAGTTAGACCGGATGTATAACCAGATTGCTGCGGTGCGTAAAGGTGTTGGACCGAAAATCGACATCTGCGTGGATATGCACGGCCGTTATGACACCACCACGGGTCGGCGGGTGGCTAAATTGATGGAGCCGCTCAACCTCCTGTTTCTGGAGGAACCCATTCCGGCCGAAAACCCCGAAGCGTACCGTCAAATTCGCGAGGCCTCGAACACGCCCATCTGTGCGGGTGAGAACCATTACTTAGCCCATGGCTTCCGTAAACTGCTCGAGATCGGGGCTGTTGACATTATTATGCCTGACTTGCAAAAGGCAGGCGGGTTAGGCGAAGCGCAACGCATTGCCAACTTAGCCAATCTGTATTACGTGCCTTTCGCCCCCCATATGGTGGCCTCTTATCTGGGCGCGATGGCCTCGTGTCATGTTTGTGCGTCAGTACCCAACTTTCTGATCCTGGAGTGGCAGATTTACTTTCACGAAGATCCCATGTTTAAAGAGGTCGTTACGTTCGATGGCCCGATGGTGGATAAGGGCTTTATACCGCTATCCAACAAGCCGGGTATCGGGGTGGAAATCAATGAAGAAGGAATGCGGAAATACGCGCCCAAAGATGTGCCTTTTTTTATGTAAGGCATCTACCCATTCCCCCTGAACTGGCCATAGTTGACTGGAAGCAGCACGAACAAACCAGGAGATTATTGCCGCACACTTAAGAATGTTGACATGATGGGTCTGTAGTGCCTGAACGCGGATTTTTAGATTAATGATTCTTCCGGCACAGTAGGTTGGAAAGGGATCGGTCCCGCAGCGGCGGACCGTGCCGCTGCGGGCCGAAGCCAGGGAATAAAAATCAAGTTACACGCCCCATTCACATTGTCTTGTCCGAGAATAGGTTGACCATCACCGCAAGCTGATGGACCACTTATTTTTGCTTCGTACTCAGGCGCATGAGCTCAAGATGCGTCAGATGGTTGAAGAGATCAACCTAGGCCGA
>NZ_BAAGTT010000034.1:0-344313 GCF_054781775.1 Spirosoma areae | reverse complement strand
TTGAATAACTTGCCATTGGGAGTCGGTCAGATCAGTAGGATACATTGGTGGTTCTTTGTTCCTACAAACTTACCGGCTCCTTATTTTTATCAAAATGCTATTTTTAGACAGTCTCTTAAAAAGTAAACAAATTTACAGACAGAAGAACGGAATCTTTTTCCGTTTACTTTTTTAGTAAATATTTAGTGGAAAAACGAGCAAAAGCTAAATAAACATATCCGCCACCATAAATTGCAACTCCGGCACGACGGGAGCCGCCGAAATGACAGCCTGTCCTTTGTAGGTTTTTGAGTCGTCGGGGGAGGTGTAGACGAAAATCTTCTGGCGCTTTGGAGCGATGTACCAAACTAACTGCGCCCCACCGTCGAAGTAGTCCTGCAACTTGTCCAGTACGTCGTTGTAAGTTTCTGATTCGGACAGGATTTCGATGGCAAACAGGGTGCTGACCCGCTCGCCACGGCGTATGGCTTGTCTTTGTAGGTCGGTGAGGTAGGTTAAGTCCGGCCTGCGCCGACGAGTTGCATCAATATAGGCATCCAATTCGGGCAATAAAGTGTGTTTCTGAGCGAACTGGGGCGTTTGTATAAACTGCCGAATTAGAAAATCAGCAATATCTGCTTCGTCTTGTTTCATGGCGGGTTTGGGAATGATGTGACCGGCCACAAATTCATAGCTGCCTTTAAACGGAGGCTGACGTTCCCACGCTTCAAATTCGTCAACCGTCTGAAAATGAGTTGGCAAAACGGTATTGGATTCGGTAGGTAGGGTCTCGATAGTGGCGATCATAACGGTATCCTGACTTGGTTAACAAGTACGAATATACGTCAACGAATCCAACTCTCCCACGTTTATGGATACTATTACCCCCATCACCACCGAACGGATTGAAACCGCCAGCCAGGTTGGACTTTCTGCATTTCGGTTTCATCATCCCGCTTTTTTAAGCCACAAGCCAGATAATTCTGATGCAGTTTTGCTAAGGCATCCCGGTCGAGTTCGACGCCGAGTCCGGGTTCCTGCGGCACGGCAACGGCTCCGTCTTCAAAAGTGAACCGACCGGCGGTAATAACTTCGTCCGACTGCCAGGGATAATGCGTATCGAGCGCGTAGGGAAGTTTCGGTAAGGCCGCGCCGAGGTGAACCATTGCCGCCAGCGAGATACCCAAATGGCTGTTGGAGTGCATGGACAACCCCCGCCCGAAGGTTTCGCAGATGCCCACGAGCGTCATGGAAGCCCGCAGGCCACCCCAGAAATGGTGGTCGCTCAGGATAATGTCCTCCGCACCCAGCGTAATGCTGCGGGGGATATCCTCGAACGAGGTTGTACACATGTTGGTGGCGAGTGGCGTTTTCACCGCTTTTCGCACCATCGCCATGTTTTCCTGACCCCGGACCGGGTCTTCTAAGTATTCAAGAATGGGTTCTAATTGCTTGCCGTGTTTGATGGCCGTTTCAACTTTCCAAAGCGCGTTTGGGTCAATACGCAGGGGCACATTGGGGCCAAACGCTTCGTGCAGCGCGAACATGGCATCGACTTCCTGCTGCGGGTCAAATACGCCCCCTTTCAGCTTAATGGACTGAAAGCCAAACTCGGCGCACATGGCTTTTGCCTGCGCCACAATCTCCGCCGGATTCAGGGCAGACTTCTGCCGGGCAGCGGCCCATCCCGACGCAGTGGGGTCCGTGCCGAACGCCAGTTTGCCGCCCGCACCTTCGTATTTATAAAACAGATAGGCCGAAAACGGCACGCTTTCGCGCATTTTGCCGCCCAGCAAATCAACGACGGGTCGCCCCGTAACTTTGCCGATGATGTCCATGCAGGCCACTTCGATGGCGCTGAAAATATGCACCAATTTCCGCTGGTCCCAGGGGGTTTCGCCCCGTTCGGCTGCTGTGTCGGTCCCGAATTGGTTGACCAGCACCCGCCGGATGTCATTCAGTTGAAAGACATCTTTGCCAATGAGCAGGGTTTTGGATTCCTCCAGGGCCGCGTCTATGTCGCTGTTGCCAGGAATCTCGCTAATGCCCGAAATACCGTCGTCCGTCACTAATTCAACAATAGTGCGGAGGGCATAGGGGGCGTGTAACCCTGCGGCATTCAACAGCGGAGGGTCAACGATGGCAATGGGCGTAATGTGAATTTCCTGAATGCAGGGGCCGATTTTGTGGTGCATAATTAGTTTAAAAATACCCCCAACCCCCTGAAGGAGGCTTTGCTCACTCTGGGACAAAGCCTCCTTCAGGGGGTTGGGGGTTTGTAAATATTCTATGACGCTTCATCCGTCACGGTCTGGAGCAGTCCTTTGATGTAGCCGTAGCAAAACGAAAAGGCCTGCAAACCGCTGGCCGGGTCGGCATGGTGCGGCACATGGTCGGGCATAACCATCCCGTTAAAGCCAACGTCGCGCAGGGCCCGGACAACGTGCAGAAAATTCATATCGCCGTTATCGGGATATACTTCCTGAAAATTGTTCCAGCCGCCTTTGATGTTACGCAGATGAACGTTGAAAATCTGGTTTCGCTCACCGACCCATTTGATAATCGGCATGATTTCCGTTTTCGGGTCTTTCAGCCCTTCGGCTATCGAACCAATGCAGAAGTTGAAGCCGTGATACTCGCTGTCGTAGAGTTTGGCGAATCGCTGAATTCCCTTGAACACATCCGGGCTGTTCCAGCGCGTGATGCCGCGATACCCAACCGGCGTTGGTGGGTCGGCAATGTGGTTGGCCAATTTCACTTTGTATTCTTTGGCAACGGGCAGTATGCGGTCGAGGAGGTAGGTGATGCGCTCAAACATCTGCTCAATCGACACGTCGCCCGCTATTGTTTTGGGCAGATTTTGCTTTAGGGCTTCCTCATAATTCCAGGTGCTGTAATCGGCATTGCCGCGTTTGGGATCGGTCGTTTTGCCAGTACGCAAAACGGGCAGAATGGTCGTGTTGTAATTGAGGACTTTAATGCCGGTTTTTCCGGCGACCTGAATCATTTGCTGGAGAATTTCGATTTCCCGGTCGCGCTCCGGGCTTTTGCCGAGCATGATGTTCGGGTATTCGGCCTTGTCGATGCCCGACGATGCCAGCGGAAAATGATACGCATCCAGCGTGATGCCATACTTTTCGCAATCGTCCCGTTTCTTCATCGAGTCGTCCAAATCCCAGCCTTTACCGGGGATGGTTTTCGGCGCGCCACCGTCTAAATTATACACGCCATGCCGGGCCTTGAATTCAAGATTTTCTTTGGTTGTGCCGCCCGACTGGCAACCGACTTTCATGAGCACTTTTTTGGGAACGGCGGCCTTAATTTCAGCTTTTGCCTGCAACGGCCCGGTTCCGAAGGCGGCTCCCGCAGAACCTGCCGAAATGACCTGAATAAACTGTTTGCGTTTCATGTTGGTAAGGGTCTTTTTTTTACTTATTTCTCCAGCAATAACAGTAAGGAACTGTGATCTAAATCACCATTTCCCTGATTCACAGCCGCTTCCATCTGGGTGTCAACCTGGGCCGTTCCGCTGAGCGTAACCGAAAACTCCCGTGCGGTCTGCAAGGCAATGCCCATGTCTTTCTTATGCAGTTTAATCTTGAAACCCGGCACAAAATTCCGGTCGATCATCCGTTTGCCGTGCAAATCGAGAATGCGGCTCTGGGCAAATCCGCCGAGCAGTACCTCGCGCATTTTTTCGAGATCAACCCCGGCTTTTTTGGCTAAGGTAAAGGCTTCGGCAACCGCCTGAATAGTCATCCCGACAATCATCTGATTGCACGCTTTGGTGGTTTGGCCCGCGCCCGGTTCGCCAATGTGAACAATATTTTTGCCCATTGCCTGAAACAGTGGCAACGCCCGCGCAAACGAAGTCGCACTTCCGCCCACCATAATCGACAATGAAGCCGACTCCGCGCCCACCTGCCCACCCGACACCGGAGCATCTAAACTCTCCACGCCTTTCTCCTGCATGGCCGCGTAAATGCTTTTGGCAGAAGCAGGCGCAATAGTCGACATATCGATGAACAGCGCGCCCGGTCGAATGCCCGCCAGTACGCCATCCGGCCCGGATATGACCTGCTCAACATCGGGTGAATCGGGCAGCATCGTAATAATTATGTCGCACTCAGGGGCCAATACTGCGCTTGTCGGCAAGGTCTTAGCACCCGCTTCAACCAACTCGCCGGCAGCCTTACTTTGGCTCAAAACGGATACCGAATAGCCCGCTTTCAGTAAATTCAGGGCCATTGGTTTGCCCATGATACCTAAGCCAATAAATCCTACTTTTTCCATAGCTAAAGAAGCCTCTTTGGGGTGGGGCGTTATATCAACGGAAACAACTGCGCGCCAATCAGAATAACGACCAGCCCCGTCAGGCCCATCACCACCAGCAGGGGCGAAATTGTTTTCAGGGCTTCCTGTTCGGTTAAGTTACTCAGCTTGCACACAATCCAGAAACCGGCGTCGTTCATCCAGGGCACTAATTTAGAGCCGCAGCCGATGGCTAAGCCCAGATACACCGGGTGAAATTCCAGTTGGGCATTAGTCGCCATCCCCGACAGAATTCCCGAAGCCGTAATGAGTGCCACCGTAGCCGAACCCTGCGCCGTGCGAACAACGGCGGCAATCAGAAAGGCCAGCGGAATCAGGGCCATCTGGTAACCTTTGGTCATGTCGGCAATGCGCGAACTGATGCCGGTTTGCTGCAACATGCCCCCGAATGCTCCGCCCGCAGCCGTGATGAGAATAATGCCTCCCGCACTCATCAGAGCCGCCTGCACAAAAGGAGCCAGCCCCTCTTTCCCGCTCTTCTTCTGGTTGACAAGAATCAACAGGGCCGCAACACCACCCATAACAACCGCAATGTTCTTCTCTCCAAAAAAATGGATTAAATCGAATAGTCCTTTCTGAAAAGCGGATTGCGTGGCGGCTGCGCCGGGTGTTGCCATCGCACCTATGGCGGTATCAGCGCAGATGAAGACCAGTGGAATCAGAATCGGCAGCAGCGACACGCCCAGTGGGGGGAGGTTGGCATCCTCTTTGGCCGCAATCAGTTTGATATCTTCCAGTCGCGCATCCAACGAATCGCGTAACGGAATCGGCCATTTTCGATTGGCCCATAGCGCGAAAAAATAACCGGATGTAATGGTGAAAAGACCCACGATAGTACCGCCAATCATCATCATCCCGATGGGAATTTTCATTTCACCAATCAGAAACAAAGGGCCGGGAGCAGGGGGCACCAACGAATTGGCCATGGCGGCCCCGGCCATAATGCAGAGCACCAGCAACAGGTAATTTTTGCCAATCCGCATGGTCATGGCTTTGGCTAAGGGCATCATCAGGAAGATAACCGTATCGAAAAACACGGGAATGCCGATGAAGAAACTACTAACTAAGAAAGCAATGGGTGCTTTCCCGATGCCTGTAAGTTTCAGCATCGACCGGATGATTCGTTCGGCAGCCCCGCTTTCGAGCATACATTTGCCAATGATGGCGGCCATCGCGATCAGAATGCCGATTTTGCCGCAGGTGTTGCCAAATTCAACGGCAATCCGCTCGCCGATGCCTTTTTTGGTTAATGCGAGGGCTGCGGCTGGTGCAGTGCCCTTTGCAATAGCGTATTGTTCGATGGCCGAAGCGGGTGTCATCAGCGCCACAACAAACGCTCCAAGCAACAGGGCCAGAAACGGGTGCAGTTTCAGCCCGATAATACCACCCACGACAATCAGTACACCAACGGCTAAAATAAAAAGAGGATCGGTCATTCGGGGAAAATTAAGGAATGGTTGGACTATGGAAATGATAGAACGCTGATCTATATGATTCTTATGATTAGGTAAGATTCTGATTCATAGTTAATCATAAGAATCATATGGATCAGCGTTCCAGCCTACTCAAACTATTTATACGCTGCCCGAAAACCATCCATCTTTTTGGCCAGATTCCGCGCACCGTCAGCAACAAAAGTGGCATCGGCACCGCAGGCAATCAGCCGGATGCCGAGGTCATGATAACGCTGGTAATCGTCGGGGTTGAAAAAAAGAATGCCGGTCGATTTGCCTACTTTCTGAGCCGCATCGACCGTTTTTTGTAAAGCTTCTTTGAACCGGGGATGGTCGAACTGCCCGAAAATACCCAACTCCATCGACAGGTCGGCGGGACCGATAAACAGCACATCAACGCCCTCAATGGCCGCCACTTCATCTAAATGGTTCAGCACCTCAACGGTTTCAATTTGCAGCACGCCCAGAATGGTATCTCTGGCCTGTTCGTAGTATTGAGCAAAATTCTGCGCGAAACCGGTTGCCCGCACCATTTTGGCAACACCCCGGCTCCCGTGTGGCGGATAATGCAGTCCATTGACCACTTTTTGTGCCTCCGCCGGGTTATTGATTTTCGGGCACATGATGCCTTCCGCGCCCATGTCGAGCACCCGGCTAATGCGCTGCGGTTCGCTGCTCTCGACCCGCACAATAGCGCCCACAGCCGTATGCTCAAGAGCCTGTAGCTGAAACAAGACATCTTTCTCCGTTCCCGCTCCGTGTTCGAGGTCGATGAGTACCCAGTCGAAACCCGCCTGACCCACAATTTCGGCGGTGAGCGAACTGCCCAGATTCAGCCAGCACCCGTTGAGCGTTTCGCCCTGTTTCAGTCGTTGCTTCAGATTTTTCATGTACGAATAAAAGGTGGGAACATAGTGGCTTTACTTCTTATCCCACCAAACACGGGTGTCCAACAAATTCGGACCCTGTCGGCTGATAGCCTGCTGCACGTTGGTTTTGTTGACATTGAGTTCGGCATCGGTATAAGTCAGCCGCCGGATAAACGGCTCGGTTTTTAAGTCGCTGCCAGGGAACGGATTGGGGGTCAATACCGGGAAGCCACTTCGGCGGAAGTTGGCCCAGGCTTCAGGGCCAATCAGGAACGAAGCGACCCAGTACTGCGTGTTGATTTGCTCCAGTTCTTTACCCGGCGTTAGTGGGTTAGCTGTTACGTAGGTCGTGATGGCCGCATCGGGAATGGCCGTTGTTGCGCCATAAGCCGACAACTGCCGCATGTGCGACCGGATGCCGTTGCTGTACAGGGCAGCGGCATCGCCCGTTGTCCATTTCCGAAAAACAGCCTCGGCCAGCAGAAGCTGCGTTTGGGCGTAAGTAACTAAAAAGCTGGGGGCCAGCAGGGCAGCCATTCTTGTTTTGTCAAGCTGACTGTAATCCCACAAACTGGCTAATTTACTGGCCGTTACGGCGCTGCTGATGGTGGTATTGTCGTAGCCTAATGGCGCACCAATCTGAACGCTGGGCGTGCGGTTGGCCCGCGACTCCACCTGCTGAGCGCCACTCGTTGCCCCTACATACCGAACGGCAATGGACGCCAAACGAGGGTCGTTGTTTTTGCTCAGAAACGAGACAAAATCTTCAGCTAAGTAGAAAAACGCCGATTGCCCGCCGTTCAGTTGAGAGCCTACCGGATTGGTGAAACTGGCGTTGTGCCGGATGATGGCATTGTCGTCGTTCGATTGCATGACCCCGCCCGCTACGGCCTTGCCCACGTATTCGGCGGCTTTGGTTGGGTTCACTTTGGAAAGCCGCATGGCCGCCCGCAGCAACAGCGAGTACCCTAATTTCTTCCACTTGGGCACGTCGCCATCGTAGAGTACATCGCTGGACACTTTGGTTTTCTTGGCATCCAATGCCGCCGAAGCGCCATCTAATTCATTCAGAATGTCGGTATAAATCGATTCCTGTGTATCATAAACCGGGGTGATAATGCCTTCCAGATAACTCTTGCCCGCCTGCGTATAGGGAATATCGCCGTAGGTATCGGTCAGCGTCATGAACGAATACGCCCGCCAGATTCGGGCCATGTTGTATAGATTCGAGCGGTTCGGGTCATCCTTTGTTTTCGTAAGTACATCAGTCAGTTCTTTTATCACCGACTGGTAATAGGTATTCCAGTTTCCGGCGGCAACAGCCCGGTTGTCCTGGTTGAAATTAGCCGCCGACCCCTGCCCACTGAAGGGCGTAATCATTTGCTTTACGATGGTTGTTTCGTAGCTCAGATTGCCATAGCCTGGTGCGCTGGCCACAATAGCGGTATTGAGCTGGAAGGCCGGTTCCACCGCCGTGAGCGCAATGGGGTTCACGTTCATCTGGTCAAAACCCTTATCGCAGGAAGCCAGAAAAAAGAAGGTCAAGACCCAGGCAGGTATGTATTTATGGAGCGTTTTCATATTTGTTAGTTTATGGTTTCAGGTTCAATGGAATTTGGAACATGAAACATGAAACTGTCTTAGAACCTGACATTTAAGTTAAATCCAATACTGCGGGTTATGGGTAAACCGGTTGCTTCCAAACCGATTAAATTATCGGATGGGAAGCCGAATTGCTCAGGGTGGATATTCGGCACCCATTTCTTGATGACCGCTACGTTATTCGCCACCGCATTCAGCCGGACGCCTTTGATGAACTTGCTGGAGGCTGGCAAAAATTTAGTGAAATCGTAGCCGACCGTTACCTGCCGCAATTGCCAGAGTCCGGCGTTGTACACGAACTCTTCGGCAATGTTCTGTGAGCGAACGGTTTCATAATAGGCCTGCACGCCCGACTTGGTTTTATTGACCTCGCCATTCGCATTCACCCCATCGCCAATGACGAAGTTTTCGGCCCGTCCAACCAGCGTTGCTTTGTGCAGACCATGCCGCCAGGCGTTGTGGTTGGTCCCGGAAATCATTTTGTTCCCCAGCTTGAAATCAATCAGGAACGACAGATTCAGCCCTTTGTAGCTGAAACTGTTCGTGAACCCACCGACCCATAAGGGCAGCGCACTACCGAAACTTAGCTGGGTGGCTGTTCGCAGGGGGCGACCGTTGCCCGCGTCGAAAATCTGTCGGCCCTGGGCATCGCGCAGATAGCCGAAGCCAAACAACTGCCCCATGGGCAGGCCCACTACCTGCCGGAGTTCGCCGGTGAAATCGCCCGTGCCCACGGTAATCATGTTATCGCTTACGCTTGAGCCTAAATCAAGCACCTTCGTTACGTTGTAGGCCGCATTAATATTGACATCCCAGTTAAAGTCTACCCGTTTTACCGGAGAGAGGGTCAGCAACATTTCCAGGCCCCGATTCTGGCTTTGCCCCACGTTAATTAGCTGCGTGAGGTAGCCACCCGCATCGGAAGTCTGCGCCCGCAGAATCTGGTCAGACGATAGTTTGTCGTAGTAGGTCAGGTCGAGTCCAACGCGGCTATTGAACAGTTTCAACTCCAGTCCGACTTCTTTTTCGGAGACGCGCATGGGCCGCAGGTTGGCGTTCGGAACGGTTGAGCCGCTAATGCTGGCCAACGGTTGGGAGGTCCCACTCGGCGAGGGAAACTGCTGGGCATTAATGCCATAGAACAGGTTATTAGCGTAGGGCGACACGTCGGTATCGCTGCCGACTTCAGCATAAGCGGCCCTGATTTTGCCAAAGGTTATCCAGTTCGGCAAGGCGCTGGCGAGGGCCTGCGAAAACACAAAGCTGACCGTTGCCGACGGATACAAAATACTGCGGTTGGCGGGCGACAACGTCGAAAACCAGTCGTTGCGGACGGTTCCGTTGACGAACAGAAAATCTTTATACGACACCTCCGCCGATCCATACAATGAGTTCACCTGCCGCTCCGAGATTTCGTAGGTAGCGTCGCGCTGTTGCCCGTTGCCGATGGTATAGAGGCCACGGGTATAAAAGTTCTGCACGAAGACGTTGTGGCGGCTGATTTTGCGGTACATCTGGTTGCCGCCCGCGTTCACGTTCACGCCAAAAACGCCGAAGGTGCGGTTGGCTCCGATGAGAAAATCGGTGTTAAGTTCGCGCACATTCCGGGCGTCCTGCACATACTGCCCGTTCACGAACCCGGCGGGTGCAGCCGCCTGTCGCTGGCTGCCAGTAGGCAGGTTATAATCCTGTTCGCGGGCGTAATAATCCTGACCAACCCGCGCCTGCAAAAACAGCCAGTCCGTAAAATTATACCGGGCTGTCAGGTTACCAAACACGCGGTCGTTGCGGATGTTGTCGAAGCGTTGCAGGGCAAAATACGGGTTCGTCCGGTTCGTAAACCGCGACCAGACTACTTCGTTGCCGTTGGCATCGGTCGCGTATTTTTCCAGCAAACTCAGCGGCAGCGAGTTCGCCATGTTGAACAAAACAACGGGGCTGTAATCCTGCTCGGCAATGTTGGGCGGGTTCGTCCGGGTTTCGTTGGAGTAGTTGATATTGCCCGATACAGTCAGCTTTTTGGCCAGCGTTTGGGTAAACCCCAGATTAATGGTTTTGCGGTTATAGCCCGAACCGGGCAGGATGGTCTTATTGTCTAAGTTGGAGACCGACAGGCTAAACCCCCCAAATTCGTTTCCCGACGACAGCGTCAGGGTGTTCGTCCAGGTCTGTCCGGTTCGGTAGTATTGAGTAATTTGATTGCGCTGCGGTTCATACGGCACCTCGACCCCATCGAATAATATCTGCGTCATGCCGGGCTGAAACTTCTCCCCGAAACTCCACTGCCCCGATGTCGGAAACGGGGCCGTCGGGCGCATACCATTTTCGCCCTGACCATATTCGTACTGGTAATCCGTATAATCTAAGGGCGTGTCGGTCGTGAAATTAGAATTGTATTCCAGCCCAATGCCCGTGCCGACGCCCCTGGTTTTGGTCGTAATCATGATGACCCCGTCTTTGGCGCGGGAGCCGTAAAGGGCCGAAGCAGCCGCCCCTTTGAGCACAGTCATGGTCTCGATGTTGTCGGGGTTGATGCTGCTCAGACCATCGCCCCCATCGGAAGTGCGGTTACTGCCTTTTTCGGAGACGTCTCCTCTGGCTGCGTAGTTCGTATTGTCGATGGGTACGCCATTGACCACAATCAGGGGCGAGTTATTACCGCCAAAAGACGACTGCCCCCGGATGCGGATTTTGCTGGTTCCGGCGGGTCCTGACCCCAGCGATGTGATGTTAACACCGGGAATTTTGCCTTGCAGGGCGTTCATGAAATTGGCGGTGCGGTTCACGGTTATCTGGTCGGATGTAACCGTCGAGGTGGCATAACCGATGCTTTTGGCTTGCTTTTTTATGCCGAGGGCCGTTACGACCACCTCGCCCAGCGATTTGCTTTCGGGTGTGAGCGCGATGGTTACCACCGACTGATTGCCGACCGAGATTTCCCGGCCTTCGTAGCCCACAAAACTGAACACCAGTACGGTTGTTCCGGCATCGGGAATATCTAACTGAAAAGCACCTTTCGCATTGGTCGTCGTGCCCCGCTGCGACCCTTTGATAATGACACTGACACCCGGCAAACCGGTGCCTTTTTCGTCGGTCACGCTGCCCGACACCATTCGCTTGGGTGCGACTTCTTCGAGTTGTTCGACAGGTTGACTAAATCCCGTTTCGTTGGTCGAGGGCAGACTGGCCGACAAAACCAATTTTCGCCCAACCAGTTCATAATTAACCGGCAGAGGCTTGAAATACTTGTTCAGGACCTCTTCCAGCGTTGCATTATTGGCGTGAATGCTGAGTTTCTGCTTCGGGTTAATGACCTGCGTGCTATACACGAATTGCACATCCGTCGCTTTTTCAATAGCGCTTAATATGGACTTTATGTCTTGATTATCAACGTTTAAGGTTAATCGTTTTTTCAGGTACTCCTGGGCGTAGGTCGGGTGGGCATACGACACACTCATTAACCAGACCATCAGTAAACCCTGCGTCAGTGAAAAGCGCATAAGCGTTAGCCACCGTTGTCTGTAAAGGTATTTTTTCATGTTTGGTAAGGTTTATAGGTTTTGATTTAGGAAGTTTATCGGTACCCTTTCCGGCTAATTACTAATTGGCCGTCCGTAATTTCGTAAGTGGCCGAAGCCGCTTTGCAGAGTATATCTAATTTTTCGTACAGCGACTCGTTCGGCAACGAAGCCGTGATTTTACAGCCGCTAAAACTCTGTTCGTCAAACTGAATTGGAATCCCGTAGCTCTTTTCTAATTCGCGCAAAATCACCGGCAGGGCCACTTCGTCATACACAAACTGCGCGTTTTTACTGGCTCTCTCCACTAAAGCCGGGTTGGCCACCAGCGTTTTCATCAGATTGCCGTCACTTTTTTCAAAGAAAGCGGCCTGGTTCGCGTACAGAATCAACCCATTGACTTCTTTGTTGGCAGGCGCCCGTTCGGACCTGGCCTTGTAGACCGACACTTTTCCTGATAGCACCTGCACGGTAATTTTCCGGTCGACGTCGAAGGCCCGAACCACAAACCGGGTGCCGAGCACTTTGGTGACCATTTCGCCCGAGTAGACCATAAATGGCTGATTTCGTCGCTTCACCGAAAAACTTGCCTCGCCCGTCAGGTACACTTTGCGTGATTTTCCCGCAAATTGAGCCGGATACCGCAACCGACTTTTGGGACTCAGCAGCACTTCCGAACTGTCGGTGAGTACAATACGAAGGGGTTGCTGCGTGTCGTTACTCGTTTCAACCAACTGATTCGCAGCTATGTCCGGCTGTTTGATGAGCACATCGGGCAATCTACCCGCCTGTTGAGTTGGGCTACGACGAGTTATGTACCAGCCCAGACTGACCACAGCCACCAGCATAGCCGCAGCCATTGCCCACCGACTGCCCCATACGAAGCGGTTTTCCTGCCGAAACGTCTCTGCAAAAGAAGAACGGTGGGGTCTATACGACCTGGCTTTTTGAATGAACTGCTCAGTTTCTTTTCGGATGTCGGTTTCGCTGATTCGCTCGGGAACCACCGCGACCGCCCGGATGAATTGCTCGGCTTGTCGGAACGCTTCCTGTTGTTGGGGATATTGTTCGGGAAACGATAGCCAGAATGATTCGCGGTCACTGTGGCCCTGCACCCAGTCCCGAAAATCTTCGTCCTGGATAAAATCGTCTACCGTATAGGAGCCGTACTTTTTCATGGCTGTAGGTTGTGGTGTTCTGGTTAGGCGTCGATACCGTTGAGCGTTGCCGTTAGTGAAAACAGGAGCAGCAGGATGCCCACGACCCAGTTTTTACGCAGATTAGTCAGGGATTTCTGGAGCAGATTATACACCGATTGGCGGCCCAGATGCATCACATCGGCTATTTGCTCGAAACTCAGATTCTGGTAAAAGCGCAGGTAAATAAGCTCTTTCTGGCGTTCGGGCAGGTGATTGAGCACTTGCTCCAGCTTTCGGATTTGGTAAACTTCGTGCTCTTCCTCAATCAAATGAATGTCTGCTGAGAATTCAACGGAAAACGAATAATCATCGGGAAGGGTAAACTGGTAGGTAGTCTGTTTTTTCGCCCGTTCGCGCAGAATACGGCTTTTAAGCACCACGAGCAGATACGACCGGACATTCTCAACCGAAGCGATGGACTCCTGAATCTTCCAGAGATTGACAAACATTTCCTGAATGCAGTCTTTCACAAACTCCCGGTCGGCGTGCAGGCGCATCCCCCAGTGAAAGAGGTCGGCGTAATAACTCTGCATGAGTGTAGCGAGGGCGTACATGTCGCCTGCCCGGTAATCCTGCCAAAGTTGCTGCGCTGCTTCCGAAGGTAAACCTCTGCTCATCATTCTACGGGGCTTTATAGAATGATACCGTTTCCCGGAAAATCTAACCTATTATTTAAGACTTTTTTTGTAAAAAATTAGAAAATACTTATAAAAGGAGGGTAAGGGCACTCCAGATGGAATAAGCTACAAAGAAGGAAACATTTATTTGTCTGTAATTTTTTCAGATAAACAGCTTCTTAAAAACAGACAGGCTTCCTGGAAGGAAGCCCATAATAGCTGCACCGTTTAGGCTGATCTACGCAAACACCTCTGCCAGCGGAATACTAATTTTCAGTAAGTCATCTACCAGCGTATCCGTATGCGTGAATGTCTTGAATTCATCGAACGAACTGAATACGTAGATGGACCGCAGGCCGGGCAGCACCAACCAGCAGGATTGAACGCCGTGTTCAAAATAGGCTTTCGATTTATCAATCAGTTCCTGAAGGCTCTGCATGGGCGATATAATTTCAATGGCGCAAAGTGGGGGCGTTGTTACCCGAATTTCGTCCTGCCGAACGTCAATCTCCATTTTTGGGTAAACGACCAGATCAGGAACCGACCACCAGCCGTCTAAATCAAGGCTGAGTTCCGACATAAATGTAAATCGGTCTCTGTAACGGGATTTGAGTTCAAAAATAATATTGCTCTGAACGTAAGCATGTACTTTACTGGGCATAGGTTTTCCTCGTTCCTGTTCGTATGCCGACTGTTCCGTTACCGCTTCCATTGCACTCCGGCGTTTAAAGTTTCTGTAAGTATAAGCAAATTTTCAGAACGTGAGGCTAAAGGTACTGCCCGCGCCCGGCGTCGATTCGGCGGTGAGCTGGCCACTGTGGAACGGCTTAAACGGACTGAAAATCTACTCAAACGCTAATTGGTACCTTCCGAAAGCATATGATCAATTTCCTGTTTCAGCGCGGGAAGACTCTTGATAACAACACTCCAGACAATCGCATCATCGACGGCATCATACGCATGTATAACACGATTCCGCAAATCGACAATACGGCGGGCGTTAGAAATTGCAATGGCGCTATTTAGTTTCAAAATCCGATTCGTCGCTTCTCCTATAATTTCCAATTCACGTTCAACGGCCCGTCGAACAGTTATATTGGCCTGATAGGCCACAAAATCGCGTTTGCCTGCGAGGTGAATGTCTATGTTCTGAATAGCACCGACTATATCATCCAGCCACTTGCGGACTTCCTCACTCATAAATAGTCGTTTTGGTTTGGTTAAGCACGGCAATGAAGTGCGGGTTTTGTAAAGATCGTTCCGTCACCAAATCGACCGGCCGTTTTAGCAGCGACTCAAGGGCATTGGCAATAGCAAAGTAATTTTCGCCGTATTGTATCGGGTCTAGTGTGTCATCGAACGCAATTAGTAAATCAATATCGCTTGCTTCAGTAAAATACTCGGTACAAACGGAGCCAAACGCATACGCCCGCTTCACGCCGTTCTCCCGCAGAATTCGGGTAACCGCTGGCAGTTCGTTCACTAAGAGTGCATTAATCATGTTGATGCTGTTTTGCTGTAAGTATAAGCAAATTTTCAGAACGTGAGGCTAAAGGTGCTGCCCGCGCCCGGCGTCGATTCGGCGGTGAGCTGGCCACTGTGGAGCTGCATAATCTGGCGCGACAAACTCAGCCCAATGCCGGAGCCGGTTTTCTTGGTCGTATAAAACGGAATAAAAATCTGCTCCAGGGCTTCGGGTTCAATCCCCGGCCCGTTGTCAACAACGCGGATAACCACGCGGGACCCTACCGGCTCGGCTTCAATCCGAATGATGGGCGTAGTCGATTTGCCAACACTTTCTACCGCATTTTTGATTAAATTCAGCAGCACCATTTCAACCTGGGCCGCGTCAGCCCGGATGGCCAGGTTCGGCGACGATACGATACTGCTAATCTGGAATTTATGCGCGTCGGCCTGCACCAATTGCAGTACATTTCGTACCAGCGGCTCCACCGGCACATCGGTAAAAATCGGTTGGGGAATCGTCGTGAAATGGCGGTAGGCGTCCACAAACTGCATAATGCCCGCCCCGCGCTGCTCAATCGTCGTTAGCGCATCGCGCAGGTCGTTTACCGATTCGCTAACGAAGGAGGGCCTGGCCAGGTCAGTGCCACCTTCGAACACGGTCAGCGGCACCAAATCGGTTTCGACAATGTCGCGCATGGTGCCCGCCAATGACACAATAGGCGTAATGGAATTCATGATTTCGTGCCGCAGCACCTTTGTCAGGTTTTGCCAGGCTTCGAGTTCGCGCTGCTGCAATTCCGGGCGGATGTTCTGCATGGACACCACCGTTACCAACCGCCCCCGCAACCGAACTGCCGTGCAGCGTACTGACAATTCCCCATCGGCTCCGGTCTGGTACGATACCGGGGTGGGCGATGTTGTTGATGACCGCAATAACTCGCTCAGTTCGGGATGCGACGCGTTAAGGTCTTTGATGGTGCGGAGCCGGTAAATTCCCAGTAAGCGCAGGGCTGTTTGGTTCACCAACTCGACCTGCCCGGCGGCATCGAAGGTCAGCAGGCCAACATTAACGTGCTGAACAATTGTGTTCACGTAATGCAGGTTGGCTTCTTTTTCGGCCCGCGCCTGCCGGAACGCATCCAGCACTTCGTTGAACTGGTCGTTCAGATTATAGAACGATGGGCCGAGGTTGCTGTCGGCCCGGAAAGCCACAGCAAAATCAGAATACCGAATCGACTCCAGAAACCGGGTCAGTTTGCGGTTCAGGCTGGTAACATAGCGGTAAAGATTCGCCGATACAATAAGATGAAGAACGAGAAGCGGAAACAGCAGCAGGCCGTTTCCGTCCTGAAGAAAGAAGTAGGTTATCGCACTGGTCAGAATGACGATGCCGACAATGCGCCAGCCGATGCCGAGAGCGAACCGGTTCATACTACGCGGCAATCCAGCTAAACGGATACTCAAGGGCCGGAATCTTCGTTCGCTCTGCCACCCGGCGCAGCCGGGCGGGCAGGGCCATCAGGTAATCGCGGGCACGCTGACCGGCATCGTTAAGGTCGTTGACGGCCCCAATATTCCAGTCAATCAGCAACGACTCGGCAATGTCGATGTAATCCTGGGTCGTATAGACGCCTAACCGTTGGGCGGCATCTGAAAAGTGGCTGAACGTTTCGCCGAGTTTAACCCCGGTTTCGCGCAGGAAGTGGGCGGGCATCACAATTTTCTTCCGCATCATATCCTCGAACGCCAGCATCATCTCCGATGGGTCGACCTCAAAAATCTGACTCACAAATGATTTATAGGCTTTAGCGTGGCGCATCTCGTCGGACGCGATTACTCCGCAAATTTTCGATAGCTGATTACAGCCCGCCTGCTTGGCCAGCGTGGCCGTTCGGCGGTGCGACACGTTGGTGGCCAGTTCCTGGAACGACGTGTAGACGAAATTCCGGTAGGGGTCGCGGCCCGTGCCAATGTCGAAGCCGTCGGCAATTAAATACTGCGTCGATACTTCCATGGCCCGCATGTTTACCCGCCCCGACAGGTACAGAAATTTGTTGAGCAAATCGCCATGTCGGTTTTCCTCGGCGGTCCAGCTCCGAATCCAGCGGGTCCAGCTCGTGGGGGATCGCTGTTCAACGCCTTCCATATCCATCAGCCACGACTCGTAGGTAGGCAGGGCTTCTTCGGTTATCGTATCGCCCACGAGCACGGCCACGTAGTCGTATGACAACTCACGCGTGCTCTCGCGAAGCAGTTTGACCTCCTCTAAAAAGGACTCCTTCGTCGTATCAGGCAACAGGTCAGCCGGTTGCCAGTACGTCTCAATCGGTTTGAGAAATTCATCGATGGAACCGTCGACTTTTTCGCCGACGAATCGCATAACATCCAAACGTGTGCCAGATAAAGTCATAGGAGTAATTAACGAGGAAACTAACCAATTAACCCGAACGAGTGGGTAAAGTTCGGTTAAAATTAGTGATACATTTAGCCCGTTTCTATTTTCTTCCCGATTAAAAGCGACTGATTGTTAATTTTGAGCCAAAATGGTAACCCCACTGACGGCCGGCTGGCATGTATGAAGAAACTATTGGATTATGTGTTGAGCAGCCTGTATCTGCTCTATTTCGGGTTGGTATTGTGCCTGTTTCATGTTGCCCAGGCTATTGCCTTTAACCTGTTTGGCCGACCGGCCCACAAAGTAACCGTCGATTGGATGAATGCCGCTATTGCCTACGGCTGGTACCTGACCGGCAGCCGCATTGGCTTTCAGCAACACACAAAGTTACCCATCGACCGGCCCATTATTTTTGTAGCCAATCACCAGAGCATGTTCGACATTTCGCCCATTATCTGGTTTTTGCGCCCACACACCCCCACATTTGTATCTAAAGTTGAACTGGCGCACGGCATACCGGGGGTTTCCTATAACCTGCGGAAAAGTGGAGCCGCCCTCATCGACCGCAACGATCCCAAACAAGCCATTGTCGAAATTGCGCGATTGGGTAAACTTATTCAGCAGCAGAACCTGTCGGCAGTGATTTTTCCCGAAGGCACCCGGTCGCGCTCGGCTTCGGGGCAAATGAAGCCTTTTGTAACGGGGGGCGTGGCTACACTGTTGAAGCGGGCACCAAATGCGCTTGTGGTGCCAATTGCCATCCGCGGAACGGGAAAATTTAATCCAAAAGGCTTGTTTCCACTGACCTCGTTTTCCCGAATGTCGTGGACCGTACTGCCGGGCATCGAACCCGCCGGACGCCCGCCCGACGAAGTAGTTCGGCTGTCGCAGGAAGCCATTGCCGGGGAGTTGGGGCAAGTTATATAGCGTCCGGGAATTTTATCGTAATCTGGGTGGAGAGTTTGTAACTTTTCAAGAATACCACATATATTTACCGAAATTTGCTGCCCATATGACACCTGATAAACTACTTGATCAGATTGAACCCGTATTAGCCGATGTAGCTCAAAAAACCGACCGCTTGATTGAATCAAACGGGCAGATTTTGGAAGTAGCTATCCGCGCCGATGCGAATGCCAAAATCGCAGCCCGAGGAGTTGCTGATTTAACCATTGAGATGCGTCATCGGTTTGTTCAGGTTGACCAACGATTTGACCAGGTCGATCATCGGTTTGTTCAGGTTGACCAACGATTTGACCAGGTCGATCATCGGTTTGTTCAGGTCGATCATCGGTTTGTTCAGGTTGACCAACGATTTGACCAGGTCGACCAGCGATTTGACCAGGTCGATCATCGGTTTGTTCAGGTCGACCAGCGATTTGACCAGGTCGATCATCGGTTTGTTCAGGTCGACCAGCGATTTGACCAGGTCGATCATCGGTTTGTTCAGGTTGACCAGCGATTCGACCAGGTCGATCATCGGTTTGTTCAGGTTGACCAGCGGTTCGACCAGCAGCAAAATCAACTTGATGAATTACGGGAAGAAATGAGAGAAGGTTTTTTGCAGGTCAATCAAAAGTTTGAGAAAGTGGAGCAAACCCAGCAGGAAATTCTTACTATCCTGCGGGAACGCCTTCGATAAGCATGAATTAGCGACTAACGCAGTTACTTATAAGCCAAACTTCTCCAGCCTTCTGTACAATGCCTGCCGCGACAGGCCCAGTTCGCGGGCTACGTCGGTGATGCTGCCCCGGTGCTTCTGCATGGCCTGCTGAATCAATTGCCGCTCCATATCTTCTAATTGCAGCGTTTCACTAATCGCTGATGTGGAAGATGCTCCATTCTTGAAGACGAAATTTGCTGGCTCCAGCAGCGTACCCTGCATGAGTTCGGGCCGAGCCAGAATTATAGCCCGCTCAACGGCATGCTGCAACTCCCGAACATTACCAGGCCAGCGGTATTGCTTCATCTCGGCCAGTAACGCCGGGCTTAGGCCCGCAACCGACCGGTTGTACTGTTTGGTGTATTTTTTCAAAAAAAACTCAGCCAATGGGCCAATATCACCCGGACGTTCCCGCAGAGGGGGCAGGTGGAGTTCGATGGTATTGATGCGATACAGTAAATCCTGGCGGAAGTGCCGTTCGGCTACGCGTTCGTTGAGGTCGGCGTTGGTCGCGCAAATAAGTCGTACATCAAGTGGGCGGGCCTTGTTTGAGCCGACCCGCGTAACCTGACGCTGTTGCAGAACCGTCAGCAGCCGGGCTTGCTGAGCCGGGCTTAGGTTACCAATTTCGTCCAGGAAAATCGTGCCGCCATTCGCTTCTTCAAACCGCCCGGCGCGGTCATCGCGGGCATCTGTAAAGGCACCTTTGACATGTCCGAAAAGCTCACTCTCAAACAGGCTCTCGGTCAGGGCGCCAACATCCACCGTGACGAACGGCTTGTCGTGCCGGAGCGATTGGTCGTGAATGGCCCGGGCAATCAGGTCTTTACCCGTTCCGTTTTCGCCCAGAATCAAGACGTTAGCATCCGTAGGAGCTACCTGCTCAACCGTATCCAGCACAGAGCGCATCGCTGAGCCAATGATGCTGGTTTGTTTGGGTAGTTTCTTGCCTGCTGACTCTTTCCCGGCCTTTTCCGACCCGCCTTCTACACTGGCGGCCCGTTGCTTTCCGCCTTCAACAGCCCCCCGAATGGTGTCTAAAAACTTATCGTTCTGCCAGGGTTTCAGCACAAAATCAACCGCGCCCGCTTTAATGGCCCGAACAGCCATTTCAACATCGCCGTAAGCAGTAAACAAGACTACGCGTGCGTTCGGGTCAATGTCCAGGATGCGGTCGAGCCAGGCAAAGCCTTCCCGGCCACTACTCACGTCCCGCTGGAAATTCATGTCCAGCACAATGGCATCATAGCGATTGGTATTGAGCAGGAACGGCAGTTTTTCGGGATTTTTTTCAATATCTACCGCGCTGACGTGTCGTTTTAGCAGCAATCGGGCAGCCAGCAGCACATCGGGGTCATCGTCGACGAGTAAGAGTTTGGCATCCTGCATAGGGTAAAGATAAGAGGCTGGGCTATTTGTTGCACACAGGTACTGATTCAACAACGAATTAAGGTTTTCTTCCGTACTTTGACACGTAAATTGTCATAAATGGTCAGGGACGGTCATGAGTGGTCAGAAATTGACGACCGCTGGTTTTATGCACTAACCGCTATTGGCGTGTTTTTAAATGCCACCGGCCTGTTTCCGCCGGTGATGGAACTCGACGGGGCGCTCTATGCCTGCATTGCCAAACAAATGGCCCAAACCGGCGACTTCGTAAATTTTTACGCCGTTGGCACCGACTGGCTCGATAAGCCCCATTTTCCATTCTGGGTAGTGGCCGTTAGTTATCGAATTTTTGGTATCAACACGTTTGCCTACAAGTTTCCCGCACTCCTGTTTTTTCTGGGCAGTGTCGTTTATACGTATCAGTTTGCCCGGCTGACATACTCGAAACTAGTTGCCCAGGTGGCTGTTTTGGTGCTCCTAACGGCTTTTCATGGCGTTTTGTCGAACAGTGATGTCCGGGCCGAACCCTACCTGATGCCGCTTATTATTGGGGCCGTTTATCATTTCTATCGCGTGTTTTTGGGTGGCAGAAACGCCATCTTCCGAAGATATGGCGTTTCTGCAAACAACCTACACCTGATGGCGGGCTCGTTTCTGACAGGATGCGCCCTGATGACCAAAGGTTGCTTTGTACTGATTCCCATTGGTGCGGGGCTGGGGCTGCACTGGCTCCTGACCGGCCACTGGCGTGAGCTGCTAAAACTGCGCTGGTACGTGGCCGTTGCCTTATCGTTTGCGTTCACGCTGCCCGAAATCTATTGTCTCTATCAACAGTTCGATGTGCACCCCGAAAAAGTTATTTTTGGTAAAACCGGCGTGTCGGGTGTGCGGTTTTTCTTTTGGGACAGCCAGTTCGGGCGGTTTTTTAACACGGGGCCAATTAAAGGCGAAGGCGACAAACTTTTTTTTGTTCATACCTTACTATGGGCGTTTTTGCCCTGGTCGCTGCCGTTGTATATGGCGGTTTATAAAGCCTTGATTAATTTACCCCGACGACGGGAGTTCCTGCCAGAATATGTTTCTCTCGGCGCTGGACTGTCCACTTTTTTACTATTCTCGCTGTCGGGGTTTCAATTGCCACACTATCTGAATATCGTCTTTCCCTTTTATGCTATTCTGACAGCGCAGTTTTTGGTTCGTCTGAAACCTGCTAACCTGCGCCGATGGGCCGTAGCGCAAACCATCATTGGCATTCTGGTAATTGTGCTCGTTATCGGGCTGTTGCTGCTTGTTCAGCCCGATCGAATTGGTGCGGGAATCGGCTGGGTTGTGGTCATTACGTTTGCCACATTTACGCTTTTCCGGCAACTGAGTGTACGCTCGCTGATGGGCCGGATGGTGGGAATGATGCTGGTGCTGATGGGCAGCTTAAATCTGTTCCTGTACCCGACTTTTTTGCAGTATCAGGCCGGCATGGCAACGGCTCAATATGTGAACGGGCAACCCAACCTGGCCCAACGTCCAACCGTGTTGTATGAACCCGGCACGGGGGTGGGGGGAGGCAGTTTCTGGACATATGAATTGTATGCCAACGCCCCCACACTCTACGCCCGCAGCGATTCGGCCCTCCGGGTCCAAGTACAGAAGGCTCCGAAGCAGGTGTTCACGACAGCCGAGTTGGCGGACTCTCTGACCCAGCGGGGCTTTCAGGTTCGGCGGCTGGCTGTGTTTCCCTATTTCCACGTCAGTCAGTTAACCTACGATTTTCTGAATCCGGCAACACGCGCTAAAACACTCCTGCCGTATGTGCTGGCGGAGATAAAGAGCGAACGAGTGCATCGGAGCGCCGAACCGGAGTGAACGAGTGCATCGGCGCGCCAGCATGAAGCAACGCCAAAAGCGGACACGTTTCGTCCGAAAGCGGACATATTAACCTCCCTATTTTGAAGCTAATTTATTGACTATCAAGACTTATTCCCAACTGGCATGACTATTGGCATAAAGCACCATAGCGAATGGGTTCAGACGAAACGCTTACCATAACAGCAGGCTGTTTTCACTCATTCACTCCGCTCCGGCGGCCCGGTTTCACTCTTTCGTTCATTAAACTAATGGATCGCGTCTTACCTAAACGATTTTGGACACCCCAGCGCATGGCCCTCATCGGGGGCGGTGCCGTGATTGTGAGTTTAGTAGCTTACACATTTTTCTTTGCCGACCGACGGTCGAAGCTCAACGTTGAGAAAGATAAAATAACCGTCTCCGATGTATCGACGGGCCCGTTCGAGGATTTCATTGCCGTAACGGGCGTGGTGCAGCCCCTGAAGACCATTCGGCTCGATGCCATCGAAGGGGGTTACGTAACCCAGAAACTCGTTGAAGGCGGCAACACGGTGAAGCAGGGCGACGTGCTGCTCAAGCTCGAAAATCAGAACCTCAAACTGAGCTTTCTACAATCAGAAACAGAAGCCAACCGGCTCGTCAACGACCTCCAGA
The DNA here is from genome assembly GCF_054781775.1 of Spirosoma areae. Taxonomy (NCBI): domain Bacteria; kingdom Pseudomonadati; phylum Bacteroidota; class Cytophagia; order Cytophagales; family Cytophagaceae; genus Spirosoma; species Spirosoma areae. Next base: position 321,333 of record NZ_BAAGTT010000034.1, on the reverse strand, counting down.
ATACCCGCCAGCGCCTGCGTGTGGAGCGGTACACACTCCGCAAAAACTTATCGGATTTGGACTACCAAACTGAGCAGGCTAAGGATACCTATGAGCGGCAGGAGAAACTGTTTAAAGACAAGGTTATTTCGGAGCAGGATTATCTGAAAGCTAAACTCGATTACAACAAACTGATTGAGCAGCGCAAAATTGAAGTCGAGTCGCAGAAGTATCAGGAAGACAACTCGAAGCTCCAGATTCAGCAACTTGAGGGCACGCTGCAACGTACACAACGGAATGTGGCGCTTTGGCAACAAACGCTCGATAATTTAGTGGTGAAAGCGCCCGTATCAGGCCAACTGTCGAGTATCGACGTGGAGGTTGGCTCGAACATCAACCGGGGGCAGAACATTGGCCAGATTGACGACCTGAACGGCTTCAAAATGCGCGTTGGCGTCGATGAGCACTACATTAGCCGGGTGTTTCCAGGGTTGAAAGGGTCATTTGAGTTCAGTGGAAAAATGCACGAGCTGGAAATCAAACGCGTGTATCCGGAAGTACGGGCCGGCCGGTTTGAGGTCGACATGATTTTTCCCAAAGGCGCCCCCGAAGGCATCAAACGCGGGCAGTCGTCGCCGATTCAGTTGGAGTTGGGCAAAGCCGCTAAAGCGACGCTGCTGCCCGTTGGCGGCTTCTTCTCCGACACGGGTGGCAACTGGGTATACGTAGTCGATAAGTCGGGCAAACGGGCCGTGAAACGTCAGATTACCTTAGGCCGCAAAAACCCGGAGTTCTACGAGGTGCTGGAAGGTTTACAGCCCGGCGAACAGGTCATTACGAGTAGTTATGAGAATTTTGGCGATAACGAAGTATTGGAATTCTGACGTTAACTACTGACCTCGCATGATTGGCAACTACCTTAAAATCGCGCTGCGGAACCTGTTGAAGCAGAAGCTTTTTGCAGGCTTTAACATCCTGGGCATAGCCATAGGCATCGCCTGTAGTGTTGTCGTTTATCTGCTCATTCAGCACCAGTTTAGCCAGGATGCTTTCCATGCCAACGCGCCAACTACGTTCATTGTCAACCACATACGCACTACAAACGGACAGCCGGAGCGGTGGATTACCTCACCCGATGCCATTGGCCAGGCTCTGCAAACCGATGTGGCTGAGGTAAAGCAGTTTGTACGATTCCAGGACAACAGTGCCGTGGTGAAACAGGGTAGCAACGTGTTTCACGAATACGTCCGCTTTGCCGACCCCAACTTTTTCGAGCTATTCAGTTTCCCGCTGCAAGCTGGCAGTGCCAATCCGCTTAGTGACCCCAACGGTATTGTTCTCTCGGACGCAACAGCCCGCAAATATTTCGGCGGGAAGCCCGCTGTTGGTCAACCGCTCACCATTTTGTTTGACGGTAAAACGAGACACAGTTTTACCGTGAAGGCGGTAGCGGCTCCCTTCCCGAACACGGCCAGTTTTAGCTTCGACATCCTGGTGAATTATAGCGTTGGCAAAACGCTGGGCTGGCGCGACAACGACTGGACCCGGTCGGTGCAGGCTACGTTTATCCAGGTCGGGAAACCGGCCGATATAGCAAAAGTAACTGCAGCCCTTACTAAGTATGTAAAACGCCACAACGAGGTAAACAGCCAGTCGCCGGTGAAGGCGTTTTACGTGGATAATTTGCTCGACATTTCGCAAAATGGATACCAAACCCGGCATGCCTTTGCCGGTGGCACGTCGCCCGTCGGTATGATTGTGCTTGGCATTCTGGCCGCTCTGGTACTGTTTATGGCGTGCTTCAATTTCATGAATTACACCATAGCAACGTCGGTCAGGCGGTTTAAGGAGATTGGCGTCAGGAAAGTGCTTGGCAGTACCCGTAAACAACTTATTCGGCAATTCATCGGCGAAAATCTGCTCGTTGGTAGTATCGCGTTAGGGCTGGGGCTGCTGTTAGCCGGAACACTCTTCCTGCCTACGTTCCGCCTGCTTATCGACTTCCCACAACTCCGCTTTAGTCTGCTCGACAACTGGCAGTTGGTGCTGTTTCTGCTTGTTTTGATACTGGGCATCAGCCTGGTGTCCGGTCTCTATCCATCCCTGTACGTCAGTGGCTTTAACCCAGTAACCATTCTGAAAGGTCAACAACGCCTGAAAGGCACCAATGGTCTGGTACGGACGCTGCTGGTCGTGCAGTTTGGTATAGCCATGTTTACGGTGGCTGCCGCCATCCTGACGACGCAAAACGCGCAGTTTCTCCGGTACATGGATGTTGGCTATGAGCCGTCGAAACTGATGGTGCTGCGAACCGACGGGGGGCAGAGTTTTGAGCAATTGCGCGATGCGGCTACCCGCTTGCCGGGTGTTTTGCAAGTGGCCGGTTCGCAGGATCAGCTTGGTCAAACGGGAGATAATGTAACCACACTGGAATTCGATGCTACCAAATCGACGGCTGAAGTGTTACGCGTTACTTCCGATTATGTGCAAACAGTAGGTCTTCGACTGGCACAGGGGCGTAATTTTTTACCAAATTCAACAGCCGAAGCCGATAATTCGATCATTGTCAATCAAGCCTTAGTAAAAGCAATGGGCTGGACATCGGCGGTGGGCAAGCAGGTGCGGCTAAAAGACAAAATCTGCCATATCGTGGGCGTGGTCGACGATTTCAATTACCATTTCTTCTTCGTTAAAATCGCGCCCTGTGTTCTCCGGTTAAACCTGCCTGCCGACAACCGGGTGTTGACCCTAAAAGTAAATACGGACGATATGGCGCTGTTATCGGCTCAACTCAAGCCGGTCTGGCAACGCGCCATGCCCGATACGCCCTTCGAGATAGGCCAGCAAACCGATGTGTATGCCAGCAGCTACGATGCTACACGCCGGGTTAAGGACGTTTTCACCTACGTTGCCTTTCTAACACTGCTGATTTCAGCAATGGGCCTGTTCGCACTTGTCTCGCTCAATATTGCCAAAAAGACGAAGGAAATTGGCATCCGAAAAGTGCTGGGAGCATCGGCCTATAGCATCGCTAACCTGCTGAACCGGGAGTTTCTGATGCTGATCACCATAGCGGGGGCTATCTTTTTGCCACTGGCTTTTTTCGCCCTGAAAGGCCTGCTGGAAAGCGAGTACCCCTATCACATTCCCATTACAGCCTGGGCCTTCGTCGGTACACTGATGATGATGCTGTTGCTGGCGTTGCTTATAATCAGCTCCCAGGTTTATCGAATTGCTACGGCTAATCCCGTAAAAGCGTTGCAAACTGACTAATAAACAGGCACACAAAGATTCATAGCGTTTATCAATTTATCAATCAACCCTGAAAGGGTTTAATCAACAACCGGGGGTGTAGCCCTCGGACTCAGACAACGATGATACAAACGATTGACCTTCAGAAACTCTTCGCCACCGAAGAAGTTGAGACAACCGCCCTTAACGGCATTAACATGGACGTGAAAGATGGCGAATTCGTTGCCATCATGGGGCCGTCCGGCTGTGGAAAATCCACGCTGCTCAACATCCTCGGGCTGCTCGATAATCCCAGCGACGGCCAGTACAACTTCTATGGCACCGAAGTGGCCAGAATGACCGAACGCCAGCGGGCGCAACTGCGGAAAGGCTCCATCGGGTTCGTGTTTCAGAGTTTTAACCTGATCGATGAACTGACAGTTTATGAAAACGTTGAATTGCCCCTGCTTTACCTGAAAACACCCGCCGATGAGCGTAAGAAACGGGTGGAAGAATCCCTGGAGCGGATGGCGATCATGCACCGGCGCAATCACTTCCCGCAGCAACTGTCGGGCGGTCAGCAGCAACGGACAGCCATTGCACGGGCGGTGGTAGCAAAACCCAAGCTAATTCTGGCCGATGAACCGACCGGTAACCTCGACTCGAAAAACGGCGAGGAAGTGATGAAGCTACTGGGTGAACTGAACGACGAAGGCACGACCATCATCATGGTGACGCACTCGCCCTACGATGCCGGTTTCGCTCATCGCATCGTGAACCTGTTCGATGGCAAAGTGGTAACGGAGAATTTTCACGTTTAGACAAACGGGCCGCCCGGAGCGGTTTAAACGACAAACTGCCCGAGGTCGAGATTTAATACATCGGAGAAGGATGATTCAGTGGCTTGTCCGCCATCGCCTTTCCGGTAGCGTAGCCATTGGTTGGTTTTGTAGTTGTAAACAAAATCTTCGCGAATGCCATACAACTCTTCGTCAATGAGATTGACTACCTTTTTTAAGTCTGATTTATAGCCTTTTATGTGTGCTACTTCAATAATAACCTGCGCCTGTTCGGTGGTGTAATCATAAAGAATAATGTCGGGTACCGGGCTGTTATATTCGCCCACCATCATCTCGGGGAGTGGTTCGTAAGCGATGGTGCCCGCTTCATAGAAAGGGTACAATTTCGCTGTTAACCGGGCAATAATATGTTGGTGCATGATGGGTGCATTGGTGCCATCATCATGCACCATAAACTTTAGCGGTTGAAGGTCGGGGTAGTTCGTCATCTGAGTCTGTACTCGTCGTTTTGTTGTACCAAAACTACAAAAATCAAACCACTTCTCATGTTCCGCAACTACCTCAAAATCGCCCTCCGAACCCTGTGGCGCAACGGGCTGCTTACCAGCATCAATGTGCTGGGGCTATCTGTTGGGCTGGCCTGTGTGGTAGTGCTTGTGTTATTTGCTCAGAAATGCCTGACCTGGGATACGTCCCACGCCAACCTCGACCGGATTTATCACGTCAGAACCCAAACTGGGGGCGAACCGTATAACCAGACGGTTTATCCGCTACTCGACCAGATGCTGAGGGATTATCCCGAAATTGAAGCCGGTACGCACACCCAAAGCTGGAACTACCCCTGGATTGAATACGGCGGCAAGAGTATTCAGGAGCCAACCAGCTTTGTCGATTCGACGTATTTTCGGGTGTTTACATTTCCGTTCAAATACGGCAATCCAGCGACAGCCTTAATCAATAAACGGTCGGTGGTGCTCAGCGAACCGGTAGCACAGAATCTGTTTGGCGAAACCAATCCTGTGGGTAAGTACGTGACGGTGAGCGACACGCTGCAATATGCCGTTACAGGTGTGCTGGAGAAGCTGCCGGCTAATTCATCGCAGCAGTTCGAGGTGCTGATGCCAGCCGCCAACCTGCTCGACAATCCGGAATTTCGGGACAACGCCGACTGGTCGAACACCTTCGCGTCAACGTTCATTCTGCTCAGAAAAGGACGGTCCGGCGCACCGGCTGACCCTGCCCGCTTGGAGGCCAAACTGCCCCGGTTGGTGAAAGCGCATTACAAGGCTCATGCTAAAAACTCAATCCTGCGGCTGGCTCCCTTTAAAAACTTCATTTATACCGAAAATCCGTCGTTTTCGGGCCTGATTTACGGTTCCATCACCATCGCCCTGTTCCTGCTGTTTATCATCAGCGTTAATCTTATCAACTTAAACACAGCCTCTGCTCTGCCCCGTGCTAAAGAAGTGGCCATGCGGCAGGTGGTGGGTGCCACGCGCCGGTTAGTACTGGGACAGTTCTGGACGGAATCGGGGGTAGTGGTGGTCATCTCGCTGGCCTTGTCGGTGTTGTTCGCTTTGTTGTATTTAATTCCAAATGTCAACCAACTGCGAAGCGGGAGCATGCAGTTGAGTCTTGACCTGGCTACGGATTACCCCACTATTCTGACCGTGCTGGGTATTGCGCTAACGGTGGCGCTGGTTGCCGGAACGTATCCTGCTCTGTATTTGCTGGGGCTGAAAACGACCGAGGCCGTGAAAGGCAAACTTTCGGCCAGCCCGAAGCAGGGGCGGTTCCGGCAGAACGGCCTGATTGTGCTGCAGTTTGCACTGGCCATTGTGTTAATTCTGGGCACCATTGGTATGCGTGAGCAACTTCAGTACATGAAAGAGGCTCCTCTGGGCTATGACAAAGCCAATGTGCTGGTGTTCAAAACCGACCTCGCCTACCGGGATGAAAAACGGGCTTTGTCGCGCGGAAGAGCCATTTTTGACCGGCTTCGGCAGAATCCCAGTGTCGTCTCGTTCACCAGTACGTATTATACCCCGGTTGCCTACCAGAACAACTTCAACCAGTACTATCCCGACGGTAACCAAAACCAGCAGGTACACCTGCGGCACATGGGCGGAGCGGTCAACTACACCGAAACGCTGAAAATTCCAATGCTGGAAGGACGCAACTTCTCCGACGCCACCCTCGGCGATTCGGTCAGCAACGCCGTACTTATCAACGAGTCGGCGATGCGGGCGTTTGGCTGGAAAACGGCTGTGGGCCGAAAACTTCGTCAACTGAACAGCTCGTCGGTGTATACTGTCATTGGGGTGACAAAAGATTACCATTACCGCGACCTGACCGACCGGGTAGAGCCGATGTTACAGGCATATAATGGCCGCGAAAGTCTGAGTCGATATCTGATGGTCAGGATCACGGATCCCGCCAAAGCTCCGGTTCTGATTGCCGGGCTGGAGCGGGAATTTAACCAAATACCCGCCCGTCGGGCACTCACGTATACCTACCTGTCCGACGACATAGCGCGGGCGTACCGGTCGCTCGATAACATCTGGCGGATGATTAGCTTCGTCACCCTTGTTGCCCTTCTGACGGCTTGTGCGGGTATTTTTGGGTTGATTACCCTCGTGGCCAAACAGCGCACGAAAGAAATTGGGGTTCGCAAAGTACTGGGGGCCTCGGTGGCCAGCATCACATCCCTGCTCTCGGCCGACTTCCTGAAATTGGTTGGCCTGGCCATCGGTATTGCCGTGCCCGTGGGGTGGTTACTTGGCCAGCGACTGCTGAACTACTTTGCCTATCACATCCAGATACAGTGGTGGTACTTCGCCATAGCGGGGCTACTGGCGGTGGGTATTGCGTTGGGGGCGGTCGTTTTTCAGGCGATCCGGGCCGCGCTGATGAACCCGGTGAAGAGTTTGCGTTCTGAATAGCATGGAGCGGGGAGCGCGGGGCAGGGAGAAACCGTGCGCCCGGCTCCGCGTCCAAAACCCTATGCCCTATGCGTATTTCTATTCTTGCTCTTATGCTGTTTATCAGCACGCTTGTCTGTGAGGCCCAACTGACGACCGCCCCCATTGGTGGTAACAAAAAAGCGTCGGTCTCCGAACAGATTGGCCTGACGACTGTCACGATTCACTACGACCGACCCGGCGTGAAAGGGCGCGAAGGGAAAATCTGGGGAACGCCCATCGCGCATTATGGCTTTCAGGACCTGGGTTTCGGGCCGGGGCAACCGGCTCCCTGGCGAGCCGGGGCCAATGAAACCACCACGATTACCTTTTCCGATAATGTACGCGTCGAGGGGCGGCCGTTAGCCGCCGGAACCTATGGCCTGTTCATGAACCTTGGCGAACAGGAAACGACCGTTATCTTCTCGAAAATAGTGGTTTCCTGGGGTAGCTTCTACTACGACCCGGCGATGGATGTGCTTCGCGTGACGGTAAAAAATCAAACGCTCGACAGAGTTGAAGAGTTGCTGACATATTCCTTTATTAATCAGACGGATAGTTCAGCGGCAGTAGCCCTAACGTGGGAGAAACGCCGGATTCCGTTCGTCATTAGCGTGGATGTAGTTGGTCAGCAGATGGCGTCGTTCCGGCGCGAATTACTGGCCAAACCGGGCTTCACATGGCAGTCATTAGTGCAGGCAGCCACCTACTGTTTAGAAACCAGCCATGACGTAAACCAAGGCCTGATTTGGGCCGATCAGGCCATCAATGCCCGGTATGTTGGGCAGAAAAATTTTCAAACCCTCAGCACGAAAGCCGCCATCCTGACCGCCCTTAAAAAGCCTGACGAAGCCACTGCGTTAATGGCCGAAGCCATGCCCATGGGTAACCTCAACGAGTTGCATCAGTATGGCCGCAGTTTGCTCGCCCAAAAACGGAATCAGGAGGCTTTCGCCGTTTTTAAAGTCAACTACAACAAAAACCCGAATCAGTTTACCACAAATATGGGTATGAGCCGGGCCCTGGTGGCTATTGGGAAACCAAAAGACGCGCTTCCCTATTTGCAGGCCGCCTTGCCGCAAGCCCCCAACCCGCTCAATAAAGCAAATGTGGAAGCGATGCTAAAAGCTATTTCGGACGGAAAGCCCGTAATCAATTGATTCATACGAAGATGCAACCTCCTGCGTCTCCGGTGCATCCTTAACAAAACCGTTCGGTTTAGCAACCACCCGAAAAATGAGACATAACGCACAGCGTCTCGAAAAATCTCAAAACGTATGCTGACCAACTACCTCAAAATCGCCTGGCGCACACTTCGCAAACAACGCGGGCTTACGTTCATCAACATCGTCGGGCTGGCCGTTGGGCTGGCCTGCTGTATGCTCATCCTGCTGTATGTGCTGGACGAACTGAGCTACGACCGCTACAACGAGAAAGCTGATCGAATCTATCGCGTGCAGGCTGACATTAAGTTCGGTGGCAACGACATGCACTTCGCCGTTTCGCCCGACCCCATTGGCCCAACGCTCAAAAAAGACTATCCGCAGGTCGAGCAGTTTGTTCGACTCCACCAGCGGGGTACGTGGCTCGTCAGGAAAACCGGAGACCCCACCAACCTCCGCGAAGACAACATCACCTTTGCCGACTCGACCCTATTCGATGTATTTACGCTGCCCTTAGTGGCGGGCGACCCCAAACGAGCGCTGGCCGAGCCGAACACAGTCGTTATCAGCGAGTCGGCGGCTAAACGGCACTTTGGCAGTCAGAACCCAATGGGGAAGACGATGGTGTTCGATAATAATAAAACCTACACCGTGTCGGGGGTGATGCGCGACATGCCCAAAAACGCGCATTTCCACAGCAATTTTTTCCTGACCATGCTCAACGACGATTACCAGTGGGGGCAGTGGCTCAGCAACAACCACCATACATACATTGTGCTGAAACCAGACCGGTCCGGCGCTCCGGGTGATCCCGCCGTTTTTGCCAAAAACTTCGATGACGTGATTGCGAAATACGTGGGACCACAGGCAATGCAGATGATTGGCATCACGATGGACCAGTTTCGGAAGGCAGGCAACCGGATGGAATACTGGCTGATTCCCCTCACCGACATTCATCTGCACTCTAAACAGCAGGTCGAGATGGCACCCAACGGCGACATTCAGTACGTGTATATTTTCTCGGCGGTAGCCTTGTTTATTCTCTTGATTGCCTGCATTAACTTCATGAATTTAGCCACCGCCCGCTCGGCCAATCGGGCGCGGGAAGTGGGCGTGCGGAAAGTACTTGGGTCGGAGCGGGGGCAGCTCATCGGGCAGTTCATGACCGAGTCGATACTGACAGCGGTGCTGGCCATGCTGCTGGCGCTGGTGATCGTGGCGATAGCGTTGCCCGGTTTTAATGTCATTGCCGCCAAAGAGTTGAGCATACGCCAATTAGTGTCGCCGTATAGGCTGCCCTTACTGGTAGGGTTGCCGCTTGTGGTTGGTTTACTGGCGGGGAGTTATCCGGCCTTGTTCCTCTCGTCCTTCCGGCCCATCACCGTGCTGAAAGGCACGATCAATGTCAGTTTCCGAAGTGCTGGTCTGCGGAGCGGCTTGGTCGTGTTTCAGTTTATGATGTCGGTGGTGCTGATTGTCGGCACCATTGTCGTCTATCGACAAATTACCTACATCCAAACCAAAAGCCTGGGCTTCAATCGTGAGCAGGTAGTAACCGTCAATGATGTGTATGCTCTTGATAAACAGGCCGAAACCTTTAAGCAGGAGGTGCTTCGATTGCCGGGCGTGGTGAGCGGAAGCGTGTCGGGCTATCTGCCCACGCCCTCCAACCGAAGTGACAGTCCGTTCTTCCCGGAGGGCGATATTGACCAGAAAAAAGCCGTGAATATGCAGGCCTGGGGTGTCGACCATGACTACGTAAATACGCTCGGAATGCAGATCGTCGAGGGCCGGAATTTCTCCCGTGAATTCGGTTCCGATTCGTCGGGCATTATTCTCAATGAAACAGCCGCCAAACTGTTTGGGGGCGCAACCATCGTTGGCAAGCGAATCGCTCAGTTCACCGATTCGCAAACCAAAACCATGAAAGCGTACACGGTGGTGGGTGTTGTCAAAAACTTTCATTTCGAGTCGCTCCGGCGAAACATCGGCGCATTGTCCTTCGTGCTGAGTGCCAATTCAGGCGCTGCGTCGTTTCGGCTGAGCAGTACAGACATGCCCGCACTGATAAAGCAAATCGAAGCAACATGGAAGCAACTGGCTCCGGGCCAACCCTTTAGCTACCAGTTCATGGACGAGAGTTTTGATAACATGTACCGGGCAGAGCAGCGTATCGGCACCATTGCGCTCACGTTCGCGCTGCTGGCGGTACTGATTGCCTGCCTCGGCTTGTTCGGGCTGGCTACGTTCATGGCTGAGCAGCGCACCAAAGAAATTGGGGTTCGCAAAGTGCTGGGGGCCTCGGTGAGCAGCCTGGTGGCCCTGCTCTCCAAAGACTTTTTGAAATTAGTGCTGATTGCCATTGTCCTGGCCTCGCCCCTGTCCTGGTGGGCCATGAGTAAGTGGTTGCAGGACTTCGCCTACAAAATCGACATCGAGTGGTGGATGTTTGCCGGGGCGGGTGGGCTGGCCATCGGCATTGCCTTACTGACGGTGAGTTTTCAGAGTGTGAAAGCGGCCCTGATGAATCCAGTCAAGTCCTTACGAAGTGAATAGCGCAGAGCCGGGAGCCTGGCGCACCGTTTACTCCTGCTCCGCGCTCCCTGCCCCGCGTGCTACCTTCAACCCCGACAATCATGCTCACGAACTATCTTAAAATTGCCTGGCGGACTATCATTCGCAACAAAGCGTTCGCAGCCATAAATATTCTGGGTTTGGCCATTGGCATTGCCGCCTGTGTGCTCATCCTGCAATATGTTGCCTTTGAGTTGAGTTACGACAACTTCCACACAAAAAGCGACCGCATCTACCGCGTTAAGCAGGACCGATACGATAAAGGCAAACTCAGCACCCAATGGGCGGGGGGCGCACAGGCGGCAGGCAATTCGTTTAAAGCTGCGTTTGGCGAAGTAGAGGACTACGTAAAAGTGCTCAAACGCCGGGCGCTCATTGCCGATTACGGCGAAAAAAGTGTGAAGGTTGAGCGGGTATTTACGGCCAGTGAATCGTTCTTCACCGTTTTTTCCTATCCATTGGTGGCGGGCGATCCGAAGACGGTACTGGCCGAACCGAATACGGTTGTCCTATCCGAATCGGTGGCCCATCGGCTGTTTGGGAGCCAAAACCCAATGGGTAAAACCATCCGGATCAATCAGGACAAGGCGGTTAAAGTAACGGGCGTTTACCAGGATATGCCCGCCAACACGCACCTACATGCCGATCTGCTGATTCCGCATGTGACATTCATCAAGGAGATGGGGGCCGACAATAACCCCGATAATGCCTGGATGTGGGATGGCGCGCTGTCCTACCTGTTGCTCCGTTCCGATCGCAACGGCGAACCGGCCAATCCGAAAGCCCTCGAAGCCAAGTTTTTGCCTTATATCCAGAAAACAATCGGCGCTGAACTGAAAAAATTCGATGCCGATGCCGTCTATACGCTTCAACCCCTGAAGGACATTCACCTGTATTCGCATTTCATGGAGGAAGCCGAGCCTAACGGCGATGGCAGTACGGTCTATCTTCTGCTGGGTATTGCTTTTTTTATTGTCGTGATTGCCTGGGTCAACTACATCAACCTTGCCACCGCACGGGCCATTAACCGGGCTAAGGAAGTAGGCGTGCGAAAAGCCGTCGGCTCGATGCGGGGGCAGCTCATCGGGCAGTTCATGACCGAATCCGTACTGCTCAACGGGCTGGCCGTAGTCCTGGCTCTGCTCTTAGTTGTTAGTACGTTGCCAACCTTCAATCAGTTGTCGGGTCAGCAAGTAACGTTCTCGTTACTGAACAGTCGTTTGTTCTGGTTGCCGCTGGCGGGGCTATTCATTGTTGGCGCTTTCTTTTCGGGACTGTATCCCGCCTTCGTTCTGTCGGGGTTTAAACCGGTGGCCGTCCTGAAAGGCAAAGTAAGCACGTCGCGGCAGGGTATTACCCTGCGTAAGTCGCTGGTGGTGTTCCAGTTTGCCGCTTCGCTGTTTCTGCTGGTTGGTACGCTGGCGGTGTTCCATCAGATTCAGTTCATGCGGGCGCAGAGCCTGGGTATCAACATCGAGCAGACGCTGGTCATCAATCCGCCGATCATCAAAACCGACTCAACATTTATGCGTCAGATGGCGGCTTTCAAGGATGAGCTGCTGCGCCAGCCGGGCATTCGTTCGATTGCCGCATCTACGGTTGTGCCGGGTCAGGCATCTGACTGGAACGCGGGCGGCATTCGGCTGAAGGGCACCGATGAAAGTAAAAGCAAACAATACCGCATTATTGGGGTCGACTACGATTTTCTGAAAACATTTGACCTGAAATTACTGGCCGGGCGCAATTTCGCGAAGGAGTTTGGCACCGACCCCAAGGCTGTTGTATTCAATAAGATGGCCATTAAGCAGTTAGGCTTCGATCGGCCGGAACAGGCCATTGGTAAGCAGATTGAGTTCTGGGGTGAAACCTATTCAATCGTGGGTGTTACCGACAACTACCACCAGCAGTCGCTGCGGGATGCCTACGAGCCGCTTATCCTTCGTCTGATTCCCGATGTTCGGGGCTATTTCTCGATTAAGCTGGCCTCTGCCCAACTCGATGGGGCCATCGAAACGGTGCGGAGCGAGTGGAATCATTTCTTCCCCGGTAATCCATTTGAGTATTCGTTTCTGGATGAACGATTCAACGACCAGTACCGCGCCGACCAGCGGTTTGGTCAGGTGTTCGGTTTATTTACGGGGCTGGCCATTCTGGTTGCCTGTTTAGGGCTTTTTGGCCTGGCGTCGTTTACAACGGCCCAACGGACGAAAGAAATTGGGATTCGGAAAGCGTTGGGCGCGTCGGTCGGCGAGATTGTGCAGATGCTATACCGCGAATTTGCAATGTTGATTCTAATCGCCTTTGTCATAGCGACACCAGTAGCCTGGTATGCCGTTCATCAATGGCTTCAGGGCTATGCCTTCCGGGCCGACATTCACTGGTGGCTGTTCATGGCGCCGTTTGCGCTGGTCCTGTTGATTGCCTTACTGACGGTGAGTTTTCAGAGTGTGAAAGCCGCCCTGATGAATCCGGTGAAAAGTTTACGGAGCGAATAGCCCGGAGCCGGGCGCGCGGAGCACGGTTTAGTAGCCCTGCTCCGTGCCCCGCGCGTTACCCCCAAACCTTAAAATCATGCTACAAAACTATCTCAAAATCGCCTGGCGGGGAATGATTAAAAACCGCCTGTTCACGTTCCTCAATCTGCTCGGGCTGGCAACGGGTTTAGCTGTGGCTTTGCTGCTGATGGTTTATGTCAACGACGAACTCCAGTTCGATCAATACCACAGCAAAGCTGACCGGATTTATCGCGTCGGCCTGACCGCAACGTTTGACGGGAAGAGCATGAAGTGGGCCAACTCACCCAACGCAGTCGGCCCGGCTCTGAAAGCCGATATTCCTGGCGTAGAACAGGCCATGCGTCTCCTTCGCCATAATTACGGTCAAACCGCTTTTATTAAGTCCGGCGATGCGAAATTTGCCGAGAAGCGGTTCTATTGGGCCGATAAAAACCTGTTCGACCTATTCGATATTCGGCTGCTTCGGGGAAATCCGGCGTCAGCTCTGGCAGCGCCTGGTAAAGTAGTGTTGAGTCAGGAGACAGCGACCCGCTATTTTGGGCCTGAAAATCCCATCGGGAAGGTGCTTCTGGTAGACAACAGCGATACGCTGGAGGTAACGGGAGTTTATGAAACTTTTCCGGGCACGTCGACACTGGACGCTGACCTGATCGGGTCGTTCAGCAGCGTTCGGTGGGCCCGGAAACCAACCTGGGACAACGCCAGTTTTGAAACCTATCTGCTGCTGGCTCCGCAGGCCCAAACCGGTCGTATTGAAAACCAGATGGCGCGCGTAGTCGACAAGAATATACCAAAAGCCGGGCAATGGTTTTCACTCTGGCTACAACCCCTCACCGACATTCACCTGCATTCAGCGGGGATGACTAACTCGAATACCACCCGCATTGGCGATTTTCAGCAGGTGCAGATTCTGTTCGTGCTGGCAATTGTCGTGCTTTTGATCGCGGGCATTAACTACATGAACCTCGCCACGGCCCGCGCGCAGATGCGCTTCCGGGAGGTGGGCGTCATCAAAACGGTTGGTGCCACCATGCGCCAGCTGGTTAATCGGTTTTATATCGAGACCGGTTTGATGGTAGGCATTGCCCTGTTGCTTTCGATAGGACTGGTGGCGCTGGGTTTACCGTTTATCAATCAGTTGACAGAAAAACAATTGGTTTTTGCCGCCATCCTCACGCCCCAGGTGGCTGCCGGTTTCCTGACCATCGGCCTGCTGATCACACTCATTGCCGGTTCGTACCCCGCGTTTTACCTCTCGTCTTTTTCCCCAAAAAATCTGCTGAATACGGCCTTCCGAACCGATTCGGGAGCGGGTTTGTTCCGACGCTCGCTGGTTGTGATTCAGTTTACCGCGTCGGTCGTGCTGATCGTCAGCACGTTTATTTTTTACCAGCAGCTACAGTTCATTCAGAGCCGGAAACTGGGCTACGAACCAACGCAGGTCGTGGCCGTTACAACCTCTGGCGCCCGCAAGTCAACCCAAATCGACGGGTTGATGAACGACTACCGGGCGTTGAGCAGCGTGGAGCAGGTTAGCCAGGTTCAGGCGTTTCCCGGCAGTGGAGGGAGTGGACGAACCCTCTCGAAACCCGATAGCCGGAACGCTGCCAATCCGACGGCGGGAATGGTGATCTCTACCAACCGTGTTGATAAGCAGGTTATCCAGACACTGGGATTGACCTTGCTGGCCGGTACGTCCCTGCCAGCGGTGAAAGACCCAAAAGATACCACGGTGCAGGTTGTGCTGAACAAAACAGCCGTTGATTACTTAGGCTATACGCCCGAAAAAGCGATCGGTAAAAAGGCGCATAACCTCTTCGGCTGGGACCGGGCGGTGATTGTCGGCGTGGTAAAGGATTTTCATTTTCAGTCGCTGCATACGCCAATTGGAGCCTATGGTTTTCACAACAACAATTCGGAATGGCAACCGTATCTGCTGGTGAAAATCCGGACGGCCAACCTGCCCGAAACCATGCGGCAGTTGGAAGCCACCTTTCGAAAAGACCTGCCTGATTCGGCGTTTGAATACACCTTCCTCGACGAACACCTTAACACACTCTATCGCTCCGAGCAACGAACGGCTCAGGTGGTGCTGGTCTTCGCGGCTCTGGCTATACTGATTGCCTGTCTGGGTCTGTTCGGGCTGGCCACCTTCACGGCCGAGCAGCGCACCAAAGAAATTGGGGTTCGCAAAGTGCTGGGGGCCTCGGTGAGCAGCCTGGTGGCCCTGCTCTCCAAAGACTTTTTGAAATTAGTGCTGATTGCCATTGTGCTGGCCTCGCCCCTGGCCTGGTGGGCCATGAGTAAGTGGTTGCAGGACTTCGCCTACAAAATCGACATCGAGTGGTGGATGTTTGCCGGGGCGGGTGGGCTGGCCATCGGCATTGCCCTGCTGACGGTGAGTTTTCAGAGTGTGAAAGCGGCCCTGATGAACCCGGTGAAAAGTTTACGGAGTGAATAGCCCGGAGCGTGGCGCAGGGTTTAGTAGCCCTGCGCCACGCTCCGGGCTTTAGGCCCCATGCCCTATGCTCTGCTGTCGGTATGAGGTTGGTGTTATCCCTTTCAGTATCTTCACGCAAACGCATAGCTTTGCGGCAGATGTTCCTGCATGAATTCACTCAATCCATCTTAAACTAAACCGTCTGTATCATGGGTATAACCTTAGAACAAGCCGAAACTGCCGTTCAGGCAGCCAAAGCAAAAGCCAAAGAAATTGGTACATTGATGAACATTGCCGTCGTCGATGCAGGCGCAAACCTCACCGCCTTTGTTCGGATGGACGGCGCCTGGCTCGGCTCGCTCGATATTTCGCAGAAGAAAGCCCGAACCGCCCGCTATTTCGATATGCCAACCGGCGAAATTGGCAAACTGTCGCAACCCGGTGGGCCACTCTACAACATCGAACATTCCAATGGCGGGTTAATTACGTTTCCGGGCGGCATTCCAATTAAGAATCGTGAGGGAGAAATTATCGGTGCTATCGGCGTGTCGGGTAGCAGCGTTGACAATGACCACACGGTGGCGCAGGCGGGCGTCGATGCCCTCCGCTAACGGTCGGTGTCCGTAGTCCACGGGGCATTAAGCCTAAATGCATCGAAAGTAAATTAAGCAGCTTCCTGCCTTCTGCTGATAACCTCTAAACCTCTTCGATATGTGCCAAAATCATGGTGTCGCTTACATAGAACCCGGTGTGGTCGAAGTCCAGACTATCGACTACCCGAAGCTGGCAATTGGTGATCGCCAGTGTCATCACGGCGTCATTCTGCAAATCGTTTCAACCAACATCTGCGGCAGCGATCAGCACATGGTTCGGGGGCGGACAACCGCTCCGGCAGGTTTGGTGCTGGGTCACGAAATAACGGGCCTGGTCATTGAAGCCGGGCGCGATGTTGAGTTTATTAAAGAAGGCGATCTGGTGTCGGTTCCTTTCAATATTGCCTGCGGACGCTGCCGGAACTGCAAAGCCGGTCAAACGGGTATCTGCCTGAATGTTAATCCGGCGAGGCCGGGCGCGGCCTATGGCTACGTCGATATGGGCGGCTGGGTTGGCGGGCAGGCCGAATACGTGATGGTGCCTTATGCCGATTTCAATTTGCTCAGGTTCCCCGATAAAGACCAGGCAATGGCCAAAATCCGCGACCTGACACTGCTCTCGGATATTTTCCCGACGGGCTATCACGGGGCCGTTTCAGCAGGTGTGGGGCCGGGTTCAATTGTGTATGTAGCGGGTGCCGGGCCGGTGGGGCTGGCCTGTGCCGCTTCGTGTCATTTGCTCGGAGCCGCCGTCGTTATCGTGGGCGATATGATTCCAGAGCGGCTGGAGCAAGCCAAAAGCTTTGGCTGTGAGGTTGTTGACTTACGCAAAGAAATGCCTTTAGCCGATCAAATCGCCGAAATCATTGGCACCCCCGAAGTCGACTCGGCCGTCGACTGCGTTGGCTTTGAAGCCCGTGGCCACGGTGCCGATGCGGGTACCGAACAGCCGGCTACCGTGCTGAATGCGGCCATGACCGTAACCCGTGCGGGCGGAGCCATTGGCATTCCGGGCCTGTACGTAACGGGCGATCCGGGCGCTTCGACGGAGGCCGCCAAAGTAGGAAACCTAAACATCCGTATTGGCTTAGGCTGGGCAAAATCGCACGCCTTTTATACCGGTCAATGCCCGGTCATGAAATACCATCGGCAACTGATGAATGCTATTCTGTACGACAAAATTCAGATTGCCAAAGCCGTCAATGTCGAAGTGATCAGCCTGGCCAAAGCCCCCAAAGGCTACCAGGATTTCGATAAGGGGGCGGCCAAGAAATTCGTGATCGACCCGCACGGGATGATTCCCAATTGATAGTAAACACTGGTGGCGTGGAGCAGGGAGCGCGGAGCAGGGGAAACTGTGCGCCCTTGTCGTGGAGTCGGGTTCTCAAACCCGACCTTTCGCGTCAGCAATTGCGTCGGGTTTGAGAACCCGGCTCCACGACAAGACAGACCCAATAAGGCTGTCCGCAAATGTACGTCATGCGTCCGTTTGCGGACATTTTTTTATATTTATTGAAGCTAACGTGCTGATTAATAAGAATATAATCTTCTGGTACGGCATTTGGACAGGGTAGCAGGGAGCCGGGAGTGTAGCGCAGGGCGTACTGCACCCTGCCTAACCCATTACCTCTATGCTACGCAACTACCTCAAAATCGCCTGGCGGAACCTGGTCCGCAACAAAGCCTTCTCGGCCATCAACATCGTTGGGCTGGCACTTGGGCTGGCCACATGCCTAATTATTAGCCTGTATGTGCTGGATGAACTGAGTTATGATCGCTACAACGAAAAGGCCGACCGCATTGTGCGCGTCGTCTTTCGGGGGTCATCGGCAGGGGGCAAAATGAACGAAGCGCACGTGATGCCTCCCACCGCCCAAACCCTTAAAGCAGACTATGCCGAAGTGCAGGAAGCCACCCGGCTGCGTATGGGTGGCTCGCCCCTCATTACGTATGGGAACAAAACCTTTAACGATGCGTCCATTGTTTATGCTGACTCCAATTTCTTCCAGGTGTTCACGCTGCCGTTTCTTCAAGGCGATCCAAAAACGGCTTTGATTCAGCCGAATACGGCTGTTATTACGCAGATGATGGCCCGGAAGTATTTCGGCAATGAAGACCCGGTGGGGAAGGTGCTAACCAGTAAAAACGGGAATGCGGTTTATAAAATTACCGGCGTGATTGATCAGGTACCGCCCAACTCGCATTTTCAGTTCGATCTCTTTGTCTCGATGGCCAGTTTCCCGGATGCTAAATCGCCTTCCTGGATGAGTTCCGAATTCTTTACGTATGTCGTGCTGCCCAAAGGATATGATTATAAACAATTAGAGGCTAAACTGCCGCAGGTGGTTGAAAAATACATGGCTCCGCAATTGCAGCAGGGCATGGGCATGAGCCTGGCCCAATTCCGTAAAAAAGGCAACGATATTGGCCTGTTTCTGCAACCCCTGACGGATATTCACCTGCACTCTACATTCGCCCATGATCTGGGTACGAACGGCGATGTTCAGTACGTCTACATGTTCGGGGCCATCGCGCTGTTTATGTTAGTGATCGCCTGCATCAATTTCATGAACCTGTCGACTGCCGGAGCCTCTAAGCGAGCCAAAGAAGTGGGCATTCGGAAAGTGCTGGGTTCGGTGCGGCAAAGCCTGACCAATCAATTCCTGATCGAATCGCTCTTACTTACGGCCATTGCGCTGCTGCTGGCAATTGGGCTGGTGTATCTGGCGCTGCCCCTCTTCAACGACCTGGCAGGGAAAGAATTGGTTATGGATTTTAGGACTACTCCCTGGCTATTGCCGGGCCTGTTGGGGCTTGGCCTGACGGTGGGTATTCTGGCAGGGAGTTATCCCGCTTTTTTCCTGTCTTCGTTCAAACCAGTGACCGTGCTGAAAGGCATTAAATTTACGGGTGGGAGCAACCGTATTAGTCTGCGGAGTGGTCTGGTCGTTGTTCAGTTTTTTATTTCAATCACGCTGACGGTGGGCACTACTGTGGTGTATCGGCAACTGAACTACATTCAGAATAAGAAGTTAGGATACAACAAAGACCAGGTGCTGGTGTTACCGCAAACGTGGCTGCTGGATAAAAAAGAAGACGTATTCCGTAACCAGATCATGCAGGACACTCGGGTCGTGAATGTCAGCACATCGGGTTATTTGCCCGCTGGCCCTTCCAATAACAACAATTTCTTTGTTTATCCCGAAGCGAATTCTACCCAGCTCGTTAAGACCCTCCGCTACGATGTCGATTATAATTACCTGCCGGTCCTGGGCATGCAACTGGCGGCTGGCCGAAATTTTTCTAAGGCCTATGGCACCGACTCATCCGGGGTGATTCTGAACGAAACAGCCGCCAAAACCTTAGGCTGGAGCAATAATGCCCTGGGCCATACCATTACCAACTCGGATAATGGAGGCAATAAGACAACCTACCGGGTCATCGGTGTGGTAAAGGATTTTCATTTCAAATCGCTGCACGAGCGGATTTCCCCATTGGTCATGACGCTGGGCCATACGAACGGCACTGTGATTGTGAAAGCAACAACCAAAGACATCGCCGGGTTAATTGCCACGCTAAGAACGAAATGGAATCAGCTTGCCGCCGATGCGCCCTTTACCTACTCGTTTTTAGATGACCGGTTTGCGGATACCTATAAGGCAGAGCAGAAAACCGGTCAGATTCTGGGCTTTTTCGCCGGTCTGACCATTTTCGTTGCCTGCTTAGGTCTGTTCGGGCTGGCTACGTTCACGGCTGAGCAGCGCACCAAAGAAATTGGGGTTCGCAAAGTGCTGGGCGCGAGTGTAGCCAGCATCGTCGGCCTGCTGTCGAAAGATTTTCTCAAATTAGTCGTGGCCGCTATCGTCCTGGCGTCGCCCGTAGCGTGGTGGATCATGAATCGGTGGCTGCAGGATTTCGCCTACCGGATTGACATGGCCTGGTGGATGTTCGCCGGGGCGGGTGGGCTGGCCATTGGCATTGCCCTGCTGACGGTGAGTTTCCAGAGTGTGAAGGCTGCGTTGATGAATCCAGTCAAGAGTTTGCGAAGTGAATAGCGTGGAACCGGGCGCGAAGAGCACGGTTTTTTCTTGCCCCGTGCGGTCCGCTCAATCCCCTAACTAAAAAATTATGATTCGGAATTATGTTAAGATTGCCTGGCGAAGTTTGAAAAAACGCCGGGTCTACGCAACCATTGAAGTAACGGGTTTGGTTTTGGGCATCACCTGCTTTGGGTTGGTGGCGCTTTACCTGCAAAACGAGTTGAGCTACGACCGGTTCTTCACCAATGCCGACCGTATTTACCGGATCAACCATGTGGAAGATGGTAGCGGCAACCGGTACTCGGGTACCTCGTCGGCCCTGGGTTTTCACGCCCGGCAGGAGATTCCGCAGGTGAGCCAGATGACGCGGCTCTTCTTTCCATACCGCATGTTTGGCACCTCAGCCCTGATTGAGCGCAATCCTGATACCCGCTTTTATGAGGACAATCTACTCGTTGCCGATTCGACCTTCTTTCAACTGTTTGATTTTCGGGCGGTTGAGGGCAATACGAAAACGGCCCTGCTGCGCCCGGATGCGATTGTGCTAAGCCAGCGAACCGCCGAAAAATACTTCGGTACCAAACCGGCCCTCAATCAATTACTCCGAATTAACCACGGCCAACCGCTGGTCGTAACAGCCGTGGTCGACGTACCGGACAATACCCATCTGAATTTTGACTTTCTGCGCCCTACGCATCACGACCCAACGCTGGGCTACGTCTGGGAGCACACCGTCGCGTTTACCTATCTGCTGGTGAATGACCCGCAGTCTGTTCCAGCCATCGAGCGGCAGTTGTACCAGATCGTCCAGCGAAATTCGCGCAGCCACCAGATTGCGTTTTTGGCGAACTACCGGCACCGGCTGCAACCCCTGCACGACGTACACACGACCGTGCTAAACTGGGATATTATAACCGCCGTATCGACTACGCAGCTTTGGGTCGTTGGTTTACTGGCGGTTTTTATTTTACTGCTGGCCATTGTCAACTTCGTCAACCTGTCAACGGCCCGTTCGTCGGAACGGGTGAAAGAGGTAGGGATGAATAAAATTCTGGGGGCCAAATCGGGCCAACTTATCGGGCAATACGTGAGCGAGGCCATTCTCATTAGCTTTATCGCCGGCATCGTCAGTGTCGGCCTGATGAGCCTGCTGATACCGTATTTCAACCAGATTGCTCAGACAAGCATTCAATTTGCCGGTCAGCTAAACGCCGGGCTGTTGTTCGGCTACGCTTTACTGCTCACGCTGGTCGGGATAGCCGCCGGGTTATATCCGGCGTTCATCCTGACTCGGTTCAGGCCAACTGATGTTGTCAAACGAACATTTACGGCATCACCCGGCCACCGGCGGCTACGTGGGGCCTTAGTTGTCTTTCAATTCGTGATTACGATTGCCCTGCTGAGTGGCGTGTTCATTGTGCGGCAACAGATGCAATTCATGCAGGAGGCCAACCTGGGGTTCAACAGAGAGCAGGTGATGGTGATGCGGTTTCAGGAGCCGAGTCATCAAAAATTCGACCGGTTCAAAAACGATTTGCTGGGGCATTCCGAAATCCTCAAGGTGGCAGGAGCTTCTGGTCCCATCGGCTCAGAACCCGGTTCGCAGGTTTTTCTGACCCCGGATATGCCTTATGAAACACCCCGGAATTTTGCCAAAACGATGAGCATCGACCCGGATTTTCTGGCCTTGATGGATATTCCGGTTATGGAAGGACGTGCTTTTCAGGTGGGGCAATCAGACGCTGGTACAAGTTACATTGTCAATGAAGCCGCTGTTAAAAAATTCAACCTGAAAAACCCGTTGACCGCCCGGTTCAGAAATGCGGGCGATTCGTCGGGGCGGATTGTCGGCGTTGTCAAAGACTTTCATTTTGCCGCACTAACGACCCGGATTGATGCCTTAGTTCTCAATCTGGATACTACCTCGTCGTACCACTACGCGTTTGTAAAAGTCAAAGGCGGGCAGATTCGCGAAGCGGTCAACGTAGTGCAGGGCGTTTGGAAACGCCAGAACCCGGATTTTCCGATGGCTTATTTCTTCCAGGATGAGCACTTCAGCAAACTCTACAAACAGCAGGAGCAAATTCGGCAGATTCTGCTGTATTTCAGTGTATTGGCCTTGGCGCTGGCGTGTCTGGGTTTGTTTGGTATGTCGTTGTTTATCACCTCGCGACGCACCAAAGAAATTGGGGTTCGCAAAGTGCTGGGCGCGAGTGTAGCCAGCATCGTGGCCCTGTTGTCTATCGATTTTTTGAAACTCGTTTTAATCGCGATTGCCCTGGCAACTCCCCTGGCCTGGTATGCCATGAACCAATGGCTGCAGGATTTCGCCTACCGGATTGACATTGCCTGGTGGATGTTCGCCGGGGCGGGTGGGCTGGCCATTGGCATTGCCCTGCTAACGGTGAGTTTCCAGAGTGTGAAGGCTGCGTTGATGAATCCGGTCAAGAGTTTGCGAAGTGAATAGCGTGGAACCGGGGAGCGGGGTGTAGGGCGTAAAAACCCCGCTCCCCGCTCCACCCACAATCTAACAACCCTACAAGTATGCTACGGAACTACCTCAAAATCGCTCTGCGGAATCTGGTCCGCAACAAGCCGTTCTTTTTCATCAATACGCTTGGCTTAGCGGTGGGCATCGCGGCTTGTCTGCTCATCTTGCAGTATGTCACCTTCGAGCGTAGTTACGACAATTTCCACCCCGATGCCGAAAATATCTATCGAATCGAGTTGGACAGTTATCAGAACGGCAAGCTGGCGTTTCGGTCGGCCACGTCGTATCCGGCCATTGCACCCACGCTGAAAAAAGATTTTCCCGAAGTGGTTGAAACGGCCCGGCTCTACGATGCCAACAGCGATGTGGTCACGTATAACAATGTCCACTTCCGCGAGGACAATTTCTACTTCGCCGACAATTCTGTTTTTAGCGTCTTCAAGCTCGATTTCCTGAGTGGCGATCCCAGAACGGCACTGACGGACAAGAACACCGTGGTGCTGTCGGAGACAATCGCCCACAAATATTTCGGTACCCAAAACCCACTCGGCAAAACCCTTAAGCTGGGCCGTGAGCCGTATCTGGTGAGGGGCGTATTTGCCGATTATGCAAAGAACGCCCACCTCGACCTCGACCTGCTGTTCTCATACCGGACCGAACCCGACGCCCAAACCAGTTGGGGCTGGTATGATTTTTTCACGTATGTCAAACTGCGACCGGGCACCAATGTGGCTCAGTTTCAGGCTAAAATCATCGACTTAGTTAAAAAATATAACCCGAATCGGTTCAAAGTCTCCGGAAATCGGGATGAACTTCTGCTCCAGCCCCTGCGCGATATTCACCTCACCTCGCAGCTAAACCAGGAAGCCGAACCCAACGGCAACGGTAAGGCGGTAACTGTGTTGTCCATTATCGCGCTGTTCATTCTGCTGATTGCCTGGATCAACTACATCAATCTGGCCACGGCCCGCGCTATGGATCGCGCCAAAGAAGTTGGCGTCCGAAAGGTTGTTGGTGCCGAACGGACGCAGTTGATCCGGCAGTTTCTGCTGGAATCGTTTCTGCTGAATTTGGTAGCTGCGGTGTTGGCGCTGTTTATCGTCCTGATTAGTGCGCCCTACTTCAACGAACTGACGGGCCGTCCGCTCTCCTTACGGCAATGGTTCCAGCCCGACCTGTGGTTACCGGCCATCGCTGTTTTCTCCGCCGGTACGCTGTTGTCGGGCTTGTATCCCGCGTTTTTGTTATCAGGGTTCCAGCCAATCGCCGTGCTGAAGGGAAAGGTGGCCAGTGTGGCGGGTGGACTTTCGCTACGGCAAAGTCTGATCGTGTTTCAGTTCGCTGCGTCGGTAATTCTGATTATCGGTACGGTAACGGTTTACCGGCAGTTGCGCTACATGCAGGCGCAGGATTTAGGCTTTAGCATTGCCCAGAAGCTGATCGTGCGCGGTGCCGGCGTTCGCGATTCGACCTACGAAGCCAAAGCAAACGCTTTCAAGCAGGAACTGGTCCGCGCCAACCTGGTCGAGAAAGCGACCGCGTCGGCCTATGTTCCGGGTATCGAAATCCTCTGGACCAACAATGCCCGGCGGATGGACCGTCCCGACGCGCCCAGCAATAGTTTTTATTTCACGGCCTACGATTACGAGTTTGTGGACGCCTACGGAATCAAGTTAGTGGCTGGCCGGAATTTCTCCCGCTCGTTCGGCGAAGACCGAAAGGGTGTATTGCTGAACGAAACGGCGGCCAAACTGCTCGGCTTCGACAGCCCTGCCGAAGCCATTGGCAAGCGAATCCGAACCTGGGACACCCTGACGGTGGCGGGTGTGGTGAAAGATTACCACCAGCAGGGTTTGCAGAAAGGTCACTGGCCAATGCTAATTCGACTCCAGCCCGACAATGCCAACTTCTTCTCGCTGCAACTTCGCTCAGATGCAGAACTGGATAATCAGTTGGCAGGCATCAAGGCTAAATACGCTCAGTTTTTCCCTGGTAATCCATTCGATTATTTTTTCCTGGATTCATTTTTCAACGAGCAGTATAAAGCCGAGCAGCAGTTTGGTCGTGTCTGTACGCTCTTTGCTGGCTTAGCTATCTTCATTGCCTGTTTGGGCCTGTTCGCGTTGGCTACCTTCATGGCCAAGCAACGGACGAAAGAAATTGGTATTCGCAAAGTATTGGGCGCCAGCGTTCTAAGCCTGAGCGGGCTGCTGGCCAAGGACTTCCTGAAACTGGTTGTTGTGGCCATTGTGATTGCTACTCCAATTGCCTGGTATGTCATGAGCCGTTGGCTACAGGATTTTGCCTACCACATTGCCGTACCCTGGTGGGCATTCATAGTGGCCGGGGTGGCCGCCGTGGCTATTGCGCTGCTAACGGTGAGTTTCCAGAGTGTGAAAACGGCCCTGATGAACCCGGTGAAAAGTTTACGAAGCGAATAGGGCAGAGCAGGGAGTCAGGAGCATGGCGCAGGGGCGCACTTTTACGCCTTGCCCCGCGCTCGCTGCAACATAGCTTAACGTTTTTTAACAGGCTGAGAAAGAGCTTTATACGTACCTTGTTGCCACACAATAAGGTACGTATAACATGTTTCGGAACTATCTGAAAATCGCGCTTCGCAACCTCGCCCGGCGTCGGTTCTATGCGCTCGTAACCCTGCTTGGCCTGACGGTCGGGATGACATTTCTGCTGCTCATCGGCAACTACATTCAGGGTGAACTGGCCGTTAACCAAACCCTTCGAAATGTCCGCCAGCAGTTCGTAGTGCAGAGCCGCTGGAAAGAGCAGAACATGGGGCTCGACATCACAACGCTGGCGCCCATCGGTCCGACCCTTAAGCAGTTGTACCCGACCTTAGTGGCTAATTATTACCGGTTCTATGGCGTGTCGGCTAACGTATCGAATGGGCAAAACCGGTTTCGGGAGTCGATTCAGATTGGCGATTCTACCCTGCTGTCGATGGTTGGTTTTCCGCTGACGTTCGGTGACCCGAAAACGGCCCTTCTTGCCCCTAATTCGATTGTCATTACGGAAGCGGTAGCTCAGAAATACTTCGGCAAAACCAACGTGCTTCGCCAGCAGCTAACGATACACACCCCAATCAGTGGCAAACAGGTATTCACCGTGACGGGGGTGTTGCAGAATCTCCCCAAAAACAGTGTTACCAACCTGCTTCCGGTTGCCGATGAGGTGTTTATTCCGATGCGGAACGTTGGTTATTTTGCGCCGGAGGCCGGGATGCGCTCCTGGCAAAACCAGTACATTCCGACTTATCTGGAACTACAACCGGGCGTAACGCCGAGCCAACTTACCAGCCCCATTGCCCAGGTGCTGGCTACCTACGCCCCCCCGGCGTTCCGGGGGAATTTGCAGACGTACCTGAGCCCGCTGGATACCTATTACCTGAACGCGCAGAATGGCTTGGTCGGAAAAATGGTGCTTACGCTGAGTCTCATTGCCCTGTTTATTCTGCTGATGGCCGTGGTCAACTTCGTCAATATCACCATCGGTATGTCGGCAACGCGCCTGCGGGAGATTGGGGTTCGCAAAGTGTTGGGCGGAGTGAAGAAACAACTCATTGGGCAGTTTCTGGCCGAGGCTCTGTTGCTCACAATTGCAGCTACCCTGCTGGCCCTGGGGTGCCACGAACTCTTCCGACCGGTGTTTGCCAGTATCTTAGGCCGCTCCATCCCGTCGTTGGTCAATTGGGCACCCGTAGCGTTTGCTGGCCTGGCGGGTCTGGTGTTGTTCATTGGTGTGCTGGCAGGAAGTTATCCCGCCTTCGTTCTGTCGGGTCTGCCTTCGGTTGAATCGCTGAAGGGAAAACTGACGGCGTCGGTGCGGAAAGGCATTGGCCTGCGCCGGGCCTTGATTGTGTTTCAGTTTACGGTAGCCATCTGCGTGTTTGTTGGGGCCATGGTCATCGGTCGGCAGGTGTCGTATTTTTTCAGCAAAGATTTAGGCTATCAGAAAGAGGCCGTGCTGTCGGTGGCATCGGTGCCCCGCGACTGGTCGCGCGATGGGGTGCAGCGCATGGAAGGCGTGAGGAGTCAACTGGCACGCGTTCCGGGCGTGAGCGAGGTGAGTTTTTCGTTTGAAATTCCCGACGGCAAAAGCAGTGGTAGTGGGCGGCTGTTTCGGCAGGGACGCGACAGCACCGGCGCGGCTGTAGTTACGGTCATGACAACCGACGAACGCTTTGCCCAAACCTACGGACTGCGTTTGCAGGAAGGGCAGTTTTTCCACGCCAATGGGGGCGGTTACGATTCCACGCGGGTTGTCCTGAACGAATCGGCGGTGCGGGCGCTGGGCTGGCCCAATCCAGCGATGGCACTGGCGCAGCTTGTTCGGTTTCAGGGCAGCAACCGAGTGTATCGGGTGGGTGGTGTGCTGACCGATTTTCACTTTGGCTCTCTGCGCGAAACCATCCATCCAATCATTATGCTGCCCGTTCGGGCGAACACCATTTATCGGTATTTCTCGTTCAAACTTGCTTCCGGGCCATCCAGCCGGGGCAATCTGCCCCAAACTGTAGAAGCCATTGGGCGCGAATGGGCGCGACTCTTTCCCGATTCGCCCTTTGAGTATTCGTTCATGGACGACACCCTCCAGAAACTTTACCAGACCGAACGGCAACTGCAAAAGGCCTCGCGGCTGGCCACTACGCTGGCCTTAGTGATTGTTTTATTGGGCGTTTTGGGGCTGGTTTCGTTGAACGTGACCCGACGAACTAAAGAAATCGGCATCCGCAAAGTGCTGGGCGCATCGACGGTGGGTATTGTTAGCCTGTTCATGCAGGAATTTGTCGTGATTTTGCTCATTGCCAACGCAATTGCCTGGCCGTTAGCTTATTACCTGCTGCGCGACTGGCTGACGCACTTCGCCTATCGGACGGACCCGTCGTGGTCGCCGTTTGTGCTGGTGGCGGTGGTGCTGGCTTTGCTAACGGGCTTGGTGGTGAGTACGCAGGCCATCCGGGCGGCACTGGCGAATCCGGTAACAAGTTTACGGAGCGAGTAGCGTGGGGCAGGGTGCGCGGGGCAGGGCGTAAAACCCCGCTCCCTGCCCCACGCTACTCACAAAAACTGATTCAAGTCTAAGTGCAGGACTTCGGAAAATGACGATTCGGTTGGTAGGCCACCATCGCCAAACCGATACCGAAGCCACTTGCCGGTTCGGTAATCGTAGACGAAACCCTCAAGAATGCCGTAAACATCCTCCTCAATTAGTTGAATCACTTTACGAAGGTCACCTTTCAACCCATTCGTATGGCATACTTCAATAATGACCGGGGTTTGAGCCGCCTGGTTATCCCGCAACGACACATCCGGCACCTGGCTGGCCTTGCCCTCGTCGAGCATCGTTTCGGGCAGAGGTTCTAATGGAATGGATTTTTCGCGGTGATACAGAACACCTAAACCCATTGTCAGCAACGAGATAACCCGCTGATGTTCAATGGGTGCCCAGACGCCAAAGTCTTCGTTAAACAAGGATGGTTCCGTAGCGGCAGGAAAGTACATAGTCCATGGTTTTTAACAAATTTAACAAAAATATGCTTCGACCATACCTCAAAATCGCCCTCCGAACCCTGCGTTCGCAACGCGCCTACACGTTGCTGAACATAACGGGGCTGACCATCGGCATGGCGGGTGGGCTGCTCATTTTCCTGTTCATCAACTATCATCTCAGCACCGACCGACACCACGCTAAGTTCGACCGGATCGTTCGCGTCGTAACGGATTTACGGTTCGATGATGGCTCGGTCGAATACATGCCGGAAGCTCCGCTCCCAATGGCGAAGGCGCTGCGTACCGATTACCCTCAGGTGGAACAGGCGGCCTTTCTGAAAATGAACCGGGAGTTGACCGTTAGCCTTCACCGCCCCGGCCAATCGACAGCGACCCGTTTTTTGGAACACAAAAGCACAGCGCTCGTTGAGCCGGAACTGTTCGACATTCTGGATTATCAATGGCTTCGGGGCAATCCAAAAATGGCCCTTCACGAACCGAACAGCGTTGTGCTTACCGAATCGTGGGCGAGGAAATATTTTGGCGACGTCGACCCGATGGGCCAGCAACTGAACCTGAATCACCGGCTCGATGCCCTCGTGACGGGTATCCTGGCTGACCCACCCAACACGTCTGATACCGACATCAATCTGTTTATCTCGATGGCAACGTTAGCCAACCTGAAGCCAGATAACAACCCGGACGACTGGGGAAATATGAATACAACCGACCGTGTCTACGCAACCCTTAAAAATCCGCAGTCGGCAGCCAGTCTGGAAGCGGCCATGCCTGCTTTGCTAACGAAGCATTTTGGGCCGGATGCCCGTTTTTACCAATTTCATTTTCAGCCACTTGCCAATGTACACTTCGATGTCAAACGAATGGTTGGTGGGGTCATTCGGCCGTCGCTGCTTTGGGCGCTGGGGTTCGTGGGGCTGTTTCTGGTGCTGACGGCCTGCATCAATTTCGTTAATCTGGCTACGGCACAGGCATTACGCCGGCGCCGGGAAGTGGGCATTCGCAAAACGCTCGGTAGCACGCGGGGGCAATTAATTCGGCAGTTTTTGCTTGAAACGACCCTCATCGTCCTGGCCGCAGCCGGGCTTGCTTTGCTGCTAACAATCGTGACCTTGCCGCTCGTTAATCAATGGCTCAATAGCCACCTGTCGCTACGGCTGAACGTGCCGACGCTCGGCTTTGTATTGCTGCTTTTGGGCCTGGTCGTTGTGCTGGCGGGTGGGTATCCGGCTGCGGTCTTGTCGGGTTTCAGCCCGTGGGCGGCCCTGACAGGCACGCTGCCGCTGCGTTCAGGCGGAAATTATTCGTTGCGGAAAGCCCTGATTATCGTGCAATTTGTGATTTGTCAGGCGTTAATTATCGGGGCGTTGGTTGTGGCTACGCAGGTGCGATACATGCAACATGCTGATCTGGGCTTCACCAAAGACAATATCGTGCTGGTAACCTTACCCAACAAGCAGATGGCCGTTCGGAAAACGTTTCGAAATGAGTTGCTGCAGTATCCTGAAATCAAATCCGTCAGTGTCAGTGATCGCCCACCTTCGGCTCAGCTTTTAAACGGAGGTTCGTTCAAACTGGATGGGAAGGTTGAGTGGGAAGCGTATACGATTACCAGCCGGATAGCTGACGCCGATTTTCTAAAAACATATAGTTTGCAACTCGTTGCCGGACGTAATATCGTTTCGAGCGACACCATTCGTGAATATCTGGTTAACGAAGCGTTTTTGAAGAAAATAAACGTTCGTGATCCCCAGCATATTCTGGGACGGAAATTTCAATACTACCTCTCTGCTGTTCCATTACCCATTGTGGGCGTAGTAAAGGATTTTCACATGCGTTCGCTTCATGAAGAAATTAAACCCTGTTTCATTGCCAGTTATGCCTTGCTTTTTGCCCAGGCGGGCATTCGGATATCAGGCCGGAACCCAGGGCAAACGCTTCAGCGAATCCGGCAAACCTGGGAGAAATTATACCCTGACGAAGTCTTTGAGTACGCGTATTTAGATGACCAGTTGGCGAAGTTCTACGAAACCGAACGCGTCGTGTTCCGGCTGGTCTATACCTTCACGGGCATCGCCATGCTGATTTGCTGTCTTGGTTTGTATGGCTTAGTCTCGTTTGTTGTTGTGCAGCGGACCAAAGAAATTGGCATCCGCAAAGTGCTGGGGGCGTCGGTTGCGGGCATTGTGACCTTGCTCTCGAAAGACTTTCTCAACCTGGTTCTGGTCGCTATCGTTCTTGCCTCGCCCCTGGCGTGGTGGGCCATGAACCAGTGGCTGAACGACTTTGCTTACAAAATTGATATTGGCTGGTGGGTGTTCGTTCTGGCGGGACTATTGGCGGTGAGTATTGCCCTGCTGACGGTAAGCTTCCAGAGTATCAGGGCCGCGCTGAAGAATCCGGTGAAATCCCTTCGTTCTGAATAGCGTGGCGCAGGGAGCGCGGAGCAGGGAGTAAAACCGTGTGCCATGATCCGCGCGCTCCGCTACCTACTTTTACAATTCCTTTACAATGTTTTACAGCGGTTTTCCAACTCATGCCAGATGCGCCCATACTTTTGGCCTATCGTTCACAGTACTAAAACAGGAACTATGAAAACCGCAGCTAAATTCACGTTCGCACTGTTGTGCAGCCTTGTCTCAACGATTTGCTTCAGCCAGTCCTCATTCAGCAGTTGCACGGCCGCATTTTTAGACAACAAAATGGTTGTGGATGAATACACGACGAAAGGCAGGTGCATTCTTCCGTCAACGGCCACCGGCAAGCTAACCGTTTGCACGGTCAACCTGTCGCCGACGGAGAGTAAAATCGTTGATAAACTGCCGTTCAGGATTGCCATCCGGGACAAAAACACCCAGGCACTGCTCATGTTTTCCAGAGACGATGTGAAGCAAATTGACGTGCAGAACGTATTGGCAAAATGCAGGAAAGGCGACCACATTGTGCTGCTGACCGTGAGCAACCAATATGCCATGCCGCACAACGAAATTCTGGTACAGTAATTGGTCGAATTATCCATAAACAGGCTACCTTCATGCACGTATGAAACTGACAATATTGACCCCCCGAATGGTCCTTCTGGCAACCCTGATTCTGTCAGTCGGTGATGCAGTTGCTCAAAGCATGTTTGCTACATTCGTCGCGCAGACGAATACAGGTTCGCAAACGGCACAAAATCGTAAAACAATTTTCTACAGCAACCCCTTGCTGCTCGACAATAAACCAGTTAACTACGCCGATTTTTCCATTATCAGCCAGGGCCTGTTAACGGTTGTTACCGGAAATCCGGAAACGAGTGAAATGGAGACAATTCCGTTCCGGATTTATCTGCGCCGAAACGGAAAAACCATTACTAATGGTGCATCGGATTCCACCCGGTCATTGCTTACGGTTAACGTAGCCTCTGTGCTGGCCATCGCCAAATCGGGTGATTATCTGATTATTGAACCCACCCGCAAAAGCGATGAAAAAGCCAGGCGAAACATTAAATTGAAAGACTACTTTTTTGATTTTAATTTATTTTCGTTTCTCAGGAAGAACGATGGGTGTTGACAGGTCCTGAAATCATGAGGAAATTAGCCGTTATCGCTGCGCTGCTGGTCGCCGGTCTGCTGTTTACGCAGTTTATCTGGTTAGCCCCCGCTGCGCGCCCGGCTGATAATCGTCGGTTTGGGCAAAAAGTTAATTTGGCGCTGCGCCGAACAGCGCATCATCTGTTAATCGAAAATGGGGATTCCACGACCCGCATTGCTCCGGTTAGCCAACTCAACGCCACAACGTTTGTTGTTCGCCTGGAGCATCCGTTCGACTACGGCAGGTTGCCAGCGTTGCTACAGCAATCGCTGGCCGTTCACGAGATTAACGACAGCTACGATGTTGCCGTGCTGGACTGCACGACCGGCGAATTGCAATTGGGGTATAATTTCCGGGATGTGACGGGAGATTATGACGTTCCGTGTGGAGGGCGCAACCAGAAGCAAGGCTGTTACACCCTTCAGCTTACCTTTGCTGCGACCGCGGCTACCCGTCAATCGGCCCTGCTATGGTGGCCGTGGGCAATTGGTTTTGTGCTGCTGGGCGGGGCCTATGTTGTCTGGCGGGAGACGGCTGGCACTTTGGCACAGAGCATGGCCCACGGGGCGGGGCATGAGGAAAAATGGACAAAAAGCCTGGAAACTCCAGCCAGCGAGTCGGAGCCATTGCTTTATGTAGGAAACGTGTCGTTTCGCCCGGCAAATCAATCGGTCAACATCGGAGGAAATACCTACCCGCTCACTTACCGGGAAGCCAAGTTGCTGCACCTTTTCCTGCGTCATCCCAACCAACTCTTAGAGCGCGATTTTATCCTCAAATCCGTTTGGGAAGACGAAGGCATTATTGTTGGGCGCAGCGTCGACGTGTTCGTGTCGCGCCTTCGTAAACTCCTCCAGCCCGACCCAACCGTGAAACTTGTGGCGGTGCATGGCGTCGGGTATCGGCTGGAGGTACACCCATAGAAACATGTCCACAACTGTACGGTGGGCGTCCATTTACGGACATACTACCATAATCAGGTTAAATAAGTGGCTGATAGTCAGCTTGTATCGTATTTGGTACGACATTTGGCACAAGAATGAACAAGTGATTAGCAGCGGCCAAAACGGTTTGCTGGTTACTCATGCTTCCATCTCGTTTCAAACCTACGCTGAGTATGCTACGCAACTACCTGAAAATTACGCTTCGGACATTCTGGAAAAACAAACTTTTCAGTGGTCTCAATGTGGCTGGTCTGGGCATTGGTATGGCAGCCGTGTGGCTCATGGCGCTGTATGTAGCCGATGAGTTGAGCTACGACCGTTTTCATACCAACGCTGACCGCATTGTTCGGGTCGTTCATTATGCACAGTGGCCGGGCGGAAACCTGAAACTTGCGCCCACCTCGGCTCCGTATGGGCCAGCTCTGAAAAACGATTATCCCGACGTTGAAAAAGCCGTTCGAATCAGCACAGAAGGGGGTGGGGAGCTTACGTACAAAGACAAAAAAATAGAAGTAAGCAACATCTTCTTCACCGACCCGACGGTCTTCGACGTGTTTACGTTCCCGCTGCTGTACGGGGATTCAGGCACGGCCCTGAGTAAGCCTCAAAGTATTGTTCTGACGAAAAGTGTTGCTGAAAACTTGTTTGGCGATGCCCAAAAAGCCGTTGGGCAGGTTGTTGAGTTCAGCAATCATTTTCCCAACACCGTTACGGGTGTCATTAACGATGTACCGGCCAACTCGCATTTACAGTTCCGGGCACTGCGGTCGCTGCCATCCGGCTATACTGGTGGCTGGCAGGATTTTGACCTCTACACGTACCTGCTGCTTACGGAAGGAAGTAGCTACAAGGCGCTCGAAGCCAAACTGCCGGGTTTCTACCAGAAATATGTAAAGAAAGAGATGGGTGACGTGGCTTACCGAATGGAACTCCAGCCCATTACGTCGATTCATTTGCACTCGCAGGTAGACTACGAAATCAGCCCCAACGGCAATGCCCGTACCGTATCCATTTTTTCGGTGGTAGCCGCTCTGATACTCTTGATTGCCTGCATCAACTACGTGAATTTATACACGGCCCGCACCCTCAAACGAACCCGTGAAGTAGGCGTTCGGAAGGCCATCGGTTCGCTTCGGTGGCAACTCATGGGGCAGTTCCTGACCGAGTCGATGCTCATGACCCTACTGGCGGGTTTGGTGAGCGTGGGGCTGGTCAGTCTGGCATTGCCTTATTTCAACCAGATGGCCGATAAGTTGCTCTCGATAGGGAGTTGGCCGACTGTTTTGCTGGTCGTCACAGCATTCTCGCTGTCGATTGGTGCGTTGAGCGGCCTGTATCCTGCATTGATGCTGTCGGGCTTCCGGCCTGTGATGGCCCTGCGGGGGCAGGTCGGCAATCAGTCGGGCAACCGTTTGTTCCGGCAGTCGCTGGTGGTGTTTCAGTTTGTTGCAACGGTCGCGCTGATTGCCTGCTCCGGCGTTGTGTACCGGCAGATGGGCTTTGTGATGCACAAGGATTTAGGCTTTAATAAAGACCAGGTGCTCACCTTCCACATCGACAGCGATAGCGTGCGCCAGCACGTTGATGCGCTCAAGGAAGCCCTGATGCGAAGTCCATTGATTGCCGGTGTGTCGGCGGCCAGTAATCCCATTGGCAACAATAATATTGGTGGCAACGGGATGTTCTTCGAGCAAAACGGTGCCTTGTCGTCGAGCACGCAGTCTGTTCAGAAGTTCTCCGTCGATTCCGATTACCTGCGGACAATGGAAATCAACCTGCTGAGTGGCCGCAACTTCTCAGAATCATTCAAAAGTGATTTGCTGGGTGCTGTTTTAATCAACGAAACCTTAGCCAGGCAACTCGGCCCCGAGCCGGTTGGCAAGCGGGTGAAATACTACATTGACAACGAGAAGCATACGGCCGAAGCCCGCGTGGTGGGTGTTGTCGGGGATTTTCACACCTATTCGCTTCAGCACAAAATCGAGCCGCTGGTATTGCAGATGCCCGCTCCTTTTGAGAAAGACAACGTGTATGTCAGGCTTCAGCCAGGAAACCTGACCGAAGCCCTGGCGTATATTCAGTCAGTCTATCGAACATTCGATCCGGCCAGTACCCCTGACGTTCATTTTCTCGACGAAAACTTTTCGCAGCAGTACAAAACCGAACAGAAGCAGGGCGAAATCTTATTGATTTTTACGGTTCTGGCCGTGTTGATTGCCTGTCTGGGCCTGTTTGGGCTGGCGGCTTTTGCTGCCGAGCAGCGGACCAAAGAAATCGGGGTGCGGAAAGTGCTGGGGGCATCCATAATGAGCATTGTGACGCTGCTCTCGAAAGACTTTTTAAAATTAGTGCTGATTGCTATCCTGATTGCAACACCTATTGCCTGGTACGCCATGAACCAATGGCTTCAGAGCTTTGCCTACAGAATCAACATTGGCTGGTGGGTCTTCGCGCTGGCCGGATTGCTGGCCATCAGTATTGCGCTGTTGACGGTTAGTTTCCAGAGTGTGAAAGCGGCCCTGATGAACCCGGTCAACTCATTACGATCCGAGTAATGTAGGGCCGCAAGATGTTGCGGCCCTACAAATCCCCTGTCCGCAACTGTACGTCCAGCGTCCGTTTACGGACATCTATTTTTAGTTAAGTTAAAAATTGCTTCTGATAATGAGTTAGTTGGCTTTCTGGTACGGCATTTGGCATAAGGTTAGGTTGTACGCCCTCAACCCGACCTGATTTATGCTGCGTAACTACCTGCTCATCGCCTTTCGCAACCTGCGGAAATACAAAGCGTTCAGTTTCATCAACATCACGGGCGTGGCTGTTGGGCTGGGGTGTTTCCTGCTCATCGCGCTCTATGTAAAAGACGAACTGAGCTACGACCGCTACAATGCCAACGCCGACCGCATCTACCGCGTAACGCGAACGTTCCTCTCGTCGGAGGGTACACCCTCGTTGCGGCTGGCGCAGGCCGCCCCGCCCTTTGGCCCCCTGCTGAAACAGGATTTCCCGGAGGCCCAAGAAGTCGTGCGAACCATCGACAACGGTGGCCTGCTTCGCTACGGCGAACACTCGTTCAACGAAGAGGATATGTACTTTGCCGAGGCTAACCTGTTCAGGGTCTTTAGTTTCGACCTTGTCAGCGGCAATCCCAGCCAGGCCTTAGTCAACCCCTTTTCCATTCTGTTTTCGCGCCCGATGGCTGAGAAGTATTTCGGCAGCGAGAACCCCATTGGTAAGACCGTCCGGTATGGCAATCAGTATGACCTGACCGTTACGGGCGTTTTTGAACCGTTGCCCGCACAATCGCATTTTCACCCCAGTTTTCTCATCTCATTCTCGACCTTCAACGACCCGCGCGTTTACGGAGCCGAGCAGTTGCGGACCAACTGGAGCAACAACTCGTTCAATACCTACATGCTGCTAAAGCCTGGTGCGAATCCGCAACGCATCGAGGCTGCCTTACCGGCGTTCCAGAACCGGCACGTTCCGGCAGATGGCGGCAACAAGCCCTCGACGTTTTCGATGCTGAACCTGCAAAAACTCACCGACATACACCTGCGTTCGCATACCGACTCGGAGGTGGAACCCACCGGCGACATCAGCTATATTTATTTGTTTTCGGCCATCGGGTTATTCATTCTGCTCATTGCCTGCATCAATTACATGAATCTGGCAACAGCCCGTTCGGCGGGGCGGGCCAAAGAAGTTGGGATGCGTAAGGTTGTAGGGGCTTTGCGTTCGCAACTTATTGGTCAGTTTCTGAGCGAATCGCTCCTACTGGTAATCCTCTCCTTAGGCATCGCTATGGTGCTGGTGGTGGTCTGTCTGCCGCTGCTCAACGAATTCACAACCAAACAACTGGCGTTCAGCCAACTGCTCGACCCGGTTTTTCTGAGTATTCTGATTGGCATCACGCTATTGACCGGCTTAGTGGCGGGGAGTTATCCGGCTTTCTTCCTGACTTCCTTCCGGCCATTGGGCGTGCTGAAAGGGCAAATCGCTTCGGCCATGCGTAGCGGTAAATTGCGTCAGGTGCTGGTTGTTACCCAGTTTGCCATCGCTATCGCGCTTATTATCAGCACGGCGGTGGTCTACAACCAGATGAACTACATTCAGAATTATCGGCTGGGCTACCAGAAAGAGCAGATGCTGCTGCTGTCGGATGTGGGTGACTCGACCACGAATTACGAAACCCTCAGGCAGCAATTGATTGCCACCGGGGCCGTTCGCGACATGAGCCGCTCGTCGCGCATACCGTCGGGGCGGTTGCTGGATTCGTATGGCGCCCGCGCCCCGAAAGGCGACACGATGGCGCCGATCAAGATTAACCTGCGGGGCCTGCGGGTCGACTATGATTTTATTCCGGCCTATCAGATTGGTATGGCCGCCGGGCGCAACTTTTCCCGTTCCTACTCCACCGATACGTCGATGGTGGTGCTGAACGAAACGGCAGCGCGGCTCCTGGGCTGGACGCCCCAGCAGGCCATTGGCAAACCGTTTGAATATGGACCGGCCAAAGGCCAAATCATTGGCGTAACGAAAGATTACCACTTCGAATCATTGCATCAGCAAATTTCGGCCATTGCGATGATTCTAACACCCCAACAACTCAACTGGGTGTCGGTCCCGCTCCAGGGAAACATTCCCGCCGGTGTGCAGCGTGTTGAAGCTGTCTGGAAGAAATTCTTTCCGGAGCGGCCGTTCGATTACCAGTTTTTAGACGCCCGCTTCAACCGGCTCTACGCCCGCGAACAAACCCAGCAGCGACTGTTCAGCATTTTTGCGGGCGTGGCCATTCTGATTTCGTGTCTGGGCCTGTTCGGCCTGTCGATGTTCATGGCCGAGCAGCGGACCAAAGAAATCGGCATTCGGAAAGTGCTGGGCGCGTCGGAGGTGAGTTTGGTGGCTCTGTTCTCCAAAGACTTTATGAAGCTGGTGATTGTGGCCTTAGTCATCGCGTCGCCGGTGGCCTGGTATGCGATGCACACCTGGCTGAGTGATTTTGCCTACCGGACCGATATTCACTGGTGGGTATTTCTGCTGGCCGGTGGTCTGACCGTGCTGATTGCGTTGTTGACGGTGAGCTTCCAGAGCGTGAAAGCGGCTCTGATGAATCCGGTGAAGAGTTTACGAAGTGAGTAAAAGCCCCCTAACCCCCAAAGGGAGCATCCAGTATCACACAGACTCCCCCTTCGGGGGCAGGGGGGCTGCTTATGCTACGCAACTACCTCAAAATCGCCTGGCGGAACGTACTTAAAAATCGGGCCTATGCGCTCATTAACATAACGGGGCTGGCGCTCGGCATTGGGAGCGCCATGCTGGTGTTCGCTTTGGTTCGCTACCATTACCGCATTGATACGCACCACCAGAAGTATGACCGCATTTACCGGGTAACCTCAAAATTTATCTCGCCCGAAGGCGAGTTTCATACAACCGGCGTACCCTATCCGTTCGGGAAGGCGCTCCGCAACGACCACCCCGATATTGAACACGTAGCCATGATCGACCAGGATGAGGAACCGGTGGTGTCGGTTGCGGTCAGGAACGGGCCCGACAAAAAATTCAAAGAAACCGAAGCGATGGGCGCGTTCGTAGAGCCAGCCTATTTCCGCATTTTCGATTACGACTGGTTGGCAGGTGGCCCGGCCGATCTGAATCAGCCCAACACGGTCGTTCTCAGTGCCAGAAATGCCCAAAAGTATTTCGGCGTTCCGGCGACAAACGTCATTGGCAAAACCATCAAATACAATGGCCGGCTGAATCTGCGAATTGTTGGCATTTTTGCCGATTATCGGGACAACACCGATTTTCCGTACCAGATCATGCCGTCGTGGGCCAGTTTGACCGAATACCGGGGACGTGTGGACGAGGATTTCGGTAATACCAACAGCAGTACCCAGTGCTACCTGACCCTGAATGAGCGGTTCACCCCCGCCGACTGGGACCGGCAGATGCTGGCATTCGTGAAGAAATACAAGCCGGACGGCGTTAAGGATACCCGGTTCCCGATGCAGCCCCTGCGCGCGATTCACTTCTCTACGGATCACGGCGGAGTGAGTAAAGGGTTAATTTTATCGCTGTTCATCATCGGCATTTTTCTGATCGTTACGGCCAGCATCAACTTCGTTAATCTGGCGACGGCGCAGGCCCTCACCCGTTCGCGGGAGGTAGGCGTTCGAAAAGTGATGGGCAGCACCCGTGCTCAATTGTTCTGGCAGTTTATAGGCGAAACGGCCCTGATTACGATCGTGGCCACGGCCATTGCTGTGGGGTTATTTCAGGTTGGACAGGGTCTTATTCAGGAGAATTTAAGCGGGGCGTTTCGGTTTACCTTCTATTTCACCCCGTCGGTTGTTGGCTGGCTGATTTTGCTGGTCACGGGCGTCCTGCTGCTATCGGGTGTTTATCCTGCTTTGGTGCTGGCTGGCTTCAAACCTGTGATGGCCCTGGCGGGCAAAATTACCGCACAGCAGGTGGGGGGCTTTTCGGTGCGACGAGGGCTGGTAGTGGCGCAGTTTGCTATCTCGCAAATGCTCATCATTGGCATGGTGGTGGTAGCCAATCAATTGCAGATGGTGCAGACCAAAGACTTAGGCTTCCGTAAAAACGCCATCCTCACCGTCGAAATGCCGTCTACACCCAATCAGGATATTGTTAAGTTGAGTACATTCCGCAACCTCGCCACCAGTATTCCTGACGTCGAGAAGTTCAGCTATTCCATGAGCGGTGCCCCGCAGTCGGGCTGGGTGAGTCAGACAAGCGTAAAATACAACAATCGGCCCAAAGAGGAAGATTTTAGCATTCATCGGAAATACATCGACGCCGGGTACCTCGATTTGTATGGCATCAGGCTCGTGGCCGGGCGAAACCTGTACCCGGCCGACACGGCCCGCGAAGTATTGGTCAATGAAACGTTCGTCCGCAAAATAGGCCTGAACAACCCCGCTCAGGTGTTGGGCAAGCTACTGTTTGTCGACCGGAAAAACGTAGAAATTGTGGGTGTGGTGAAGGATTTCAACCAGCAGGCTCTCAAAAGCGCTATTGACCCGCTCTTTCTGGCAACCAGGGCCGAAAATTATTACTTCGCCAATCTTCAACTGCATTCGGGCAACTTCCAGCGGGTAATTAAACAACTGGAGAAACGCTACAGCCAGGTATATCCCGACAATTATTTTACCCATCAGTTTGTGGATGCCCAGATCGAACGCAGCTATCGCCAGGAGCAAACGATGTCGAAATTAGTCAATTTCTTCGCCGGGATTGCGGTGTTCATCGGCTGTTTGGGCCTCTACGGACTGGTGTTGTTTATGGCCACGCAGAAGACCAAAGAGATTGGCGTTCGCAAAGTGCTGGGGGCCAGTATCGGCAGCATTTTGTGGCTGTTCGGTAAGGAGTTCGCCCGGCTAATTGTGGTCGCCTTTGTGGTGGCGGCTCCGGTGGCGTGGTGGGTCATGACGAAGTGGCTACAGGAGTTTCAGTACAAGATTGACCTCGGCCCCCGCATCTTCGCCATCGCCATTCTCGCCACTGTACTCGTAGCCGCGCTGACGGTGAGTGTCCAGAGCGTGAAAGCGGCTCTGATGAACCCGGTGAAGAGTTTACGTTCCGAATAATGCGTGGAGCGCGGGGCAAGGAGCAGGGTCCCTTGCCCCGCGCTCCCGACCCCCTGCCATAAAACCCCAACAACCATGTTTAGCACGTATCTGAAAATTGCCCTCCGAATTCTCTGGCGCAACAAGGTTTATGTTGCGATCAACTTAGTGGGGTTGGGGTTTGCCATTGCGTGTTGCCTGTTGGCGTATCTTAATTATAACTATCGGGCCAGTTTCGATAGCAACCACACCCAAACCGAACACATCTATCGACTCAACAGCCTGCGGGTCGTTGACAAAGGAACCCAGCCGTGGGCCGTTTCGCCGGTGCCACTGGCCGAAGCGATGCAAAAAAGCCTGGCCGGGGTTAAACGCATTGCCCGGCTACACAGTGCAAATGCCCTTGTGAAACGTGGCGAAAACACCTTCGACGAACGCATTCATTACGCCGACAAAACTCTCTTTTCGTTTTTCAACCTGCCGCTGAAGCAGGGCAACCTCGCCGGATTTGGTCAGCCAAATCAGGTGATTATCAGTGAAGCCGCTGCCGATAAATACTTTCCCGGTCAGATGCCCATTGGTCAGACGCTGACGGTCGTTGGTCAGGACAGTACAGAAAAAATATATACCGTCGGTGCCGTAACGCAGACGATTCCGGCTAATTCAAGCTTTCAGTTCGACATCATCACCGCATTCGACAATGGATTTACGACCGGTCGGAACGACTGGGCGACGTCAACACTGATTACCACCTTTGCCGAAGTAACCGACGAGCGGACCATCAGCCGGATAGCCGCCAACCTCAAACCCTACGCAGCGATTCACAACCGCAGCCATACCGACTGGACCGTAGCGGGCTTTTACCTACAGCCCTTCCGGCAGATAGCAACCAGTTCGGATGTGGACATGCCGGGCTACGTGCATGGGAGCCAGTTGACGCCCAACCCACGGGGCGTATTGGTGATTGTTCCGGCGGTTATGTCGCTGTTTATCCTGCTCATCACCTGCTTCAATTTCACCAACATCTCGATTGCCTTTGCCAGCGGAAGGCTGAAAGAGATTGGCATTCGCAAAGTGATTGGGGGGGTGAAAAGCCAGCTAATCCGGCAATTTCTGACCGAGAACGTCGTCCTGTGTTTGCTGGCTTCGGCAATGGCGTTGCTATTCGTCAGCCTGTTACTGCCTGCCTTCAACCGCGTCGCCAACCTCGACTTATCGCTTGACTTCAGTCAAAACTACGGG
This sequence comes from Spirosoma areae, assembly GCF_054781775.1. Classification (NCBI taxonomy): domain Bacteria; kingdom Pseudomonadati; phylum Bacteroidota; class Cytophagia; order Cytophagales; family Cytophagaceae; genus Spirosoma; species Spirosoma areae. Next base: position 279,670 of record NZ_BAAGTT010000034.1, on the reverse strand, counting down.
TTGTGGTTATTTCTGGTTCTGATGCCGGTGGTTACGGCCCTGTTTTCGGGTCTGTATCCAGCCGTGTACATCAGCTCGTTCCAACCGGTCAAGATTTTAAAAGGCAAAACAACGTTCGGGTCAGCTAACCGCTTCACGCGTTTTTTGCTGATTGCTCAGTTCAGCCTTTCCTGTTTCGCCCTGGTCGTCGGCATCATTTTAACCCAAAATGCGTCGTATCAGGAGAACGCCGATTTTGGGTATGCCATCAATGAGGTTGCCGTGGTTGAGGTTCGCAATCCGCAGGAATATACGGCCTTCAGCCAAACCATTCGTCAGCATCCGCAGGTAAGAAGTGTGGCCGGAACGAAGCAGCACATCGGTGAGAATTCATACACCGTTACGGCCAGAACGGAGGGCCAGCAGGTACAGGCGCAGGTTGCCCACATTGGCGGAGAAGCCTACCTGAACAGCATGGGGATTCGCCTGACGCAGGGCCGTCATTTTTACGAAAACGGTGTTGATGCCGACGCGTCCATTCTGGTCAATCAGACCTTTGTGCAACAACTGCACCTGCCGCAGCCGCTGGGTCAGCGCATTAAGTTAGACAGTACAAACTACACCATTGTGGGTGTCGTGAACGACTACAAAGAGTACGGCCTGCACGGGCTGGTGCCCCCCTGCGTATTGCGCTTAGCTAAACCAGAAGAGTACAAATTTATGGTGGTTCGGTCGGGCGAGCAGGAGTTGCCTCTGGTGACTACCTATTTACAAACTGCCTGGCACAAGGTGATACCGAACAGGCGGTATCGGGGATTTTTACAGTCCGAATTAATCGAGAAGGAAGTCCGACTGAATCAGGGGTTCAAATCAGTCGCCTTTTTTCTGGCCATCGTTACGTTGCTGTTGTCGGCATCGGGCCTGTTCGCGCTCATCTCACTGAATATCGACCGGCGGAGTAAAGAAATCGGGATGCGGAAGGTGCTGGGCGCTACGGTGGGGCAGATTCTGGGCTTAATCAACCGGGAGTTTGTCCGAATCCTGCTGATTGCGTTTGTGGTCGGTTCGGCGTTGGGCTACCTGTTTACCAACAAGTTGATTTTCCAGTTCATCTACAAATACCACACTGACGCTGGCCCTTTCGCCTACGTTGCCACCTTCCTGATTCTGCTTTTTTCCTGTGGTCTCATCATCGGTATGAAAGTGTACCGGGCCGCAACGGCCAATCCAATTCATAGTTTACGAACCGAATAAGCCCTGACAATCATGTTCCGAAACTATCTCAAAATCGCCTGGCGGAATCTCGCTAAACACAAAGCGTTTTCGTTTATCAACATCGTCGGGCTGGCGGCTGGATTGTCGTGTTGTATGTTGATTAGTTTGTACATCTACGATGAACTTAGCTACGATACGCAGCATAAAAACGTAGAGCAGCTTTACCAGATCGGGACGGTATTTGTCCGCAGCGAGGGCGAAGAAAAAACCGCAGCTACCCCCTTCCCGATGGCTCCTTCGCTGAAACAGGAATACCCCGAAATTAGTAACACGACCCGGCTGGTTGGCCTGTTTGCCGAAGACAAAACCCTGCTTCGTTACGATGGTCCGGCCAATAAACGCCGGGTTTTCTACGAAACGAACGGCTATCTGGCCGACTCCGCGTTCTTCTCTTTTTTCAATTATGAGTTTCTGGAAGGCAAAGGCGAGTCGGCCCTGACTGCGCCCAATACCCTGGTGATCTCGGAGGAGATAGCCCGCAAACTGTTTGGCCATCAACCGGCTCTGAACAAAGTTGTTCATGTAGAAAGCAATACCAATGGCGACAATAACTACACCGTAACGGGGGTGTTCAGGCCCGGTAGCGTACCGTCGCACATTGACGGGCGGTTTTTTATGTCGTTCGACGGGGGCGGCCTGTCGCAGTACGTGAAAAGTCAGACGGGCATGGCGGGCAACAATATGTTTTTCACCTACCTGAAACTGAAGCCGAATACCGATGCCAAAAAGCTGGAAGCCAAATTGCCTGCGTTCGTCGAAAAATACATGCGGAAAGACCTGAAAGCCGCATCGTTTGACAAGCGGCAGTTTTTGACGGCCGTAACCGATATTCACCTCCATACCGACCTGACGCATAACGTAACCCCAAACGGTAGCCTGACGTACCTGTATATTCTGTTCTCAGTTGCCATTTTCACACTCCTGATTGCCTGCATCAACTTCATGAATCTCAGCACGGCCCGCTCGTCGAAGCGGTCGGGCGAGGTGGGCATTCGGAAAGCATTAGGGGCTGGGCAAGGCTCGCTGATCCGGCAGTTTCTGAGCGAATCGTTCCTGTTCAGCTTTTTCGCTTTTGGGCTGGCTATCGTATTTGTGTGGCTTCTGCTACCCGTGTTTGAACAGGTATCGGGCAAGAGCCTGCATGTTAAGCCGGGCCAGGGCCTGCTCCTGTTGAGCGGATTTTTTGGCTTGAGCCTGCTGACGGGTTTGCTGGCAGGCAGTTACCCGGCGTTCTACCTGTCGTCGTTCCGGCCTATTCTGGCTCTGAAAGGGGGGGCAGTGAGTGGAAAACTGATGGGCGCATTGGCTGCCGTTTCGCTGCGCCGGGGTCTGGTTGTGTTTCAGTTTACGCTCTCGGTCGTGCTTATTGTGGCCTCGCTGGTGATTGGCAAACAGATGAATTTCCTGCGCTCGGCAGACCTCGGATTCACCAAAGACCAGCAATTGGTTATTCCGTTGCGGAGCGCCCCTGCCAAAGCCAGCTATACAGCCCTGAAAAATGCGTTGGCCAGCAATTCCCAGATTCAGTCGGTGGGCGCGTCGGCTTATTATCCTGGTATTTTCAATCCCGAAGACGCTAATTTTTTCGGCGAAGGCCAGACCGTGCGGGACGGCAAACACACCCGTACCAATCGGATTGACGTCAACTACCTCAATACGCTGAACATAAAACCCGTGGCCGGGCGGTTGTTTTCGCGGGCGTTTCCGGCGGATACCAACAGGCGCATCATCCTGAACGAGCGGGCGGTGAACCAATTGGGCTACAAATCGGCCCAGGGTGCGGTCGGCCGAAAAGCGTTCGTCGAACGAGGTGGTGAGCGGGTGGGCTTTACGATTGTTGGGGTCGTCAGGGATTTTCACTTCGAAGACCTGCACCTGCCCATTACACCGTATGCGTTCACGCTCAACGAGAGCGACGATTACAATTACATAGTGGCCCACGCCAAAGCAGGCAACTTGCAAACCGTCCTTAAATCCATTGAAGCAGTCTGGCAGAAAACCAATCCTGGTGAGCCGTTTGCCTATAGTTTCTTAGACGAAGAATTTCAGAAAAACTACGTGGCCGAGAGTCGGCTGGCCACCGTTGTGGGCTACTTCACGTTCATTGCCATCCTGATTTCGTGCTTAGGTCTGTTCGGGCTGGCTTCGTTCAATGTCGAGCAACGGACCAAAGAAATCGGCATTCGGAAAGTGCTGGGCGCGTCGGTGGGCAATGTGGTCATGCTGCTGTCGGGCGACTTCCTCAAACTGGTGCTGATTGCGGTTGTCATTGCCTCGCCGGTGGCCTGGTATGTCATGAACCGATGGCTACAAAACTTTGCCTACCAAACCCAGATCGGCTGGTCGGTTTTCGGGCTGACAACGCTGGCCGCTCTGCTCATCACAGTGATTACAGTCAGTTATCAAGCCATCAAAGCCGCGTTGATGAATCCGGTCAAATCATTACGAAGCGAATAGATTCTTACGATTATGCTACGCAACTACCTCAAAATCGCTTTCCGTCGGCTCTGGGGCGACAAGAGCAATACGGCGATCAACGTGCTGGGGCTAACCCTGGGCATGACGGGCTGCTTAGTCATTTATAGCTTCGTCCGGTATGAGCTTAGCTTCGACGGCTTTCATACGCACGCCGACCGGACATACCGAATCGTTGAACACAGCCGGAAAGCAGACGGTGTGCAGCACTGGCCCACGACGGCCTACCCACTGGCCGGGGCCATTCGCCGGGATGTGCCGGGCGTTACGGTTACGCAAACGGCAGGACCGCTTAGCCGCATCATCAGTTCAGTGGATAGCCGGGGAAATGTGCACCGCTTTGAGGAAAATCGGTTGATGTTCACGGATGAGCACTACCTGAAAACGTTCGACTTCAGCAACGTTTTTCCCGATGGCATCTGGCTGGCTGGCAACGCCAAAACAGCCTTCCGACAACCCAATGCGGTTGTGTTAACGCAGAAACTGGCCGAGCGGTATTTCGCTGGCTATGCGGGTCGTTATGAGCAGCTTCTGGGCAAAATCTTAACCCTGAACAATTCCGACCTGATAGTCGTATCAGGCATCATTCGGAATCCGCCCCGCAACACGAACCTGCTGTTCGATATGCTGGTCAATTACCAGTTTTTCAAGTCGAACAACCAATATGAGGCCGCCAACTGGTCGGGTAATTACCAGGGAACGACCTACGTAACGTTACCAGCGGGGGCCAGTCCGCAAGCCTTTGAGCGTCAGTTAGTATCGTTGAAGAAAAAGTACATGAATGCGGAGGACAATCGCCGAATCAGCTACGTTCTCCAGCCCCTCACGGACGTTCACACCGAACCGCTGTATGAAGACTTTCTGGGCGGCTATTTAGTCAGTCGCGAGGTGTTGTGGGGACTGGCGAGTCTGGCCGTTTTTCTCATCCTGATTGCGTCGTTTAACTTCATCAACCTCACAACGGCGCAGGCCATCCGACGCCGGAAAGAGGTGGGTGTGCGTAAGGTTGTGGGCAGTACGCAGTTGCAGTTGTTTAGCCAATTCATTGGCGAAACACTGGTCATCGCCACTGTGGCCGGACTGCTTTCAGTAGGTGCCCTGACGGTGTTGCTGGATTGGCTCAACCGGTCGTTAACCATTATCGACCTGGACCTTCGTCCTGATGCTGCCGTTTGGGTAGTTAGTGCTGGTTTAGTGCTCATTGTGGCGTTATTGGCCGGGTTCTATCCGGCTATCGTGCTGTCAAAATTCCAGCCCATCACGGCCCTGAAAAACACGACTACTCCACGACGCGACCGCTTTTCGCTCCGTCAGGGGTTGATTGTCCTGCAGTTTTGCATTACCTACGGCCTGATTGTCGGGACGTTTGTGGCGTCGCAGCAGATGGATTTCTTTCAGCATAAAGACCTGGGTTTTGCGAAGGATGCGGTCCTGACGATTAATGGCCCACGTAATCAGATACCGGGGAAATTAGACGTTTTTCGCCAGCAGTTGCTGCGAAATTCCACCATTCGGGACGTCAGTTTTTCGTCGGGGGCACCAATCACCAAAAATTTTTACGGCACCAACTTTCGGCTAAAATCAGAAGCTGTCCAGATGAATCGGCAGGCCGAAATGAAGCTGGTTGATTTGGCGTATCAGTCGCTCTTTGGGCTTCAGATGGTGGCTGGTCGCTGGTTTTCGCCGTCGAATATCGTGCCAAATGGCTCCCGCTTCAATGGGTTCATCCTGAACGAAACAATGGTAAACATGCTTGGCCTGACTCCCGAAATGGCTATTGGCAAAACCGTGGCCATCAGCGAAGGTGAAGCACCCATTTTAGGCGTAGTCAGGGATTTTCATAACGTATCGTTGCAACAGCCGATCAAGCCATGCGTGCTGATGTGCTGGAATACAGACTTTTATGAGCAGATTCATGTAGCGTTGCAGACCCGCGACGGGCAATGGCTGAATGCCGGACAAACGCTGGGGTCCATTGAACAAACCTGGAAACGGCTCTTTCCCCAGGATGTCTATCAGTACACATTTCTGAACGAATCGCTGGCAAAGGGCTATATCATCGAGCAGTTGGTGTTCGATGCCTTTCGGATTTTTGCCGCCATCTCGGTATTCATCTCGTGCTTGGGTTTGTTTGGTCTCATTACATTCACTACCCAACAGCGCGTCAAAGAAATTGGCGTTCGCAAAGTGCTGGGTGCCAGTGTTGCCAGCATCGTTTCGCTGCTTTCCAAAGACTTCCTGAAGTTGGTCCTGATTGCGATTGTCATTTCCTCGCCCGTCGCGTGGTGGGCCATGAACCAGTGGCTTCAGGGCTTCGCCTACAAAATCGAGATTGCCTGGTGGGTGTTCGCCGGGGCGGGTTTACTGGCGGTGGGTATTGCGCTGTTAACGGTGAGTTTTCAGAGTGTGAAAGCGGCCCTGATGAATCCGGTGAAGTCATTACGAAGTGAATAGATTCTTACGATTATGCTACGGAATTATCTCAAAATCGCCTGGCGGAACCTGTGGAAACACAAGCTGTTTTCCTTCATTAACATCTTTGGGCTGGCGTCGGGGATGACGGTGTGTTTGCTGGCCCTGATTCAGGTGAAAGATGCGGTTGAGTACGACACATTCCACCCCCATGCCGACCGGACGTACCGCATTATCACGGATGTAACCACGCCACAGGGAGACGTCACGGCGGTGGCTACCTCCCCGCTGCCGCTTGCCGACGCGTTGCGGAAAAATTACGGCTTTGTCGAAAAAACCGCCCGCGTCTACTACAACCTGAGCGCAGATGTGTCAGTTGGGCAGAAGACCATGCCTGCCAACGGTGCTTTTGCCGATGCAGGATTTTATGAGTTGTTCGGTTTTCGGTTGCTCATCGGTCGACCAGCCATCGAGCCGCGCACGGTCGTTCTGTCGCAGCGCACGGCGGAGCGATTCTTTGGCAAAGCCAATCCGATTGGAAAGATAGTAGCGGTAAAAGACCGGGGTTCGTTCACCATCACGGGGGTGTTGGCCACGAATCACCTGAAATCCCACCTGCATTTTGACTTGCTGGCGTCGATGGCGTCGGTGCCGCTGCTGGAGCAAAGTCGTCAGCTCGAACCGCACCTGACGGACTGGAAAAGCCACTGGACGACTTCGGCGTACACCTACGTCCTGCTCAACGAAGGCACCCCGCGCCAAACCCTCGAAACGGCACTGGCAACCCTTGCCGCGCAGGGCGTGAAAGCGATGGGAACCAAAGCCGACCAAACCTACACGTTACGTTCGCAGGTGCTTTCGGGCATCTCGCCCGCCCGCGAAGAATTTCGCAACAGCACCTGGGAACCCACGTTGGGAGGATTGCTGGCAATGGGCGGGCTGGCTTTAGTGATTCTGGTGCTGGCCGGTTTCAACTACGTCAACCTCACGCTGGCCCGTTCGCTGAGCCGCGCCCGAGAGGTAGGTGTACGTAAAGTGGCCGGTGCGCTGCGGGCACAAATTGTCGGGCAGTTCATGGCCGAGTCGGTGCTGTTGTCGGTGCTGTCGCTGGGCCTGGCTTATGTCTTTCTGACCCTGATGGAACTGTTGCCCACGGTGTTGCGGAGTACCCAAACCGTTCAGCGCGACGCCACACTCTGGCTGTATTTCGTCGGTTTTGCCTTACTGACGGGGATTGTAGCTGGTCTGGTTCCGGCCCGCGTTTTGTCCAACTATCAGCCCGTTCAGGTGTTGCGTGGTCAATTTGGCCCGAAATTGTTTCGGGGTATGGGATTGCGGAAAGGGCTGATGGTGGCGCAATTCGTGGTGTCGCTGGTGTTCATGGTTTTCGTGGCGGTTATGTACCAGCAGTTCCTCTACATGGCGACCGCATCGTATGGATTCGACCGGGAAAACAGCCTGAGCATCGCCGTTGCCCCAAAAAATTACCGCCTTCTGGCCGACAAATTCGCGCAGCAGACTGGTGTAGAACGGGTTGCCGCTACGTCGAGTCCGCTCGGTTTTCACAGTGGCTTTGCCCGACTTTCGCCGGACCGAAATCGAAATTATATTCCGTCCAACGCCTATTCCGTCGATGCCAATTTTGTCAAAAACATGGGGCTAACCCTGCTGGCGGGGCAGAACATGCCGCCGTCGGTGTCGGACTCTGCCGGGCGATTTGTGCTGCTCAACGAAAAAGCGGTTACGGCTCTGAAGTTCAAAAGTGCGCGGGAGGCCGTTGGGCAATTGCTCTGGCTCGATGACAGCACCGAAGTACAGATAGCGGGCGTGCTGAAAGACTTCAACTACCAAAATCTGTCGCAGCCACTTCGTCCACTCATGCTGCGCTACATACCGGACGAGTTTCATTACGTGAACATTAAAGTGGAGCCTGGTGCAAAAGCCAGCATTATTCCTGCGCTGGAGCAGGTCTGGAAACAGCTTGCGCCCCACGAACCGTTCACGTATCAGTGGGTCGATGACGAAATCTACAACCACCATCTGCACCTCGACGACCTGTCGGTGTCTGGATTGCTGGTGTTTATGGCCCTGTCCATCGCCTGTCTGGGTTTGCTGGGCATGGTTACTTACTCAACAGCCACGCGGATTAAAGAGGTAGGTATTCGGAAAGTAATGGGTGCTACTGTGGGTCAGCTTGTGGCGCTGTTATCGAAGGATTTTGTGCGGCTGTTGCTGTTGGCGGGCGTAATCGCTCTGCCGCTGGGTTACGCAGCCGGGCGGTTGTTTCTGCACGAATTTGCTCATCACATCGACATTGGCGTCGGTATTTTGGGAGCCTGTTTTGCTGTGATGTTGCTGGTGGGAGGACTGGCCATCGGCTGGCGAACGTACCGGGCCGCGCAAACCGACCCCGCTAAAAGTTTACGAACGGAGTAGAGACGCAATACGTTGCGTCTCCTGACCGGATGGTTTTCGCGTTTCCCTGGCAGAAATATATTGCTGACGCACAGGAGACGCAACGTATTGCGTCTCTACACAAAACAAAAAAATCATGCTCACGAACTACCTCAAAATCGCCTGGCGCAACCTTCGGAAAGATAAATTCTACAGCCTCATTAACATCCTGGGGCTGACCATCGGCGTCACCTGCGGGCTGCTGTTGCTGCTGTACGTAACCGACGAACTGAGCTACGACCGTTATCACGCCAATGCCAACCAGATTTACCGAATCGTTTCGCACATCACCGAGCCGGACAAAGTCAATCGCTGGAGCAGCACCCAGCCGCCTTTGGTCAAAACGTTGAAACAGGATTATCCCTTCGTCAAAAATTACGTGCGGTTCTTTCCCTACGGTCGGGTTCTGTTCCGGCAGGGCGAGAAGCGGTTTTACGAAGACGATGTCTATGCCGCCGATTCCACCGTGTTCGATGTGTTTAGTTATAAATTTATCGAAGGTGACCCCAAAACGGCACTGGCTCAGCCCGGCAACGTGGTGTTGACCCAAAAGTCGGCCCAGAAATTTTTCGGTTCCCGCTCTGCATTGGGTCAGTCGCTCCAAACCAACGACACGACGTTCTATAAAGTAACGGGCGTTTTGGAAGACGTTCCGAAGAACTCCCATTTTACGTTCAATGCCCTGATTTCCAGAAGCCAGAATGAACGCCAGCAGGAAACAAACTGGGGTGGTTTTTACATCTACAGTTATCTGGTATTGCCCGAAAACTTCAACACGAAGATTCTTGAAAGCAAGTTTCCGCAGGTCTACGACAAATACATAGGTCCGATTTTCAAGCGGATGAATATCAGGGTTACGTATGAGCTACAGCCGCTGACCCGGATTCACCTTTACTCGAATCTCGAAGGCGAATCCAACGGCAATATTGGCTACGTGTACACCTTCAGCGCGGTGGCGTTTTTTATGTTGCTGCTGGCCAGCATTAACTACATGAACTTAGCGACGGCCCGGTCGGCCAAACGCGCTAAGGAAGTGGGGCTTCGGAAGGTGATGGGGTCGCTGCGGAGTCGGCTGATGGCGCAGTTCCTGACCGAGTCGGTGCTGATGACGGTGCTGGCGTTAGCGGCCAGTCTGATTCTGGTTGTCGCCCTGCTGCCGTTCTTCAATAGCGTGTCGGGAAAAGAAATTCAGTTTCGCGAATTGCTCCGCCCGCAGTTTCTGCTGATTGGCTTAGCCATCGTCGTCTTTACGGGCTTCATCAGCGGCAGTTATCCGGCGTTTTACCTGTCCTCGTTCGAACCCGCTGCGGTACTCAAAGGCTCGTTCAACGCGAAAGGGGGGAGTTTTTTTCGGAAAACGCTGGTCGTGGCGCAGTTTGCCATTTCGTTGGTCATGCTCATCTGTACCTGGATTGTGTATAAGCAGCTCAACTTCATGCGAAATCATGACTTAGGCTATGACCGCGAGCAGGTCTTAACGATTGATTACCAGGACAGACAGCCCCGATCTCAGTTCAATGCGCTAAGAAACAATCTATTAGCTAATCCGAATATTCGGGCAGTTGCCTCTGCCTCGTCGCCGACCAGCAACATCGGTGGCCGACTCATTTTCGGCGTTGAGTCCAATACGGGCTTGAAAGAAATGGGCTTTAAACCCATGCAAATCGACTACGATTACCTGAAAACGATGGGCATGAACGTCATGGCTGGCCGTGATTTCTCCGAAAAAATTCCGGCCGATACGCTTAACGCGGTGATTATCAATCAGGCGGCAGTGGAGCGAATGGACTGGAAAGAACCGCTGGGCAAGAAAGTCATTCTTGGTGGTCTGCCACAGGCCAGTGATAAAGGTCCGCCACCGCCGACGGCGCAGGTGGTTGGGGTCATCAAAGATTTTCATCAGCAGTCGCTCTATAATCCTATTGAGCCGATGATCATGCTGTGCCGCCGGGCCAACGGGGTCATTCACATCAAAATACAGGCAAAGGATGTCGACAAAACGGTGGCGTTCATTGGGCAGAAATGGCGCGAAATCTACCCCGACCGCTTGTTTGAATACCGCTTTCTGGACCAGGATTTTGAGTCGGCCTACCGGGCGGATGAACTGCGCGGGCGGATTTTCACGGCGTTCTCGGGCCTGACGATTCTCATCGCCTGTCTGGGTTTGTTCGGCTTAGCGACGTTCACCACCGAGCAGCGGGTGAAGGAAATTGGGGTCAGGAAAGTGATGGGCGCGTCGGTGTCGAGCGTGGTGCTGCTGCTGTCCAAAGACTTTACGAAACTGGTGTTGTTCTCGTTTCCCATCGCCATTCCGATTGCCTGGTATTCGATGTACAAATGGCTGCAGAATTTCCCGTACAAAACCGACATTGGCATCTGGGTGTTCGTTCTGGCCTGCCTGCTCACGCTGTTCATCTGCTGGGCAACCGTGATTTACCAGAGCGTGAAAGCGGCTTTGGTGAATCCGGTGAAGAGTTTACGGAGTGAGTAGCAGGGGGCGTAGGACAAGTTCTTTTTTTCGACAGGATTAACCGGATTTCCAAGATTTTTTTTGCGAATATCCATCTCAATACATCCTGAAAATCCTGTTCATCCTGTCGAAAAAAGCGTTTTATTATGCCCACACTAAACTTGTCCTACACCCGTAGCAGGTTATGATTCGATACCGTAATAGTGTTTTGCTTCAGCGTCGTAGTCGATAATAAACCATTCATGATAAAGTGTAGCCACGTAGAATCCTTCGGGTTGGCAGTCGCAAATACTGACAAATCCCGACATGGACCAATCGTCATCAAAGGTGGTGTCTTTCAGATAAAGAACAAGCTTAGTCTTGTCTTCGCTCAGGAAGTAATGCAGGATGGTAATATTCGGATGATGCTTCCGACTGACCGGCAGCAAAACCCAATGTTCGCCAACCTGCATGAATTCCGGTAGTGCTGCAATTGGGTCGTAGTCGGGTTCAATCTGGTAAATAAAGTCGCCAGGTGGGTAGTCACGTTTTTCCAATCGCCAGTCCCATGTTTCAGGACCTTCGTGTTTTTCAATGATTCGGTCCCAACGGCTTTTCTTCAGTCGTTCAAACGTTTCGGGAGACAATTCATTAAGGTGCATACAGATAAATCGGTTTTCTCAAAGATAACAAAACACGAACCAACATGCTTCGCAACTATTTTAAAATCGCCTGGCGCAATATCGTCCGCAACAAAGCCTTTTCGGCCATTAATATTCTGGGCCTGGCTCTCGGCATGGCCTGTAGCCTGCTGATTTTTCTGTGGATTCAGGACGAACTGAGTGTGGACAATTACCACGCCAACGGCCCGCAACTCTACAATGTCATGCAACGGCAGTTATACGATGGCAAAGCCGAAGCGGGCCATAATACGCCGGGTATTCTGGCCGACGAATTGAAAAAGCAATTTCCCGAAATCAGGTACGCGGCAGGCTACACCGGCTGGGAAGCGAACATGACGTTTGCCGTTGGCGACAAAAACAACAAAGAAATGGGGCACTGGGCCGGAGCCGACTGGTTTAACATGTTCAGCATTCCGCTCTTAGCCGGTACGCCCGAAACGGCACTCAACTCGCCGACCGGGATGGCTATTTCCCGCAACGTAGCAGCGTTTTATTTCGGCGACCCGGTAGCGGCCCTCGGCAAAAGCATCCGCATCGACAACAAGACTGATTATCAGGTGACGGCGGTGTTCGAGAACCTGCCCGACAATTCGTCGGATAAATACGATTTTCTGATTAACTGGCAAGACTGCATCAGCCGTAATCCCTGGATGAGGGAGTGGGGAAATAACGGCCCGCACACCCGCATCATGCTCCGCCCCGACGCGAACGTCGCGAATCTGAATGCGAAACTCGGCCCATTTCTACGGAAATATGACAGGAACATTGGCAAAAATTACGACGCGCAGCTTTTCCTGCAGGCCTACGCTGATGGCTATTTGTACTCAAACTTCAAAAACGGTCAGCAGGATGGTGGCCGCATCGAGTACGTGCGGCTGTTTGGCGTGGTGGCTGTGTTTCTGCTGCTGATTGCCTGCATCAATTTCATGAACTTAGCCACGGCCCGGTCGGTCAAACGGGCGAAGGAAGTGGGCGTCCGGAAAGTAATGGGTGCCATGCGGAGTTTACTGGCCGGGCAATTCATGGGCGAAGCGGTCTTGTTTGCGGGGCTGGCGTTGGTGCTTGCCGTGACGCTGGTTTTTGTCCTGCTGCCCGCGTTCAATTCGCTGACGGGCAAGCACATCAGTCTGCATTTGACCGACGCATCGTTCTGGCTGCTGCTGCTGGGTACAACGCTCGTTACCGGCCTGATTGCGGGGAGTTATCCAGCCCTGTTTCTATCGTCGCTTCAGCCGGTGAAGGTATTAAAAGGTGCTGTGACGTTTGGTTCGGGAGCGCGGCTGTTTCGGCAGGGGTTGGTGGTGTTTCAGTTCGTGTTGTCGATGCTACTCATCGTGGGCACCATCGTGGTGTATCGGCAGGTAGATTTTATCCAGACCGAAAACTTAGGCTACGACCGCGAGAACCTGATTTATGTGCCGGTAGAAGGTGAACTGGCTACGCCAACAAAATACAAAACCTTCAAGGACGAGTTGCTGCGAATGCCGGGCGTGCAGTTTGTGTCGTCGATGCAGGAAGTGCCGACCCACATTGGCAGCAGCACGGGGGGCGTTACCTGGCCCGGCAAAGACCCGAACGTCAATATCGAAATCACGCAAACGTCGGTGGGGTATGACCTGATGAAAACGCTGAAGGTCAAACTGACGGGCCGCGACTTCTCACCGGAATTTGGCACCGACACCACCAATTACCTCATCAACCAGGCTACTGCCGCCCGAATGGGGATGAAGAATCCAGTTGGCCAGCCAATTACGATGTGGGGCCGCCCCGGCAAAATCATTGGCATGATGGAGGACTTTCATTTCCAGTCGCTGCACATACCCATTGCCCCGCTGATTATGCGGCTAAGCACCGAACCCGGCTCGCAAAACCTTATGATCCGCACGCAGCCGGGTCAGGCCAAACAGGCTCTGGCCAGTATAGAAGCCCTGTGGAAGCAGCAGAACCCGAAGTTTCCGTTTTCGTACCAATTCGCCGACGATGAATACCAGAAACTCTACAAAAGCGAGTCCATCGTGGGCAGTCTGGCCAATTACTTTGCTTTCTTAGCTATCTTCATTTCCTGCTTAGGCCTGTTTGGGCTGGCGACCTTCACTGCCGAGCAGCGCACCAAAGAAATTGGGGTCAGGAAAGTGTTGGGCGCATCGGTGGGCAGTATCATCGGGCTTCTTTCGCAGGACTTCCTCAAACTTGTGCTGATTGCCATCGTGATTGCCTCGCCCGTAGCCTGGTGGGCCATGACGAAATGGTTACAGGGCTTTGCTTATAAAGTCGACATCGAATGGTGGATGTTCGCTCTTGCGGGCTTTGTGGCCGTTGGTATAGCGCTACTAACGGTAAGTTTTCAGAGCGTGAAAGCAGCGTTAATGAATCCGGTTACGTCCTTACGTTCTGAATAGCGTGGAGCCAGGAGCGCGGGGCAGGGGTAAAAACCGTGCGCCATGCTCTGTGCCCCCTGCTCTAAACCCCAACCTCATGTTTCGCAACTACCTCAAAATCGCCCTCCGCAACTTAGCCAAAAACAAGGTGTATTCGGCCATCAACATCCTGGGTCTGGCGGTCGGAATGGCCGTTGCCATGCTTATTGGCCTATGGATATACGATGAGTTATCGTTCAATAAATTCCACCGGAACTACGACCGGCTGGCGCAGCTTTACATTAACCAAACCTTTAATGGCGAAACCGGCACGGGACCGGCAGTTTCTATTCCGTCGGCTACCGAGATAAAAACGAAGTACGCGCCCAGCTTCAAACACGTATCGCTGGCCTCCTGGAGTTACAATCACCTGTTAGTCAACGGGGAAAAGAAAATCAATAAGGAGGGCATGTATGCCGAGCCTGCTTTCCCGGAGATGCTCTCACTTAACATGCTGAAAGGTTCCTATGCAACGGCCCTGAACCAGCCGGCCTCCATTCTGCTATCGGAGTCGGTCGCCAAAACGCTGTTTGGCGATGCGGACCCGATCAGTAAAATTATTCGGATCGATACCAAAACGGACGTAAAAGTGACGGGTGTTTTTGCCGACCTGCCGTTTAATTCGGGCCTCTATGATGTGAAATTTTACCTGCCCTGGAGCGCCTATCTGGCCGATCAAAAGTGGGTGAACGAATCCCAGCAGCAGTGGAGCAACCACTCGTTTCAGTGCTTCGCCCAAATTGCCGACAAAGCCAGCATGGCCAGCGTGTCGGGCCGGATCAGGGACGTCGAGAAAAAGCATACGTCAGCCCAGGAGAACCCGGAATATTTTCTGCATCCGATGAGCAACTGGCACTTGTATTCCGAATTTAAAGAGGGTAAAAACGTGGGCGGCCGGATTCAGTTCGTCTGGCTGTTCGGCATCATCGGCGTGTTTGTGTTGCTGCTGGCCTGCATTAATTTCATGAATCTGAGCACAGCCCGCTCCGAAAAACGGGCCAAAGAAGTGGGCGTCCGCAAAGCCGTTGGTTCGCTCCGGCGGCAGTTGATCATGCAGTTTCTGAGCGAGTCGATGCTGGTGGTGTTCTTCGCGCTGGCGTTGTCCCTTCTGTTAGTCCTGCTTTCGCTGACGGCCTTCAACGAGTTGTCGGGCAAAGAGGTCAGCATTCCCTACCAGGCCCCCCTTTTCTGGGCGCTCCTTATTGGCTTTTCGTTGCTGACCGGCTTATTGTCGGGCAGTTATCCGGCCCTGTATTTATCCTCGTTCAACCCGCTGATGGTGCTGAAGGGAACCTTCAAGGTAGGACGGTGGGCAGCCTTGCCCCGCAAAGTGCTGGTGGTGATTCAGTTTACGGTGTCCATTACGCTCATTATCGGTACGATCATCGTTTTTCAGCAAATCCAGCACGCCAAAAACCGACCTGTCAACTACGACCGCACGGGATTACTGCAACTTGGCGTTGGTCCGGCGCTTGCCGGTAAATACAATGTGCTGCGCGACGAGCTGCTCAAGACCGGGGCAGTGTATGATATGAGTCAATCATCAAGCCCGACAACCGGCGTGTGGTCGAACCAGATTGGCTTCGAGTGGGAAGGTAAAGACCCCAAGTCGATTCCCTTGTTCGGGATCATTGGCTGTACCCCTGAATTCGGGCGAAGCATCGGCTGGAAGATTATCGAAGGCCGCGATTTTTCACGGAATTACTCAACCGACACGGCGGCTTTTGTGCTCAACGAATCGGCGGTTAAACTAACTGGACTGAAAAACATCGTGGGCAAAATCATCCGCTACAACGGTCGGCCCCGCCAGGTGGTGGGTGTGGTGAAAGACATGGTGATGGAGTCGCCCTATACGCCCATTAAACCCACCATTTTTGCGGTTGATTATGAGTGGGCCAGCAACCTGATCAATATTAAACTCAAGCCCACGGTTCCCGTTGCCGATGCGCTGAAGAAAGTAGAAGCGGTATTCAAAAAATACAACCCCGACAGTCCGTTCGATTTTAAATTCACCGACGATGAATACGACGCCAAATTCAGGGCTGAGGAACGGGTCGGCAAGCTCGCCCGAATTTTTGCGGTGCTCGCTATTTTCATCAGTTGTCTGGGCTTGTTTGGGCTGGCGTCGTTCGTGGCTGAACAGCGCATTAAGGAAATTGGGGTTCGCAAAGTGATGGGCGCATCGGTGTTCAGTTTGTGGGGATTGCTCTCGAAAGATTTTGTCCGGCTGGTCCTGATCTCCTTCCTCATTGCCACGCCCATTGCCTGGTATTTCCTGAACGACTGGCTGCTGCAATACGAGTACCACACGACCATTTCGTGGTGGATTTTTGCCCTGTCCGGCATCGGTGCCACCCTCATTACCCTCTTGACGGTGAGTTACCAGGCCGTCCGGGCGGCTTTGATGAATCCGGTGAAGAGTTTGCGCTCTGAATAATTGCATGGGGCGTGGAGCGGAGAACACGATTTTACGCCCTGCCCCGCGCTCCCTGCCCCACGCCTAACTTTTACAACCCTATGCTTCGCAGCTACCTCAAACTGGCCCTCCGAAATCTGGCTAAACATCGGGCCAATACCGCCATCAACATGGCTGGACTGGCCATCGGCATGGCCTGTTGCCTGCTCATTGTGCTGTATGTATCCGATGAGTTGAATTACGACCGCCACTGGGCAAACGGCGAACGAATTTATCGCATGGCGCTGGAACGAAAATACCCCGACCGCAGCGCCAGATACGCCATTATTCCGCCCTCCTATGCGCGATCGGTTAAGAAGGAAGTGGCTGAAGTGGAGCAGGTCACGCGCGTTTTTAACTTCGGTGGAAACGGGCCGACGCTCTTCAGGATTGATGGGCGAACGGTGGAAGAACGGGGATTCCTGGTTGTAGACTCAACCTTTTTTCAGGTGTTTCAGATGCCGCTGCTGCGGGGCAAACCCAACCGCGCCCTGACCCGCCCCAACACCGTCGTGATCACGCAAAGTACAGCCAAACGGCTGTTCGGGACGGTCAATCCCATCGGAAAAGTGCTTGAGGTTGTGCAGGGACCTAAATTAGAAGTGACCGGCGTTTGCGCCGACCCGCTTCGTAACGCCCATTTTACGTTCAACTTCCTGGCATCGACACGGGGACTTCAGCAGGATTCCATCCCAAACCACATCAGTTTTGCGGCCCATACGTATCTGCTTCTGCGCCCGAACACACAGCCCGAAACGGTTCAGGCCAAACTGCCCGCTGTGGTCGAAAAGTATGCCGCCGGGGAAGTAGAGCGCAATTTCGGTGTGTCCTACCGCGACTATGTGAAGGCGGGTAATGGCTATTTTTATTTCCTGCAGCCTCTCCGCGCCATTCACCTCGATTCACAGCTCGAAGCCGAACACCAACCCAATGGCAGCCGATCATTGGTGTCGATTTTCTCGGTTATTGCGGCCTTTGTGCTGTTGATTGCCTGCATTAACTTCATGAACTTAGCCACTGCCCGGTCGTCGGAGCGGGCGCGGGAGGTGGGCATTCGCAAGTCGCTCGGTTCAACGACGGCTCAACTGGCGGCACAATTTCTAACCGAGTCGGTACTGCTGAGTGTGCTTAGTTTAGGCGTTGCCATCCTGCTGGTAGCGTTGGTGCTTACGCCCTTCAACAATTTGGCGGGTAAGCCCCTCACACTGCTATCGGTTGTGCGCTGGGAAACACTGCCTCTGCTGCTGGGTGGGGTGGTGGGCGTTGGCTTGCTGGCGGGCAGCTATCCGGCGGGCGTGCTGTCGGCCTTCGACCCAATCAAAGTCCTGAAAGGGAAATTTACCTCCACCCGTCAGGGACAATGGCTGCGAAATGGCTTAGTGGTGTTTCAGTTTGCCGTGTCGGTGCTGCTCATCGTCAGCACGATTGTGGTGTTCAGCCAGTTGAATTTCATTCAGCAAAAAGAACTGGGCTTCACCAAAGAAGCGGTAATTAAATTGCAGGGCGCATTTTTCTTAGAACAGAAATCCGAAGCGTTTAAGCAGGAAGTGGCCCGGCTGGCGGGTGTGGCCAGTATCGGCGGCACGTCCAGCGCACCGGGCGAAGAAGGGTTTTTCGGGATTACGTTCCGCAAAAATGGCGAGACCGAAACCGTTACGGGCCGGGGATGCATCGTCGATGACCAGTATCTGCAAACGCTCCAGATGGATATGCTGGCCGGGCGACCCTTTGGCCGGGCGTTCAACGATTCGCTGTCGGTGATTCTGAACGAAGAGGCCGTTCGGCAAATGGGCCTGGCTAACCCCATTGGCAAACCGGTTACCAGCCCCGATAATTTTACCCAGCGCGACGGCCCGCCCGTGACCTACACGGTGGTGGGTGTCGTCCGCGATTTTCATTTTGGGTCACTCCACCAGCGCATCGGGCCGCTGTTCGTGCTGAATGACCGGCTCACCCGCCGAACGGATAATCAATTGGTGGTGCGGATGCGGGCCAATGAACCCGGCGCGGTGGTGAGCCAGATCGAGCGCGTCTGGAAACGCTACCTGCCCGATCAGCCGTTTCATTACTCGTTCTTAGAAACCGACTGGAGCGCCTTGTACCAGTCGGAACAGGTGGCGCAGCAGATATTCGGGCTGTTTGCGCTGCTGGCGATTTTCATTGCCTGTATAGGCTTGCTGGGGCTGGCAATGTACGTGATCCGGCTGCGGACGAAAGAAATCGGCATTCGCAAAGTACTGGGTGCGTCGGTGCCCGGTCTGGTGGCCCTGCTTTCCAAAGATTTTCTGGTATTGGTCGTGGTGGCGTTTCTACTGGCGTCGCCCATTGCCTGGTATGCTATGCACCAATGGTTAGCCGATTTTGCCTACCGGATCGATATGCCCTGGTGGGCCTTTGGCCTGGCCGGGTTGCTGGCCGTTGGCATTGCCTTTGCTACGGTCGCTTATCAATCTGTGCGGGCCGCGCTGATGAATCCGGTGAAATCATTAAGAAGCGAATAGAGACGCAACGTATTGCGTCTCTACATAAAATCCCAAAACTATGCTACGCAACTATCTCAAAATCGCGCTTCGCAACCTGTGGAAAAACAAGGTTTTCTCCACTGTCAATCTCATGGGTCTGGTGGTGGGCATTACGGCCTGCCTGATGATTCTGCAATACGTTAGCTTTGAACTGAGCTTCGACCAGTTTCAGCCCGACATCGACCGCATTTACCGGGTCACGAATGACCGTTTTCAGCAGGGGAAACTTGTGCAGCACGGCACTATAACCTATCCCACCATCGGCAAGGCGATGGCAACCGATTATCAGGAAATCGACTCGTACACGACGATGGGTGAGGGGGGACGGATTAAGCTGCGCCGGGCGAACACGGTTTTCACGGAGGAACAAAGCTTCTTTGTGGATGAGCATTTTCTGACGTTTTTTACCTTCCCGCTGCTGGTGGGCGACCCCAAAACCGCCCTGAAAGCACCCAACAGCCTGGTGCTGAGCGAAAGCAACGCCCGGCGAATTTTTGGTGTTCAGCCCAGCGAGTTCGCCAAACTCATTGGCAAATCGCTGCTGATCGACCTGGATACGCAACCCTATCAGATTACGGGCATCATGACCGACGTTCCGGCAACGTCGCACCTCCAGTTTGGCGCCCTGATTTCCTACGAAACCTTGGTCAGAACCCAGGGCGACTGGGTGAAAACCAGTTGGGAAGGCTCCGATATGTGGCATTACCTGAAACTCAGACCAGCGGCTGATGCCGCCAGTCTGGAGCGGAAATTTCCGGCTTTCAGTACCCGCCATTTCAACGGTGACAAGGTATCAGGAAGCGTCGAAAAGTTTTACCTTCAGCCCCTCAGGAAGGCCCATTTGTATTCAGATTATGAGTACGAAATCGGGATTGTCAATAATGGCAAAGCGGTCTGGACCATGTTAGCTATTGCCGCCTTTATTCTGCTCATTGCCTGGATCAATTACATCAATCTGGCAACGGCCCGGTCGCTGGAGCGGGCCAAAGAAGTGGGCGTGCGAAAAGTGGCGGGGGCAACGGCGAGCCAGCTTATTGGGCAATTTTTGTCGGAATCGGTGCTGTTAAACCTACTGGCGTTGGCGCTGGCCCTCGGACTGGCCGTGGCCTTACAGCCCCTCCTGAATAATCTCATTGGCAAGCCGCTCTCGCTATCGCTGCTTACCGGAAACGGGTATGGCGGCAGTTTGATGGTTGTCGGGCTGGTAGCCGTGTTTTGCCTGGGAACGCTGCTGTCGGGCTTTTATCCGGCCTTCGCAATCGCTGCCTTTCAACCGATCAGCGTGCTGAAAGGCAGTTTCAGGCGGTCGGTCAAAGGTGTTTGGGTGCGAAAATCGCTGGTTGTCTTTCAATACACAGCGTCGGTTGTGCTCATTGTTGGTACGTTCATTGTTTTCCGCCAAATCGACTACATGCGAAAAGAAAATCTCGGCTTCGATATGGAGCAAATGCTGGTTATGACCGGCCCCGGCCTGACCCGCTGGGATTCAACCTCCATCGAGCGCATCAGCAGTTTCAAAACCGAACTGAAACGCTACCCGGCCATCAAAGCAGCAACGGCCTCGGTCAATCTGTTTGGCGACCGGCTTTCGCGCTCCTTCAATGTCAAACGTATTGGTTCCAGTGAGGCTAAGGGCGTAACGGTCAGCCGAATGGGTGTTGATTTTGACTTTTTCGACACCTATAAAATCAAGCTGCTGGCGGGGCGGAATTTCCTGCCGACAGATTCGCATACGAATGGCGATAAGGTCGTCAACGCGATCATGAACAACTCGGCCATCAGGTTGCTGGGTTTTCGGGACGCGGCTTCGGCAGTAGGGCAGAAGGTCAAACTCTTTGGCCGCGAGTGGGAGATTGTGGGCGTGGTCAGCGATTTTCACCAGCAGTCGCTGCGGCACCCGATTGAGCCGATTGTGTTTCAGCCTTTCTACACCAACGGCGGCTATTATTCGGTTAAAATTGCGACGACTGATTTGGACCGAACGATTGATCGGGTGAAGCAGCAATACCAAACCTTTTTTCCCGGCAACAACTTCTCTTATTTCTTTATGGATGAGCAGTTTAACCGGCAGTATCGCGACGATCAGATTTTTGGTAAAATCACTACCTTCTTTTCGCTGCTGGCCGTATTGATTGCTTCCTTAGGTTTATTTGGGCTGTCGTCGTACACGATTGCCCAACGCACGAAGGAAATTGGTATCCGCAAAGTTCTTGGCGCATCGGTTCCGGGAATCGTTGCGCTGTTGTCGAAAGATTTCCTGAAACTGGTGCTCGTATCCATCGTGATTGCGTCGCCCATTGCCTGGTACGCTGCGCGTCAGTGGCTCCAGGATTTTGCCTACAAAATCGACATCGACTGGTGGGTCTTTCCGCTGGTAGGTGTGCTGGCCATTGGCATTGCGCTGATGACGGTAAGTTTTCAGAGCGTGAAGGCCGCCCTGATGAATCCGGTGAAGAGTTTGCGGTCGGAGTAGAGACGCAAGGGCCGGGTTGCCGATGCGGTTGTATCTCTACAGCAGAAATTCGTTCAGGTCTAATCGGAGAAGTTCGGAGTAGGAGAAGCGAAACATCAGGCACTTGCGGTCCGGCGTTCCGGCTGGCTTTCCCTTCGTCGAGCATGGTTTCTGGCAACGGTTCCAGCGCGATGGATTTTTCGCGGTAGAAAAGAACGCCTAACCCAACGGTTAATTTGGCTATGACACGCTGATGTTCAGCCGGTGCCCAGACACCAAAATCTTCGCCGACGACGGGCGGTTGAGTCACCGCTGGAAAGTACATAATAAGCAACTGTTTAGAACAAGTTCAGCACAAATCCGGACGACACGAAAACCTACGTTTAAACCGGAATCATCCTGGCTTCTTCTATAAGCTCTCTGCCCGTTCACAATCGGACGAATGCCTGTCCACATTCGGACAATGAAATTGGCAGGAAGGCCGTTTCTGACCCGGAAACGGCCTTTTATGTTCGTGGCACGGCTGTTGACCTATACAGGGGTAACAGCTTAACCGACAACTACATGAAAACAGTCCTTACACTGCTATTACTGGCAGTTTATTCGTTGGGTTACGGGCAGTCGAACCCGCCTGTATCCTTACCCTCTACAGAAATTCGGTCAATCAAATCCAGTGTATTAAACGGAGAGACGTATCAGCTTCTGGTACATTTTCCGGAGAATTACAAACCGACTGAACGGTACAACCTGCTACTTACCCTCGATGGGATTAACAACTTTCCATCGGCAATAGCCTGTCTGGGTATTTTGCATGGCGAATGCGGCAATGAGTTTAGGGAACCGTTGCTCGTGGGGATTTCGGATGGCACCGCTATCAATACGCCCGGCAACAAACGCGACCGGGATTTTACACCTACCGCCTTCAAAACCAGTTGGGGAGCCAGTGGTGGAGGGGGTGCTCCGGCATTTTTACAGTTTATTGAGCAGGAAGTGATTCCGTTTGTGGAGAAAAACTATCCGGTCAGCAAAAACCGGGCCTTGTATGGGTATTCGTATGGGGGACTATTTGCCTCATTTGCGCTTTTAACGAAGCCGGAACTGTTCAAAAAAGTCCTGATTGGCAGCCCGTCGGTGTGGGCCGATGAGGAAGTGATACTCCGTAAATTTGAGCCGGAATTTGCCAGGACGCATTCGGATTTGCCCGTCGATGTCTGGCTGTCGGTAGGCGAAAAGGACGATAATATGATTGATGGCGAGAAGAAACTGGCGACCCTGCTACAGAGCCGAAACTACCCCTCCCTTCAACTGAAGACGACCATACTTCCGGGTCTGAATCACCTCACCGGCATTCACCCGACTATGTTGCAGGCCTTCAGATGGGCCTATTGTGCCGGAGATAAATCAACCAACTAACTCGACAACCGGAATGAAAAAAGCCTCTTTTCTACTCCTTTTACTGAGCCTGCTATCCGTCAGACTATGCGCTCAGGACAACAAATACAGCAGCCAGCGGGAACTGCGTGGCAGTGGCAAAATCAGTCGGGAGGATCGAACGGTTGCGCCCTTTCAGGCGATTAACATCCGGCAGTTTCTGTCGAAGGTGACGGTTGACGTTGGCGGGACGCAATCGACGGTGAGCGTTGAGTTTGACGATAATTTTAAACAGTTTCTCCAGATCGAAACGGTTGATGGCGTGCTTACCCTCGACTTTAAAGACCCGGATAATAAACCCTTCTGGCTGGGTAAAGGAACGCTTCAGGTTACGGTTAAAACGCCTTCACTCAAGCGTTTACGCAACGAATCGAACGGCGATGTGGTGGTGAATAACTTAACCGGGGAGTCGTTTGATCTGGCCAATCAGGGAAACGGTAACGTAACTCTGCGCGGGTCGGTCATGCAACTCAACGTAGTTAGCGCGGCCAACGGTGATGTGAAGGCGCAGGGACTCACGGTTCAGAAAGCCAGCGTGATCACGCAGGCCAACGCAACGGTTGAGGTCAACGCCCGTCAGCTTAGTTCGCAGCAGGCCGCGCACGCTACCATTCGGAATGTGAACAAAACAGCAAACCGCTCAGTCATTCAGGAGGTAACGCAGAAACCAGTGACCGACGAGCTGGTGACGGTCATTCTGCAGAACAACAGCTCCACTCCCCGAACCGTCACGCTGCGTTTCACCGAACCCGGTAATTCAACGTATGGAGTCGTGAACACAACGCTGGGCCCTTATGGCAAACGTCGGGAAACCTATCCGGTCGGCACCAAAATCGAACAACTCGATACGAATCAACAGCGGGTTGCCATGACCGGCGGGAAAGTAGATGGAACGCCTGTTGTTACGCTCAAAGCCAACGACAATGGACGTATTTATAACCTGCCCGACTGACAAAACCTAAAAGGTCGACAAAACCTTACTGGGTTAACCTTATTGCCAATCGGCTTACTAAAAACCTAAACAATGCTCGTCAACTACCTCAAAATCGCCCTCCGCAACCTGCGTAAAAACCGGGTGTTCTCATTTATTAACATTGCGGGGCTTGCTCTTGGCATTGCCGCCTTCGTGCTGATTCTGGAATATGTCGCTTACGAACGCAGCGTCAACACGTTCCACAAAAACCTCCCAACCCTCTACCGGATGCTGACGCAAACCCGCGAGGGCGAGATCTGGATTAATATGGCTCCGGCAGTGGCCCCACTGGCTAAACAACAGTTCCCGGAGGTTCGCGCCTTTTGCCGCGTGGCCGAAAGTTCTGCCAATGGGATCGTGAGTATTGCCAGTAGAAAAGACGGTCGTTCACCGCAGTCATTTCGGGAGGATAAATTAGGCTATGCCGATGCCAGTTTCTTCACGCTATTCACCTTTCCGCTGGTACAGGGAACAGCATCTACAGCGCTCATGCAGCCGAATACGGTGGCCTTATCAGCGTCGCAGGCCCGGAAATACTTTGGCGATGCGAAACCAATTGGCCGCACGATAACGCTTAATAATCAATTTGGCAAAACGCTCTACACCGTCACGGCGGTGTACGCCGATATACCTAAAAACTCCGACCTGAATTTCGACGCCATGTTTTCGCTGCAAACGCTGGCGAATCCAGCCAATCTTAATGGCAATACCTGGGCGCGCTTAGATGGTTTCGACGGCACGTTCCTGACCACATTTCTGCAACTACCCGAAAGCCAACCCGGCAATCCAACTGACTATAAAGCTTTAGAGACCAAGTTTAATGCCTACAAAAAGAAAGTCAAGCCAGAGGACGAGAGCGTGTTTCGGTTGCAGCCCGCCCAAAATATGCACTTAGCCGCGTCGTTGAGCGACCCCTACCGAACCAGCGGCAGTTTAGGGTTCGTCTATCTGTTGAGCGGCATTGCGGGCCTGATTTTACTCATTGCCTGGTTTAATTACGTAAACCTGTCAACCGCCGGGTCCTTAAAACGAGCCAAAGAAGTAGGTGTTCGGAAGGTAATCGGCGCGGGGCCGGGCCAACTCATCGGGCAGTTTCTGGGTGAGTCATTGCTTCTGAACATCGTTGGCTTTGGCATGGCCCTCCTGCTGGTTGCTTCGCTACAGGGCGCGTTCAATGAGTTTGTGAAGAAAGATTTGTCACTGAGTGTGCTGAATAGCAATGGATTCTGGCTGATTGGGCTGATTCTGCTAATTGCGGGTGCGCTGGCATCGGGCGGCTATGTCGCGTTTGCCCTTACTTCGTTTCAGCCGGTGCAAACACTCAAAGGAACCCTCCGGGCCGGTAAAGGCGGCTGGCTGCGGAAAACATTAGTCGTCGCGCAGTTTAGTGCATCAGTAGCGTTGGTTATTGCCACGATGGTACTGTACCGACAGTTGCAATACATGCAGAATAAAGACCTCGGCGTTCGGCTGGCACAGCGTGTTGTTATCAAGGGGCCAGCGGTCGAGCAGAATGGCTCCTTTAAGCCTGGAACAGCCGCCCTCGAACATGAACTAAGCCAATTGCCTTACGTGAAAAACTTCTGCCAGACGGGTATTGTGCCGGGCAATTACTACAACTTCACCGCGACTGGCATCACCAAACAAACCCCCCGCCCCAGAGACGACAAGAAAAGCTATTCGATGGGTATCATTGACGACCGCTTCCTGACAACTTACGAAATCGGGCTGGCCGCCGGGCGAAATTTCACGATTCGTGAAGCCGAATCAGGCTGGGAGAAAAGCGCGAAACTAATGGTAAATGAAACCGGAGCGCGGCAATTGGGCTTTGCGTCGGCCGACAAAGCCGTTGGGCAACTCATCAACTGGGGTCAGGCGTTTGAAATCGTGGGTGTTGTCAAAGACTACCATCACCAGGGTTTACAGCAGGCCATCGAACCCGTCATTTTCTTGCCCCGCCGGTCGGTTAGTGACCTGACCGTTCAGCTCACGACGGATAACATTCAGGATAAGCTGGTTGACCTGGAGCGGATTTATAAGGCCAGCTATCCGGGCAATCCATTCGAGTTTTACTTCGCCGACGAGAACTACAACAAGCAGTACCAGACCGAGCAGCAATACAGTCAGGTATTTACGGTAGCCTCGGGCCTGGCCATTTTCATTGCCTGCTTAGGGTTGTTCGGGCTGGCTGCCTTCACGACCGAACAGCGCACGAAAGAAATTGGCGTTCGCAAAGTGCTGGGCGCATCGGTGGCCAGCATTGTTACGCTGCTCTCGAAAGACTTTTTAAAATTAGTCCTGGCAGCCATCATGATTGCGTCGCCCATTGCCTGGTGGGCCATGAATCGCTGGCTACAGAATTTTGAGTACAAAATTGCCCTTGAGTGGTGGGTGTTCGCCGGGGCGGGGTTGCTGGCCATTGCCATTGCGCTGATGACAGTGAGTTTCCAGAGTGTGAAAGCCGCGCTGATGAACCCGGTGAAAAGTTTGCGAAGTGAATAAGTGCGTGGAGCCGGGCGTAAAACCGTGCTCCCGGCTCTGCGCCTATAAATCACAAAACCAAATGTAAAAACGCACATTTCCAAATGTAAAAAGTTGGCGTACCCCCAAATTGTATTTAAACGGGATAAGGCCAATTGGCTAATATGGTCAAAATGACTCTCTAAAATTTGGTTGAAATCGCTGATTTTGACACTTAGAGCAGCATTGTTGATGGCCTTCAATTATCTTTTTTTAGCCCTATTCAAATAAACAAAATAGTTTATAAAGCCTTAAATCGACTATATTCGCTTCATCCTTCACAATCGAACGAGATGGCAAAAACTTTATGGATTACGTATTCTTGGGAGGACAATAAATCTCAAGAAGTTGAATATATAGCTCAAGAAATCGAATCTAAGGGGATAGTGGTTAAAATAGACCGATGGAATATAAATGCAGGCAAACGCCTTTGGGAACAAATAGATAAGTTTATTATTGATCCCATAGAGTCTGATGCTTGGGCAATTTATGCCACTAACAACAGCTTAAGCAGTGAGCGTTGTAAAGAAGAAATCGCTTACGCATTAAATCGGGCGTTGGGTTCAAGGGGTGCAAACTTCCCATTAATTGGCATTTTTCCCTATCAAATCGATCAAGCCTTAATACCATCTGCCATCAAAACAAGGCTGTATGTTAGTATAGAGGACGAACATTGGCTGGAGCGTATTGTTTCGGCAGTCAAGGGAACCCCCTTGACTATAATTAGGGAGAGATTATTACCGTTCACCGTTGAGTTAGTGCCGCTTAATGGTAACTCTTTCTATTCTGGTTATATTAAAATTGCACCAAGAGTGGCAATATGGACGAAATTCTACATTGGCGTTCCAATCGAAGAAAAAGAGAAAGCCCAAATCTCTCTTTGTCCTGGCACTAAACAGGGTCCACCACTTAATGTCTATGAAGCAGAATGCAATAGCAGCCTATCAAAGGATAAACTATGGTGGGTGGAATCTATGTATTATAACGCTAACTCGAACACTGCTTATTGTTGCTATTATAAAGAGCTTCCAAGTAAAGTAGTCTTTAATATGAATGGCACTCAGGAAGCCACCTTGGATATGATGGATTTTGCAAAAACAGGCCAGATTAGGATATAATGCTCTAACATTAAACAAAAAAGACACCCAAAAAATTGAGTGCCTTTTCTCAAACTCTCCCTATTCCGCCCGACCAGTCCAGTAGCCGAACGATCTTTTTTAAACGCTATTCAAACATCAGTTATAGCGTTCTTTCCTCTACGGAGGTATAGTGAACCCGTTATCTTTCCTTCAACAAGGTGATAGTAGACTCGACCTTCTTCCTCCTGATGCGGGGGCAACTCAGGATGCAGGATAAAAGCGTTATCAGCATTGTCCCAAAGATGCTGACGAGTCTTAGGACCGACACTGACAGACAAAACTAAAAACCGGGCTGAATCAGTGAAGAAAGCCCCCCGGTCAAAGGCTTCGACGGTGGGGCAAGCTGACAGCAGCCCATTCCGGTTGACGATTAGCTTACAGTCTACAGAACTCATAAGTTTGTTTTGATAGTGATGGCCACTTTCATGGCGATGATTCGATCTGCGTAATAGCCCTGGCCTACGCCCGTTTCGACCCAGCGACGATCCGTTTTGATGTCATTCACCAAAAACGCGCCCGTCAAGCCTGCAACCGTTGAGCCTAACCAACGTTGCGAAGGACCGGAACCCGGTGAGCCTGCTGACCCTAACGGATTGTACGGCCCCTCATCGGTCACAATCGTTTGTTGCGTCCACTCCAGATTGAGCGAATCCGGCCTACCCGGTAAGCCTATCCATTTGAGTTCATTATGGATAAACCGAGTATCGCTATACCCCTCCAAAACCTTAAATACGTCGCCCAATGTACTAACCACTCCGTCCGGCTGACGGGCTTTTAAAGCGGTATCGTAGGTGCTGATTTTGGCATTGACGACCTGCTGGTCAACGGCAGTCTGATCGTCCAGATGAACCATGCTATCAATCAGGTCGAAAAAGTCTTGTTGTTTGGGCTTCTTTCCGGTCGTGAACAACGCCTTCAAAGCGGCTTTGGTTAGCTTAGGCATGATGATTAGATGTTTTCACGGAACTGGCGAAGCGTGCCACCCCGCAACGTGACTCTATATTCTTTATTCGGTACAGGCTGGATGATGATCGTATCGCGCTTGTGCATCCCCTGGCTGGGATCGAAAGCCCAGAAATCCAATGCGCCGTTCTTCTCCCGATACATCGCATCAGGCCGACCGCGCCGGGCGTTGGAACCAGTGGCATACGGCCCACCGAATGCACTGGCATGATCAAGCGTAGTCGTACCATCGGCTTTGGGGTCAATCCACGTCTCCGACCCATCGAAGCGATACCGCGCCTGTTTCCAGGACTGACCTTCGGTGCGATTGCACTGGCTGTAGCGATAAGCGGCTTCAAAGCTGGCATTGTGCCAACTTTGCGGCTCATTTGGGAAGTCGTCACTGGTCGGATCGACGCCCCAAATTGGGCT
This sequence comes from Spirosoma areae, assembly GCF_054781775.1. Classification (NCBI taxonomy): domain Bacteria; kingdom Pseudomonadati; phylum Bacteroidota; class Cytophagia; order Cytophagales; family Cytophagaceae; genus Spirosoma; species Spirosoma areae. The sequence goes on along the minus strand of NZ_BAAGTT010000034.1, from coordinate 250,660 downwards.
GCGTTCGTCAAACTGGATTGAGCCGTCAGTCAGGCAAAACCCAACAATGAAATTACAGGCCAGCAACCAGGGATAATCGACATGGGGGTGCAGTTCAGGATGGTTTACGGTACTGCCATTGGGCTTGGTACGAACTACGGTGAACCCATTGTGTAAATCGCCATTATCTGAGCCTAATCCTTCAATTTTCCCCCAATCCAGATAAGCCAGTTTTCCCGGCCCGATGCCGCCGGTTCGCCCCATCCCTTTACCCATGACTTCAGCCGCGAATTTCTTGCGGTAATAGTCAGCATAATAGTCAGCGGAATCGGCGTAGTTCTTCACAATAGCCCCCACGCCCAGGTTCTCAAACACGGAGAAGTAAGCGCAACTACTCCGCGCTCCGTTGACCGTCTGAATGAAACTCTTGAAGGGTGCATTATCGGCATTGGGCAATACGTTGGGATTGCCATCAGTCTTATAGAGCCAGGGGTCTCCATTGTAGTTCTCAAAGCCCCCGTAGGTGCCATAGTTGCGGTAAGGCTTACCAGCCGCTTCATACATGGCACGGCGTTCTTTATAGAACCAACTCTTTTGCGGTGCCCAATAGGGCATTCCCCAGGGACTACCTTCGCCCAACTCATTGGCTTCCATCCAGGAGAGGGGAATAGTTTGGGCGACATTTTTGCAATCCTGTTCATTCAGGTTTTGGGCTGGGTTATCCGCCCCAACAGCGGCCCCCTTACCGCTATTGCCCATGATGTTGCTATGCGTCCATTCATAGCAGATGTTGCGGTCAATGCCGCTATTCATGATCGCATTGATTCCAGCCCGGCCAATAATGTCGGCTGACGCCTGGTCTTTACGCCGGTTAACCGTCGTGTGAATACGACCGTCGGGCAAGGTGAAAGCGGGCGCATTCTTTTGGCTGGTCGCTATCCAGAGATTATACCTGTCATGCCAGGTAGGAGCAAATACTTCTGCCATATTCGTTCGTGTTACGGTGTACCAAATACCACTTTCGACCAACCTTTCGTATCCCAATTGGAACTCGATACACTACCAGAGGTCGCAATGACGTAGTAGACAATGATTTCATCGCCTTCTTCGTATTGATACTCGGTCGAAAGACTACTCACAGCGGGTTGTCCACTGACGAACCAAAAGCCCTGTCTGTTTCCATCAACAGGATGATTCGCTGTGTCCACAACCCGCCACTTGGAGCCGTTCGACTGCGCGACCAGATTCAGCACCGTCGGATTGTACTTGACAATCATCGTGCTGCCATCGGGCACTCCGCCACCACCTGAACCCGGATCGGGTGCGTCGGCAGGAGCAATCACCAAATTAAATTCATCGTAAATCGTCGCTCCCCGGTTATCGGTGACGGTCACGCGAACCGTGTAAGTGCCCTCTGTGGTGGGGGTTCCGGCAATGGGGTTTCCTGGGGAATGAGACAAGCCAGCAGGCAAGCCCGTCGTGAGATAATTGGCAATAAAGCCATCCGGATCAGAAAAGACATTGCCCGGAATGCTGTAAACAAACGGCTGACCTACCTTGCCCACCTGGTCAGGCATCGGATTGACCACGATAGGCGGTTGATTGGAAGTTGAGAGCGTGAAGTCTATTGAGGTTGCAATGGTCGCACCCTTCGCCCGAACCTGTGCCGTATAATCCCCATCCGGCACACTGGTAAAAGTCCGCTTGCGGGTGTAAAGTATACCATTGACGGTCGAGTCAAAAACAATGGCATCCGCGAAATCGTCCGTGTATGTAGTGCCGCCCCGCCCGGATAGCTTCACCTGCACATCCCCCACATCCACCTGCACCAGTATTGACAAACTGGAGCCGGATCGCTGATAGGTAATGGCCCCGATAACGCCAGTCGCAGTGGCACGAGTCAGCGAGGTGGACAGGTTGCCAATTTCGATGGTGTAGGCCACATTCGACAGGGGAGCGTCCAACTCATACGCCTGGCCTGCTACTAAGCTCAACCCCTCATCGTAGACAACCGCGCCGTTCTGCTTCAGGATCACCCGCTGCAAGCCCGTCTTTTTGATGGCGAAGACCAGCTTCGTGGCACCCAAGTAAGGATAGCCAGCTTCCCAGGCCAGCACACCAGCGTTCTCGTCAGGCACGGTGTAGGTCGCATCGGGCAGCAATCGGTAACGTTTGCCCACCTGTTTGTGGGCATCCAAAATGCCGATCAGGGTACTGGTCAGGGTGGCACTCAAACCCGAAGGAATGACGACCTGAAAATCAAAGGCCGCACTGTTGGCATCCAGAATGTAGACACTACCCACATCGGAGCCAAAAACGGCCTGATTCAATAGAGCCTCCAGTACGATCACCTGACCCGTTGCCCTGGCCTGGTAGAGCAGTTTGGTCCGGCCCGTTTCAATAGCCAGCAGCAGGGTTTGCATCGGCACGAAGAGCATCCGAACAAATGCCACATTAAGCGGGGTCTTGCGATTGCCTGGCAATAGCTGACGGATAAAAGCGGTCAGGTCAAACATAAGTGATATTGGCGGCTATAACGTTGATATGACCAGCGGCAGAGTTGGCTTCACGGGTAGCCTCCTGCCAGGCAGACGCACCAGCCGGGCGGATCAACACCCGCTTGACCTGAAAATCAAGAACACCCTCTTTTTTCTGCACCTCATCCGTCAGGCCAGTTGAGGAAAAAACCGAGTCAAAGGGTAGCGAACGGGCGTAGCTGTAAATAGCCTCTAAGGGGGGTATGCGCGTTAAATCAGACAGTAAGCGACCATCCGCCGTTAGCACCTGGCGATCATACTCCAGGGTGGCGTCTAACTGCATTTCGTCAGCGGGCAAGGAAATAATGTCGGCTGCAACCCCGGCGTATTTCACCTGCCGAACATATTCTTTCAAGGCAATCAATTCGTCTGCCCCAAGCGGCTGAAAGGGCCAAACACCCGCCTGATTCTTGGCGACCTTGATTAACAGCCGACCGTCTGGCTGCTCGTTGACGGTCGCCTGGGCAATGATTTGTTTGGCCTTATTTACGGTTGGGTAGCCAGGCCGCCCGTCGTAGAGGCTGACACTATCCCCGTACTGAAACGCTTTCAGGGTGGCCACGTACCAAAGCACTGACCCCACCTGCCCTTCAGCGATGGCCTTCGAGAGGGCGGCTATTGACGTATCCACGCGCTGTTCGATGGCCATGACCAGCGACACCCACATATTTTTTAGCAGCCTAAAAAAGCTAACCTGACTGGTCGATGTGAGTTTCTTGAGTTCAGGGGACTGATTCTGAACGACCTCCATTTCGGCTTGAATTTCTGCACTTGTTCTCATCGTTTTGTTACGGCTGGTTATTGTACTTCATAGTCATCAATTAGCCAGTAGTCGATACCTTCTGGCCGGTCTTCTTCGTCAATGGTCTGGAACGGGCTATACAGGGCCAATTCCGCTGCCTGGCGTGGGTTCATCTTTGCTTCCCGGATATTGAGCGATTGCCCGACTTGTAGCCTATCGGTTAGCCCTACGCCTGGATTATCTTCCAACAGCCAGAAAACCGCGTCCACATCGCCATACACCTCCACAGCGATGTCAAAAAGGGACTGTTGATCCAATATGGTGTATTGTCTCATGCTGGATAGCTGGTTTGAATGGCCAGGTTGCCGCCTGGCTTAATGGTTACGGATTCGACGTTCTGACCGTCAGCAAATAGCTCTGAACGAATCGCACTCGACAGGCCAGCCAGGTTTTCTTCGTCGTTAATAAAATTGGTTGCCCCTACACCCCGTTGCGGGAAATGCTTGTACCATCCTTTATCCGACTGGATCAGGTCGTTGGTATGCTGGTCGGTTGAATCGCCTACTACCAACTCTCCGTTCTTAATCAACAGATCGCCGGTTTCGGGATGGAAAAGGATATCGGTTATCATGCCAGGAGTTGATTAACCTTAGTTGCCAATTGTGTTACCTGAGTGACTGATGCCGGAAAGGGGGCCGATGGCGCACCAGGAGCCGCGCAAGTGACCTGAAACGTCTGGAGCAGGCTGGTCAAATCATCGAACAAGCCTTTCAAACTGAACCCGGCATTGCTAATCTTCACCTTGCCATTGGCCAACTCCACGACAGTCTGATCCTGCTTCAGTGTGGCCTTGTCACTTAGGGTCAATTCGCATTTGTCCCGAACGGCTTTTACCTGGTCTTTGTCGACTATTACAACTGCCTTATCAATCTTGACTTCGACCCGATCCACTTCCGACACCAGACACACAAACAGGTTATCCATCGCATTCTCGACAGCGGCCACATAAACGAACGAGCCAACACGAGGTACGATCAACACACCCTCTTTCGCTTCATCATCCGCCCGAAGGTTCACTTCAGACACGTCCGTTAGGTCCGTGCCCAGGATGTCAACCGTACAATCGTTACCCTGTATCGACTTCACGATAGCAGGCCAAACCTGAACAGGCGAATCCGACTGAAGCCCTTTGAAGGCAGCGAGTAGTTGAGCGCGTTTATCCATAGATTATTTGGTTTGGCAGAACAGAAAATGGTCTCAATGACGGTGATGGCGACAGGAGCCGGGCGGGGTCAGGGATGAGTCAGGGGTTTTTGCTCTTGACCAACCAAATTTTATACGGAAACCTTCACCCCCAGCGTAACCGTCCGACGCCCCCCGGAACTGGAAAATTCAGTCTTCACGGCGTTTACATAATACCGCCCTTCGCGTTCGGGATAGTCCACATCGATCAGCCTGGCTGAATAGCCAAATTCACAGACAGGAAGCAGCCAGCCCTTCACGGCACCTTTATAGCCATCAAAACTTAGCTTCTTTAACTCTTCCCGGCCAACGGTCTCCAGCGTAGCTTTATCCGAAATGGTTGGCTTCTGGAACGTGCGAACATCGCCACCCTTCTCGCCCACCTCGACCTCGACCGTTGCGCCTTTCTTGGTGCGACCAACCACTTTGACCAACACCTTGACATCTTGCGCCCTGACGTACTCCAAATCATCCGAATCTTCCAGATTTTTGGTAAAGTTGTAGGTCACGTCGCCCCGCTTTTTGGTGTAGAGCAGATGGCAGTGCAATTCATTGTCCCGGCAATAAATCGCCAGGCCGGTTTCGCTTTTTAACTTCTCCAGTACCTCGTAGCCATTGGCCCGAACAATCGTAAACGTGTCGAATTGCAGGCCACTTAGGTCAGTCACCAACTTCATTTTAGTGCCTGTCAGTTGGGGATTAATCTGATCGATTACGTACTGAAGGATAGCGACTGCATTCGTTTTCTTAAACTGCTTATCCTTAATTTCTTTTCGGAATAAATAAATGCTGTCTTCACACTCCAGCTTCATGGGCGCGTTTGGATGAATAGCCTTTAAATAGCCTTTAAATTCAGTGTGCAGGTTGCTATCATAGCCCAGCTTCACCGTCACCACATCCCCACGCTTGATTTTCTTCTCGACATCATACGCCTTATTATAGGCCATGCTGGGAATCATGATCTTACACTGGTCAGCCAGCAGATCGGCACTCGACTCGACCGTTACCGATTCAATTCCTTTTAGTTTATAGGCTCCTATCTGAACCTCGTAATCCATCTTGAACATGGTCTTTTCAGGGATAGCGTGAGTGGTCAGACTGACCAGGCTAATCAACATGCCGAATGATAAACTGAAACATAGGTACTTTTTCATAGGTATAAATTGGGTTTAAACAAGTTCAAAATACTGGTCTGAATAGCCCGAAAACGTGTAGAGCTGGTTTTCGATGCCCGCCGTATGTGGCAAGTCCCAACTACTGACGCACATCAGGTTTACCCCTATCAAGTCCAGCAGCTTGCAATGAATGACGATGCTCTGCATGGGCTTTAGAAACGTCTGAAGCTTCGACAAGGCCGATTCCGGGAACTCGCCATTTTCCGTAGATTGTAGCAAACCTGAAATGGTAATCTCGTAATCGTCCAGGCTCCAGACTTCTTTCACCGTGCCAGACCCATAGGCTTTGGCGATGTTACGGCGCACTATGGTTTTGCTGGCCTTAACGCTTACGATCGGCTCCAACGGGATTGTCCACAAATCGGAGCCGTTTTTCTTGAGTCCCAGCCGTACCGGGCACTGCATCGTTACGCCTGTGGTGGCAACTGCTGTAAAGTCCATCTTATTGGGTTGACATTGAGTTGGCACTATTCAGCACACGAAGCAGCGCATCCGTAACCTGGCCTTCCATATCTTTCACGCCCTCCCCAACACTACCAGCATTGATGTTCAGCCGTTCAACTAAACTCTTTAGGTTGATGGTGATGGTCGTTGACTTCGTGCCACCAGTCGTTGCATCCAGGCCAGCCGCCTTGCCAATGCCATCCTTCTTGCCACCTGCCCCACCAGCCCCGCCCGCGCCTGGAGCGGATGGCATAGCGGGTTTGTTGAGTCCTGGAGCAGCCGGAACTTTGGGAGCTTTACCAGCCGCTCGACTGGCTTTGTCCGCCGTGATTTTAACAGCCGCATTCGCCATGCCTTTCTGAATCCCTTCGGCAAATGCCTTGCCTACGCCCGCAAAGTCTCCCTGCATGAGCGCGTTCCAGGCTTTACCAATCGATCCAAACACGGCCTTCGCTACCTCCCAAAGTTTAATCAGCGCGTGACGGAACCCTTCGCAGTTATCCCAGAGCCAAAGCACCCCGGCAACGATGACAGCTATTGCCGCCACAATCCAGACAGCCGGACACGCCAGCAGTGCAGCACTAAACGCCCAGACGGATTCGGCCAATGCAACGATCCAGGTGAACGCTGTAGTAACCCAGCCAATCAGGATGCCAAACCACCCAACGATAGTGCCCAGGTTCATAATGATAAGCCCGGCACTGACCAGGAAGAGCGCAATGGGACTTTCAACCAAGTACTGAATACCTGTAGCCAGCAGGTTAACCACCCAGGCAACGAGATTAATAGCACCCGCCAGCCCCTGCATAATCAGCGTAAGCAACCCGGCCTTTTCGCCACCGATGCCCAACAGTTTGAGTAGCGAACCGATGGCCTGGAAGAGGGGAGAAAATGCTTTAAAGAGATTCATTATAGCCGTAAATACGGGGTCTAACGCATCCAGCAACCCACTACCCACCTCTAAGATTAAGGAGATGATCGGGTTCAGGGCTTCACCCAACTGACTGATTTTAAACATGAGCGTACCCAAAAAGGTCGATAGCTTACCCTTCGTGGTGTTCATGTCTTTCTCCAGATAACCCGCGAAGATGCCTTTGCCAGTGGTCATATCGACCATTGCCTTCACCAAATCAGAGTACTTGATTTTGTGCGCTTCAGCCATCTTAAATAGCTCTTCGCCATCAACGCCTAAGTTCTTTTGCAGGACTTCCATGAGTGGAGTCCCACCAAATTCCTGATGCAGTTCGCCACCGTCTACGAAACCTTTTTGCTTGATCTTCGCAACCGATGCAATCAGATCGCCGTAGTTCTTGCCCGCGCCAGCGGCAATGTTACCCACTGTATTGGCCATCGGCACAATCTCATCAGCCCGGTAGCCAGCCGCCAGCATCGTGCGACCACCCGCTAAAATCTCTTCATTGGAAAAGGCGGTCTGATTGGCAAATGTATTGAGTCCCTGATAAACCTGACCGGCTTTATCACCGGCAAATTGGGTGTAGGCTAATTTGGTTTGTTCGGCACTCATGCCCGCATTGAGCATGGTCCAGGCACCGGCTACCAGACTGGCACCGATGGCCGCGCCACCCAATCCAGACGCGCCAATCATACCTATTACACCACTGCCACCCCCACCACTGCCACCCCCGCCCTTCAGCTTTGCCAGCTTTCGTTCGGTTAGGCCAATCTCCTTGTTGAGTCGTTTGATTTCACTCGAATCAACGGAGATATTCCGACGCTTGGTCAGGCCATCTAATTTGGCATTCAGGGTATTGACTGACTGAATTTCCTTGCCAAAACTCAGCTTACGTTTAAGCTGCTCTACCGACTGGCCAGCCTTTGCGAATGCCGACTGAATCCGGCTGGTTTGCCGTTCCATTCCCGTAACCGTCTGGGAATAGGTTGCGCTAACCCTGGCCAGCGTTGGGCTGACCAGGTCTTTTAGCTTTAGGGCAAACTCATAGACGCGGTTCATTCTTCTTTTGTAATGAGTCGGAAGGTTTTCACAATGTATTGGGCTTCTCGCCAGAGTCGAACGAAGTCTTCAGTCTCCAGGCTCCAGGGGTCAACACCCGGAAAGATGTAGCGGATGGTCGCACTCATGCCCTGTAAGCCATCCCCTGACTGCTTGGTGATCTCAGGCCAGTCGGTTAGAGCTTTACCAATTTGGATTGGCGGACCTCCAGAAATTGAAGGGCTTCCATTGCGGCTGCATTGAAGAGTGCCCCGTCCGTTTTCATTTCGTCGTCGCCACCCAGCCAGCAGGATTTTAATAGCACCTTACCGGCATCGAGCATAACGGGCAGTTTCGACATGGCAAACGAAAGCTCCTTATCAGTGGGCTTGCGAAGGTAGGCCACCCGCCCGTTCTCAATCTCATCGTCGTCCGCCGGGACCATGTGGGGATCGTATTTGACCGACTTGTCAGCCACTGTGATTTTACTCACTTCGCCAAATTCTACTTTCCATTCGGCAATAACTTCAGGCGTAATTTCCGCCGTTGTCAAATTTTTCTTAGCCATTTTCAAGGGAGATTAAATAGGTTTAAATGCCGTTTAAACGGCGTTTTAATGAACTTCAAAGTGGGGGCGATCAATAAACCGTTCGTCACTCGTTCGCCCGTTGCCATTCCAGTCAGCCCCCCAGGTGATGTCCGGGAAATCAGCCCGCAGAATTTCAGCAGCCCGTAGGTAATTGGCCTCATCCCAAACCAGTTTGCCGCCCTCGACAAACCCAATATCGAACGCCTTTGCAGGCTTCTGCTGGTGCTTGCTGCTTCCGGGTTTGGCATTAGTAATCGTGTGACGGTTCTCCGCTTCCGAAATCGCAGCCAGGCCGTTGGCCATCCTGATCTTGTTGACGATGGCCAGCTTTTCCCGGCCCTGAGCGTAGTACGCCCGCTGCACGTCAGGACTCCGATACGTTTCCACTAAGATTAGTTTCGGGCCATTCGGATACAGCGAGCTGTACTGTTGCTGGAGGTGTGCCCACGCTTGTTGCAAGCGTGGGACACACAAGGCGATGTCTTTATTGACGCCCATCGTTTTTGGATTGAACGGGCAGTTTCCAGGACCAGATTAACCCAATGATTTTACCAGCCGTTGAAAACGGATCGATTTCGGCCTGCTTCAAAACGACCAGCAAAACGCTCATTAGGCGATTGCCCAGATACCCCGTCAGGTAGGCAACACCCGAACTTAGCCAGGCAGCCCAGCCGTATTCGTGCAGGATAAAGCCAGCCAGACACGCCGACGAAAAGCCCGTCAGCACGTTAATGGAACGGGCCAATATGGGCAGTCCCACATCATTCCGGGCTGACGTTAGCAGGGCCGCTAATAGCCCGAACAGCGTAATAATCACATGGTCAAGGGCCAAAAAATCGACCACTTTTGCCGCAAAGTCTTTCATAATTATACGTCGTATTGAACGTCTAAGAACATAATCGGCAACTCAACTTCCATGAATTGCTTACCCTGCTCCATCGCTTTTTCCACCTCCGAAAACTCAGCACCGACCACGTTATCAATCACTGACTTGCCACTTTCATCCTCGTAGCCAATGCTGATTGTCAAGTTGCGGTAGCGCATCAAGTCTTTGTCAGGAGCGTTTTTAATCAGGGTCTCCAGTTCGTTTTGAAGAATTTTGATTGATCCCTCGAAGGCATAGTTACCCCGCTGAATGCTAAGGGGCTTATTGCCCTTCCCGTAGACGAACCCTTTCTCCTGGTTTCGTTTGTAGCTGATTTGCTGAACCCCCGTCAGCACCCGGCTCCCTACCTGAATCGTCACATCAGACCAGGCGTATTGTTCCGAATTGAATTTTGTATCTGCCATGATTATGCGACGTTAGGGTTGAACAAGCCTAATTTGACCAGGATAATCCGGTTGGTTCCGGTCGGCGTAATCCGCAAATCCACGACCATTTTTGAGGTGGCCAGGATGTCCTGATTCGGGTCGATGAAAGCACTTACAAAGCTGATCTCCCCATTCGCACCCATGTCTAAGCCGATTGCCCGTTCGATTTTCGACTGATACTGTTTGAGGGTCGTTTTGACAATCTTACCCTTGTCATCGACAAACACCGTATCCAGCAACTCTTCCGAAAAGGTAGCGAAAGCAATCCGGGCCGCTTTGTCGATGACGCGGCCATTGGCCAGGCTGTAAAAGTCGTCCGTGTCCGGGCAAGCCATATGGTCATCATTCCAGTAGTAACCCGCTCTATTGGGCAGCTTACGCAGGAAGATGTAGCCTTTATTGTGCAACACCGTCAGGCTTGCGGTAGCCGATTTGACGGTATTATTATTGGTTAGGTAGGCATCCGATGCCGAAGCAATACCGGACTTCACCCGTCCGACATTCCGGTTAACCGGGCTATCGGCAATGCGTCCCAGTAGCAGGCCAATGGATGCGTGAAAGCTGGCCTCGCTTGACCCGATGCAAACGCCAACCCGGTTATAGGTACTGGTCTTTAGGTCAGGCAACACACTCGCATCCCCGCCGTAATTGCTCCCGTCGATAATAATCCGAATGGGATAGTGTTTAGCGGCACAATCCACCGCAAACGCATTTACCTGGCCAAGCAACGTAAGCAGGTTGACGCTAACGCCAGTGATGGAATAGACACCCATTACATTGATACGTCCCTCAGCCGCTTCGACTAAGCTACTGGCATTGGCCGTTATGAAGGCATCCGTGTCCGCGCAAATCTTCAGCCACAACTCGGCTCCCGTACCGGCAGCCGCGTAGAAATCCCGCACATGCCGAATGATTTCTACAGAAAAGAAATCGGTTAAATTCGACTGGAGGGCCGAATATTTTGTAATAAAATCATCGTAGGAGGTGACGAAGAACGGAGCAAACCCATCGTCAGTGCCATTGATTAATAGCCCCATAACCCGGTCTTCAGCCTGAGCCACCAGGCCCAATCCGCCGTTCTTGTATTCAATATCAACACTTGGTAATCCAGCCATTGCCGTTTAGTAGGTTAGAAAAGCCCGTTCGCTTATGCCCACGACACAAGCGAACGGGCTACGTTATACGAGACTGGTTAATTAAGCAGCGGCTGCTTCGATGACGGCAACGATACCTTTGCCGTCATTGCGACGTATCCGGCCACCCGACATGAGCAGGAAGGAGAAAATATCACCGTAGTAGGTTGGATCGCCGATGTTGTCAAACACATCGACCGTACCCAATGCCCGCTCGACCGCCGAGGGATGCCAGAAGATGGCCGCCTGATTGTCCGTTGCCGCGCCAGCCGCGCCAGGGTCTTTCACCACCGGCGTACCTGCGTTGGTGTAAACCAGCGTCGATGACCGCTCCATCAGATCGAAGCCGAACAGCCGGGTAATGACCCCGCCTTTTACGTCGATTTCGCCAGCATAATCCCGCTTCAGCAAATCCGAGTCCGATAATAGAAAGTCCATTTGGTCCGAAGGAATCAACGCCACCCGACCCTGCTTTGGAATGTTCTGCTTATTGAGCATTGTGCGTGCCCGGCGAACATCTTCTTTGGTCAGCCCGGCCCGGTTGCCCGTTGCCGAATCAGCCGCGCCACCTACAGCTGCGCCCGTTGTGCGAAGGAATTGAGCCGCCGTAGTGGGTGCCCAGTTGCGAAGCATCCATTCGGCCACGAGTTGCTTGATAGCGGCCATGTCCTCTTCCATCACCGATGTCCGCTTATCGTAGCTCAACTGAACAGTATCCAGGTTGGGCACCAAGATAGGGTTGGAGGTGTATTCATCCAGGGCGTACACCACGTCGATGTCCGTCCGCTTGGTGACGGATGCCGGTAAGCTGGTCCGGTTTTTAACGGCTCCCGACGCAGCATTGGCGTTGGGGATGTGAACCACCTTGCCCGCCAATACATACTGATCGGCATTGGTTGCCCGGTTCAAAAACTCATTGTCTTTGTAGAGATTGCCAACGATGTCGGTTCTCCAGATTTCCTTTTCAAGTGCCACGATTAAGTTACGTTTAAGTTACGGGGTAAAAGGTCTGTCGGAATCAATGCAGGGGCCGGACAATTCCGGCCCCTTTCAGCAGCGTCCGGTTCGGGTTGGGTTTATACTACGCGGTCGGTTTGCGGCCCCAGCGGGCTTCAAACAGGCGACCATATTCGTTTACGTTGTCGGATTTCAATTTTGCCAGCGTACCAGCCTTATCCATCGTATCATAGAGTTTAGCCGCGTCTTCAGTAGTCTTAGACGCCAGGGTCGTTTCTCCTGTTTTTGCAAACTGCGTCAGATCGACCGGCTTATTGAGTCTCGACAAAACGGCTTTGGTATGGTCAAAATCCAGGGCAAACAGAGCCTCGTAACTGCCTTTCATTTCTGCCGATATGCGTTTATCGGCAATGGCATCAGCAATGAGGGTATCCGACTCTGTCTTTTGTTTGGTCGCCAGGGTCGTCGTCAGGTCCTCAAACTTTTTCTTGTAGCCTTTCTCAGCAGCAAGAGCGGCCAGGGCCGTTTCAACCTCCTGTTCGGTGGCCGTTTCGGGCAAGCCCAGGGAGACGGCGGTCTTCTTTAACTCCATGTGTACGGGGGTGTTAGTGGTTTGAATTGTGTCCAACGAGGGGGGCGCGGCCAGTGTTGCCAGCTTGTTTTGTAACTCTACCTCACTGAGCGGCTTGCCATTAGAATAGAGCCGGATGGCGTTGCGGTTTCCACCAATGTCCACAATGCTGATTTCCTCCAGCACGGATTTGGTGGCCACGTACAAACTCAACCCGTCGTTCCACTCCACCTCCTGAATGTCGATACCGATGGAACAAGCCTTCAGCACGTCGCGCTCAACCTGACCGGCCACGAAAACAATCTGGTCATCCTGGCTGGCTACATCGAAGACGGGATCGGCAAATAGCTTTCCCTCTTCCTTGTGAAGATTGGCCCATGACCCAAAAACCTTTCCCCGCTGGTGCATGTGCAGCATCACTGGATTGCTCTCGAAAGCAGTGGTGTCGATGCCGGAAGTCAGCACGACGAACCCATAGGAGTTTCTGCTTTCATCACTAACGAGGAAGGTTTTTGACTCAGGGGTCTTGCTCATAGGTAGTGTACGGTAGGTACGGTAGCTGGCTCGACAGGGCGGGCCTCGGCTCTTAAGTGACTGTGAAGTTGGGGGGACAAATTGACGCTCGCAAAAAGCGTCAGTACCGATTCACCTCCACAGGGGACAGCGTCACCTTTTCAGGTGAATCGGTACGTAAGCTATTCGCAGAATCCGCCCGTACTGCTCAATTTTGATTCAACCGAAAGGCACCTACCGTACCAAGAAATGAGCAGTCAGGAGAAAATAATGGGAGCCGGGAAAGCTCTCTACATGCTGAATGTGCCCAATGTGGAGATCGCCCGCACGCTCGACGTATCGGAGACGACCGTTTCTAATTGGGTTACTAAAGGCGGTTGGCGCGAAGAGCGGGCTGCTGGCATGGCCCTCAAGAAGAACATTCAGGATAGCTTGCTCGGACTAATTGATTACCAGTTGGAAGCCCTCAATAAGATTAAGGATGACAACCGGCGTAGTGGCGACCTCAAGCTGATTGACAAAGGGGATGTTGATGCCCTGGCGAAAATGTTCGCTACCATCAAAGGCAAAGAATTGTCGTTTGCGATGTTGGCTACCGTCATCCGGGAACTGATTGAGTTTTTAAGCCAGCGTTCGCCTGACTTGGCCAAAATGCTTGTGCCGTATACCAACGATTTCTTATTGGCTAAGAAGGAGGTGCTTACGGCATGAGTTTGAAGCCCAATGAAAAGAAAGCCCTCCAGGAGTATTACGATGCCACGAAAAGGATTCTTAGCCAGGCACCCGGCCCCGATGTTCACGAACCTGCTCCGATTCGCCTGGCCAGGATCGACCGCCTGAAGGCTGACTTTGAGGGTTTTTGCTGGCATTATTTCCCGCAACACATGAAGGGAAAATTAGGCTATTTTCACCTCAAAGCGGCCAAACAAATCATTGCCGACCCCTTAATCAATATAGTCCTGGAGTGGCCCCGCGCCCACGCCAAAAGCGTGTTTGCTGACATCATGGTTCCCATGTTTCTGCTGGCCAATGGCGAACTGAACGGGATGATTATTGCGGGTCAGAATCAGGTCAAATCCATCACGCTCCTGATCGACATTCAGCTACAGTTAGAAACCAATACCCGCTTTGTGGCGGATTTTGGCGAACAGAAAACTTTCGGCGATTGGGGGGAAGGTTCTTTTACGACTCGTGACGGGGTTGGTTTTTGGGCGTTTGGTCGTGGACAGTCACCCAGGGGCACACGAAAAGGGGAGCGTCGGCCTGATTACATCGTGGTCGATGACATTGACGATGCTGATGTTGTCAAGAATCCCGACCGGGTGCAAGAGGCTGTCGATTGGGTGAATGGCGATTTACGCGGCTGTTTTGATATGACACGCGGTCGCTTTGTCGTTGTCGGCAACCGAATCCACCGTCATTCCATATTAGCCCATTTGGTTGGCGACCTGGAAGACGGCGATCCCATCAATCCGACGGTGACGCATAGCAAAGTATTCGCCCTCGAAAATCCAAAAACGCACAAAGAGGATCAGAGCGAGAAGGGCGTACCCGCCTGGAAGGAGAAATTCGACCGCCAAAAGCTGAAGGTCGAAATGGATAAGTTCGGCTACCGCCTGGCGCAACGCGAATTTTTCCACCGGCACATTACGGAAGGTCGAATCTTTAAAACCGACTGGATTCTATACGAGACGCTACCCAAGCTATCCGCCTATCAGTGCATTGTGGTCTACAATGACCCGTCGTATAAGGACACGAAGCGGAACGATTTTAAAGCCATCGTTGCCGTTGGCAAAATTGGCCGCTACTACGACCTGTTAAAGTGCTGGGTTGCCCAGGCCACGACGGAAGCAATGGTTCGCGCTCATTACGACATCCAGCAGTGGCTTACGGATGGCGGCTATGACAACGCCTATCACTTCATGGAAGCCAACTTCATGCAGGATATGCACCTGAAGACGTACCAGGACGAATCTGAAAAACGCGGATGGATGCTGTCCATACGCTCCGATGATCGTAAAAAGCCGGATAAGTATGGTCGTATTGAGCAACTAACCCCACTCTTTGAGCAGGGATTGGTTCGCATCAATGCCAACCTAAAGCAAGACCCGCACTACCGCAATTTTTTGGATCAACTGCTGGGATTCCCCAACGCGCACGATGACGCGCCCGATTCATTCGAGGGTGCGGTCTGGAAACTCAACCGACTCATTGCCGTATCCGTACCCATCACCGTAGGCGGTCAACGCCGACAAAACCGCTGGTAAGCCATGTTCATCAACAAAGCCGACTTACTCACCAACGTATACCCGGAAGTGGTTGCGATGGCCACCCGTTACGATGAAGGGATTTTAATGGCACACTGCCTGACGGCAGAATCGGAAATCGAAAGCCATCTGTGTGGCCGCTATGACATCCGGCCTGAACTGGAGAAGGTAGGCGATGCCCGGCATAAGCTGCTCTTACAGATTGCCAAAACGCTGGTCATCTGCTACCTGTATCAACCACTGGAGACCACACCCACCAAAGTTGATAAGGCGTGTGACCGTGCCGCCAAATTACTGGAGATGCTGGCAGGAGGCAAAATCAAATTGCCTGGCGTAGACCCCGCTCCAATTGATGAAACCAGTACAACGGGGAGCGAAATCGCCTGGGGTAGCACACCCCGCCGACCATCGCTGTATTGACCCCGTTTAAATACCGTTTAAACGCTTCGAGGTTCAACGCTCGTTTGGCGCGAACACCCAAGACCGTAACTGATAGATCGTGCGTTGAATCGCACGTTTTGACATGGCAAAGAGACAAGGAAAGAAAGCAGCCGCTATCGACGTAATCGACCGCTCGATTCACATTCGTTCGGTGGATCGGAGCAGAAAGACGCTCGACCATTGGAAGAGTGCCATCATCTCAGCGGAATCGGTGGTGCATCCCACCCGCAAAACCCTCTATGATAGCTACGCCGATGTTTGCTTGGATGAACATTTGCGGTCGGTACTGGATCAACGTCGGCTGGCAATTTCGAGAACGAAATTAGTCTTCAAACGGGATGGCGAAGAGGTTGACGAAATTCAGGAGCTTATTAAAAAGCGATTCTTTCGACAACTCCTGCATCACATTCAGGATGCCCGGTTCTATGGGTACAGTTTGATTGGTGTCGATTTTGTGAACCGGCTAACCAGCTTAGTTCCCAGACCCCACGTTGTGCCCAGCAAAACGTTAGTTGTTGTCACGCCCTACGACACGACTGGAATTGATTACAGTCAACCACCTTACGATACGCTATACTTAGCCGTTGGCGATACCGACGATTTGGGGTTACTGATTAGTGCCGTGCCGCTGGTCCTGCTGAAGCGGGGGGACGTATCCGATTGGGCAACGTTCAACGAACTCTATGGCCAGCCGCTCCGCAAAGGCACCTACAACCCGCTCGACCCGGCCCAGAAAACACAGTTAGAACAGGCATTGGCCAGTATGGGGAGTGCCGCCCACGTCGTGGTTCCCGAAGGCTCGAATGTAGAGTTTGTCGAATCCAATAAAACCGGGGCGAAAGATACCTATTTGGGTCTGGCTGACTATTGTGACAAGGGTTTATCCAAGCTGATTGTTGGTCAGACCATGACCACTCAGGACGGTAGCAGCAAAAGCCAGGGTGAAGTTCATGAGCGCGTAGCCGATAACATTACCTACGACGATCAGGATCACATTCTTTCCTATCTCAACGAGCAGGGCATAGCGATGCTGAATGCCCAGGGCTTTCCCGTTGAAGGGGGCGCATTCGAGTTTGTGGAGGAAGAAGCTGAAATCTCAAAGAAAGACCGGCTTACGATGGATTTAGACATCCACACCAAAGTCGGCAAGCTGAAAAAGGGTTTCTTTCAACAGGAATATAATGTGGAGTTTGTCAATGATTCCGACGATGAGGTAAGCCAGGCCGAACAGCAACAACAGGAGAAGGCACAAAGCCAGGAGCCGGAAAAGCCTGCTAAACCGGGCAAGAAAGCAAAGCAGTCGGCTCCCGATGTGGACGAAGATCCGGACGGGATTGGCTTTGCCTGGCTTGCCTCAAAGCTGAAGAGTTTTTTCGTCGAAGCCCCGACCCGGTAACTGAATCGGAGTTCGGGGCGACCATGCGCCACCTGTACTATTGTGACCACATCGACCACCTGCACTTAGCGGCTGGCGATGAGGAAGCAATTGATTTGCCTGGCTTCATCGACATCAAAGCCCTGACGGGCAAAGCCCTCAAGAATGTCTATGAGGGCTTTGAGGGATTGGTAGAGCCTAATCTTTTCCAGATTACAAATGACGCATTAGGCCAGGCGGTCAGTGTGGGTGTACTCCAGTATGGCAAACCCAACCCGGCATTCCTGGCACACATGCAGAAAGTGAACCAGTGGTTTTCCGCCCGCAAATCGGTTGTACAACAGAAGGAATTAGCCAGGCTCTTGATGAGCGACGATGGCAAAACGAAACGCTCCTGGAAGTCTTTCCAGAAAGCCGCTGAACCCATCGTTGGTAATTACAATCAGACCTGGCTAAAGACGGAGTACAACACGGCTATCCGGGCCGCTCGTATGGGTTCCCGCTGGCAGGCGTTCGAGGCCGGTGCTGACCTCTATCCCAATCTGGAGTACTTGCCCAGCCGTGCCGCCACACCACGCCCAGAGCACAAGCCCTATTACCATGTGATTAGGAAGCTGGATGATGAGTTTTGGGTGAAGCATTACCCACCCAGCGACTATAACTGCCTGTGTGGAGCCGAACCAACCGACAGCGACGTTACCCCGCTCCCTGAAGAGCAGCCCCAACCCACGCCCGGCCTCGACCATAATCCCGGCCTAACTGAACAGGTATTCAGCAATACCCACCCGTACACGGTAAACCTAAAAGAATCGAAAGCAGACCTTGCGGCCATCGACAGGGAAGGGGAACGGCTCCAGCGCGAAGCAGACTATCAGCGATTGCGCTTACATGCTGATTTCATGAAGGCGCTTAATCAGACCGATAAACTGCAAGCTGCCTGGCCGAAAGTCGATCATGAAGAACTGGCTTCTATTTGGGCCTATACCGAATCCGAATACTACGACTTAAACCGCTTTTTACGGGCCGAACTGATTGACAAGGATGAACACTACGCAGCCCTGAACCGGGTATTGTCAGCAGCACTAAAGAAAGTGCCCGCCTATAAAAAAGACGTGTATCGGGGAACGACCCTACCGGCTGACATCCTGAATGAGTACAAAGACCACCTCAAACGGGGCAAACCGATTCAGCACAAATCATTTACCTCCACGTCGGCTAATCCGCTAAAGGCTTTCAATGAGGGTGTCAAGATGGTCATTCGGTCGAAGACAGGCAGGCGCATTGTCAAGATCAGCAAGTTTGCCAGTGAGGACGAAGTGCTGTTCGATGCAGGCACCTGGTTTACCGTCAACAAAATAGAGGAAATCGGACAAGAAACATGGATACACCTAACCGAAACAAAATTAAAGCGGTAGTTCGGCATTCATCCGACGCTGAAGCTGGCGACGGTCATTGTCTTCTTCCGTTCGCTGCTCAGGGGATAGGGTTTCCCGCCGTTCAGTTTCACGCTCCTGGTTCCAGGCTGCCCAAGCAGCCGTCTGACCCTCTTTCGGGCCTCCTGACGGGGTAGCATATGGGTTTATCTGAGCCATTGGGATTGTGTATCGGTCCACAAGTATAACAAAATTTTTAACACAATAGGTCATGAGTCCAAAGGAATTTGAACGAGCGGCAAAACGGGCGGGTGATTTTATCAAAAACCGCTTACCAACGGTCGTAGGGGTTGAAGCGACGAAGCACTTCAAAGAATCCTTTGACAATGAAGGATTTACCGATGAGTCATTGGAGAAGTGGCCGGACATCACCGAACGGCGCAAGGAGCAGAAGCGAAAGAAGAACGGCAATATGTCGCCTATCCTGACTGATTCAAGGGATTTAGGGGATTCGCTCACCTGGTCTGAAGATGGAGATAGCGTAGTGGTCAGTTCGGATGTCGTCTATGCCAAACGGCATAACGAGGGGACTAATGGAATGCCGAAACGTCAATTCATGGGACCATCCAGACAACTCGACAAGAAGATTATCAGCAAGATTGAACGCGAACTCGACAATATTTTTAAGTAACCCGTAAACACCATTTAAACGATGTTTAATGCCTATTTCATTATTGCCCAGGCCATTGCCGACCAGGTAAAACAGCTTGTCTGGTTCGACCTCGACAAAGGCCAGTTGGATAACCCGGAGCTATTCAACAGCATTCTAACGCCCGGCATCCTGATTGGTCACTCTGAAATCGAATGGAGCCAACTGGCAGGCCGCAATCAGCTTGGCAATGGCTCCGTCACGGTGAAGCTGATTTTACGGCTACCGGCTCAAACCCACCTGACCGACCCACTAATCACTAAGAACCTGAAAGAACTTGATTTAGGCGATCCGGTGAATGATGCCGTGCTGTCGGTGCCGGGCGTGTTGAGCCGGGTCAAATCGCACGACTACCCATCAGGCACTTTTTACGTGGTCGAACAGACCTACATCACGCAGTTCAAAACCGGCCCTACTTACACGGAAAGGCAGGTTACGCTACAAGTCAATCCATTATTATACAAACCCACCGCTCAAGCATGAGAACTGAACGCATCGGGTTGATCCTGGTCAACCTACTCCTATTTGCCGCCTTCTGCCTACTCCTATCAGGCTGCATGACGTACAATAAAGCCCTTCGCAAGTTCGGGTACCTGGCCACCGATTCCGCTACGGTATTGATTCAGGATACCGTAACTATCCTGAAGGATAGCGTTGTGCTTTCGCTTAAAACCGACACGACTACTATTCACCGGGTAATTGAGCAGGGACGGGCACGGGTCATTTACGACCGAACTCGTGAGATCACCAGGGTTCAGGCCGAATGCAAAGCGGATACCATTATCCGAACGCTCCAGGCGAAGTGTCCACCTGTTGCCAGTTTCGGTATTGCGCCCTGGTATAAGCCCGCCTTTTTCATCTCGCTTGGACTGCTACTGGTGGCCATCGTGAGCTACGTCTTTCTGTATCAACTCAAACTATCCATAGCCAAACGATGAAGGCTGTAATCGAAGTGAACAAAGCCATTGAGCGGGATATACACTGCAAAGCGAACCGGAGCTTTAGCCTGAACTTGGATGTCGGCCATTCGACCATTGGCAAAGGCTATAAACTGGAGGTTCGGGGTTTCGGTGCTGATCCCATTCTGACGTTTGAACCCGGCGATCAGGACGTATTGGCCCGGTCGGTCAATCTCTATAAAAGCATGGTCGATATGGACGTGATGACCGGCTGCTACAGCTATGACCTGGTGGAAATTGAAGGCAACGATGCAGTTAGTTTGTTTACCGGCTCGTTCGTCATCGAACCCGGCGTCAGCACCATTGTTGCCCTACCCATCGACGGGTTCCCGTATGATTTCGACTTCGATTTAGACGACGATGTAGTAGTAGGCGATGGATTCCCCTACGAGTTTCCCATTGATTTAATCAATGACCTCTGAGTTTCCCCATTCACAATTTCACCCTAAAAATTATGTCTATACAAAAAGTGCCCAGTAAAGTAGGTGCCCTTGCGCCCGCCAACAAAATGAGGCTATCCGACTATGAACTAATCGCGGAAGCCGTCAACAGTAAAGGTTGCAAACAAACGTTTCCCTTGCCTTCGCCTGGCATATCAACCGGCTTTGATATTCAGCACGATTTCGGCGCAACGTTTGACCTCAACGTTACCCAATATCACCTGCTGGCCTATTTTGAAGATGCTGAGGGCTGGCCAGTGACCGGCATCAAAATTCAGAAAACAACGTCTAACCTGGCGACGGTCATTTTCAGTGATGCGATCAATACACCCTTTACAGGAAAAGTCACCCTTGAATTAGTGCCCAACCTTTAAGTCAACGCAGTACCTCATTCACCGTAACACTAAAACGAACCATGAAACGCATTCTTAGTGCCCTTTTATTCCTGACCAGCTTTGTCGCGTTTGGTCAAAGTCCGAACTCAACTCAGGGTCAAATCGCAAGCCTTCGAGCCTCCAAGCTCAACATTACCGATACGTCTGCTTTTGTTCGCAAGCTGGCAGGATACCGGATGATGAGTCCGGCTGAAATTAGTAAGCTGGCCAGCTTAACCAATAGTTCGGGTGGCAGCAACGGTGTCGATGGCCGAACCATTTTATCCGGTACCAGTGCCCCTTCGTCTGGAATTGGCGCAAACGGGGACTTTTATATCAATACGCAGACATCTACCCTCTATGGCCCAAAGGCTTCAGGCACTTGGCCTTCTGGCGTGAGTTTGATTGGCGCAACGGGCAATAATGGCCCTCCTGGTGCTACGGGCCAAAATGGGATTGATGGCCGAACCATTCTATCAGGCACAGTTGCTCCCTCATCGGGGCAAGGCGTGAACGGTGATTTCTACCTGAACACCACCAGTAGCACATTATACGGCCCGAAAGCGTCAGGGAGTTGGCCAGCCGGTATCAGCTTGATTGGCCCTGTTGGAAACACAGGTCAAACGGGGCCGATTGGACCCAGTGGCAATACTATCTTATCCGGCACGAGCGCACCGACATCTGGCCAGGGGGTTAATGGTGATTACTTTATCAACACCACCACGACCATGCTCTACGGCCCGAAGGCGGGCGGCTCGTGGCCATCGGGGGTTAGTCTGATTGGTGGCGGTGGCGGTGGCAGCAATGGAGCAGATGGTAAGACAATCCTATCAGGCACAACCGTTCCTTCGTCTGGATTAGGCACCGATGGCGATTTCTACTACCGAACCACGAACAGCCAGTTTTATGGGCCTAAGACTGCTGGAGCCTGGGGAGCGGGTGTCAGCTTAATTGGGCAACAGGGAATCCAGGGCTTACAAGGTATTCAGGGCAATTTGGGTACTACTGGTCAGGCTGGAGCCGATGGCAAAACAATCTTGAACGGCACGAGCAACCCGACCTCCGGCCAGGGTGTTAACGGCGACTTCTTTATCAATACGACCTCCCTGACCATATTTGGCCCAAAAACCAGTGGCGCATGGGGGAGCGGCACAAGTCTGCTGGGTAGTGGCGGCAGCCTGACTATTGATAATGTAACCATCACCACAGCGAATAACACGACCGTTGGGGCGGGAACCCCTGCCAATCCCATTGTGGTGGGTGTGATTTCCCAGAGCCAGGTTACAGGACTTCCGGCTGCGCTGACTGGCAAACAAAATTCATTGACTGTCACGGCGACCGGCAGCGGGGCTGCAACCTTCATTGGTGGGGTGCTCAATATTCCGACACCATCGGGCAGCGTCAGCCTGACGCTGACGACCACGGGTACATCCGGCCCCGCAACGCTCATTGGCGGTGTCCTCAACATACCAACCCCTTCGGGTGGCAGTGGAGGAACTACGATTGATTCCACGCGCTACTTACTGAAAGACTGGGATATTATCAGCGTCAAGGCGCAGGGCAGTGGTGTAGGATTAAGTGTATTTGGTCTACCTTCCAATCCAACCGTATTAGGAACCGGAACTGGACGAACACCAGCGGCCACCAATTCACTCACCATTAAGAACCGGGCTGGGTACGTGAGTGCCACCACTGCCAACAGTCAGGCAGGCTTACGGCTAACCAACTCGTTTCCTCTAACGGCCAATGACCAAGAGTGGGTCTTTACGTTTGCTCCCTCCGATGCTGCGGCTGTTTCCGACGTTCGCTCCTTCGCTGGCTTGATGAA
Organism: Spirosoma areae; assembly: GCF_054781775.1. Taxonomy (NCBI): domain Bacteria; kingdom Pseudomonadati; phylum Bacteroidota; class Cytophagia; order Cytophagales; family Cytophagaceae; genus Spirosoma; species Spirosoma areae. The sequence goes on along the minus strand of NZ_BAAGTT010000034.1, from coordinate 227,750 downwards.
CGGAACCTGGTCCGGGGCGAATCCAAGCACACTTACTCAACTGGTCGGCGCTGGGGCCGACGCGGGTGACGCCAATATGAGCATCATCTACAACGACGCTACGGGTACGGCCAACAAAATCGCGCTGGGCAGCGGCTTTCCCGCCAACTCGCTGAGTACAGATTTTTACAAGTTGAAGCTTAAGTTTTCCTCGCTGGGAACGAGTATCAAATACACTATCGTGAATGGCGCAACGGGCGCAACGGCCAGCGGCACGCTGGTAACTGACATTCCCACCAACTTCAGCCAGAGTGCCCAGGTTGCCCGCTGTAACGGCACCTCCACCAGTGCGGTAGGGCTTGATTTCATGTCCTTTAAAATCATTAGTGAATTTTAACCCCCGTAACAGCCAATGAAAAAGCAACTCAGTCTTTTAGTACTCTTCTTGTTGAGCCTGCCCTCGCTGGCGCAGCTTACCATTTCCTTTGGAGGTGGCAGCAGTGGTGGCAGCAGCACGACGGTCGTTTCAACTACGACTAAATTTAGTACGCGCCGGGTATCGGGCAATACAAAATTTACCAGCCACTACGGGGCACTGTCGCCCACGACGGAGACAGTACGAACGGATAAGTACATTTTCCGGCCAGCGTTCGACATGATAAACGCCCAATTCGAGTGGACGAATCAGCGGATACTGGATTTGGGGCTGGGTACACCCGGCGATGTCGCTGGGCCGAACGATGTAACGATTACGAAGGCCTATCTGAGCAATGGTACGACCCAAAAGCAGATAACGTTTGAGCGGTCCAATTCAGTGACCCTAACGCCTGGTGCCAAATTATGGAATGACCCGTTTCCGATTCCACTGTACGCCAATGCCGATTGTGAACTACGGGTTGTCAGAACGGTAACAAGCGGTAATCAATGCCCTACCGGGACGATTACAGCGGGCAGTATCTTAGGCGATGCTGGCGCAACGGGCACCATCACCACCACCGCCGTGACGGGTTTCGGTCCCGTTGATTTGGTGGGCGTTCCCCTGTCGAAAGTAACGAAAAAGAGTATATGTGTTTTGTCGGCCAGCCTCGAAATGGGCGGGGGTGGCGTGGTCGAGTTGGGGTATGCGATTCGCGCATTCAACGCCAACGGTTCGGCCTGGAAACGAGTGGGTGCGGGGTCGATGCGATTAGCGCATTTCATCCAAACCGGCTCCGGTCTTGGTCTTGCACAAGCCCTCGACAACGAATGCGATGTATTTTATATTGGTATCGGGGGCACCGATGCCCTGAATGCCCCGTCTGTTCAAGCGTATCTGGACCTGTTGCAGCAGTTCATTAATTACGGGGTAGCGGCTGGCAAAGAGGTCTGGATTTCGACATTGCCCTCGAATGGACTCATTGCCGGTGACGCCACCAAAGTCGCCCAGCGTGCTCAGATTAACGATGCGATACGGGCGGGCTTACCCGGCGTAACGCGGGTGGTCAATTTAGCCTTCGTGACCGAAACCGGAGCGGTTAATAGCAACACACAACGCGCAAATATCTTCGTAGCCTTTCCCGACCTCACTCACTTTAGTGCGGCTGGCGAAGTGATCGTTGCGGCTGAAGCATTTCCCTCGTCTTGGTTCGTAAAAGACAACTAATCACAACCCCCTAAGCTGGAGTGTCAGCTTAGGGGGTTTCACCGTAACTAACCATGAAACTCCTCCTGATTTTACTCCTGCTGGCGGCTCCCGTGCTGGCGCAAACGGATACCACCTACTGGCCACCACCCGCCGAAAACGTGATGGCCGTTCGGGATACGCTGAATATCGAGCGTAAACAATTTCTCCAGTCGGCTTCAGAAAACACCTTACTGCATCAGCAAAATGAGCGGTTGCAGAGCAAAGAAGCCCGTTTTTGGGGTATAGTCATCCTGGCAGCAATAGCAGCTATCGCACAAGCGACAATCCCCAAATGAGATGGAAGAAGCAGAAAAGGACTTTACAGTAAGGTCAGAGCTACGCGGCTCGATCAAGATGCTCAATTCGTTGACGTTATACGTTACCGGGCTATCGACGGGGTTTGTGCTGAACAATGCTGCTGTTACTCAAAAGTTTGAGTGGAAAGACTCCTGGCCGTTTCTGGTCGCTGGTGGACTCTATGCAATGGGCAAAACATTTGTCGAAATTAGCCAGGCTAAAAAACGTCGAGTTTAGGACTACCTTTGCAATCTCTCATATCATAATTTAGGTTAAAAGACGAAAATCCCCGCCAGGCAATGCCAGCGGGGATTTTGAATATAAACAACAAATACTAATGAACACTCATTTGGCCGCAGCCATTGCCTTATAGTCATTCGCAAACTTACCGCGCAAGTAAGTATCCGGGTACATCTTATTTTGATTGGGTCGATACATCAAAAAGTAATTGTACCCTGGAATATTTTCAAACGCCTGGACTCGTTCAGGCTCCGTTAATTTGTCCCAGGCCACTTGTGCCTCCTTTTTGTTGACCTTGAGTTTGTAGGCTTCCCAAAATTCATCGAAGGTTAGCTCCTGAGTTGTCCGCCGAATAATAATGGTAGAACTTGACCCGGCCACCCACTCTAAATCAGCTATCGTCATTGGGAAATGGGTTGCCAGCCATTTGATTTGCTCTGGCTTCATTTCAGCTTCGTTGCTGAAGCCTTCCAATACGTCCTGCTCATTGTAGTAGAACATCAATTGGCCCTCGAACATGGGAGAAGTGATAGAATAGCGTTGAGCAACCGAAATCATAGCCGAACCCCCTCCCCGTCAGGCCGAAACTTAGGATTAAACGTTTCCTCCATTTTTCGTTCCCGGTTGCCCATCAAATGGCCGATGGCGAACCCGCCCAATGCCGCCAGCACAATAGCCAGCACAACGCCGATCAAGCCAGCATCCATATCACTTATGTAGAGTAAGTTCATGCTGGCAATACGGCTGACGATGCCGTTGCCGATGGCGTTTGCCGATAACGCCCGCGCTGAAAAACGATACGCTCAATGGTATCTTCTGCCATGTACCATTTCTTCGACAGCAGCGCCAGGATTACTTTGTTGCGCTTGCCCTCGACATTAAAAAGGTGAACATATTCCGCCCGGATGTCAGCATTGCGCCGGTCACGAAGGGGCATAGAGGAACTGGAAGTGGAGGACTTCGGAGTGTTCTTCATGAGTGAGTTACGGTGGTGCCACGAAAGGAGGCAAATAAGTAACGCACAATATACGTAGTTTTTATACATGACGAAAAAGGATTAACTAAGTGGTTATACTAAAAAGGTTTGGTGAATTGTACCTAACAAACCTTGCAAGAAATTGGCTTCGTAAGTTTGCATGGCAGTTGCGGCTTTCGGCTCATCGACCACCACACAGCACAAGGCCAGTGCCTGGGTACGAGTTAGAGTAACAGCGTATAGTTCATCGGTTCTACGATTACCAAATAGGCGAATATTTTCACTTTGCTCTTTCACCTTGCTGTATATTTCGTAGAGTGCAGACATGATTAACATATCAGCCGGTTCTTTTCGCAATTCCTCAACTTGTTGACTGCCTAACGTAGTGGCTAAGTGCTTACTAAGAGCAACCACTTCGCCCGATTTGAGCCGCAATTTCAGCTTGACTTTCATAATAGCCCGTCAATTTTATTCCTGCACTCCTGACTGAGTTTTTCGTTTTTTGTGACCTCTTCCCAAAGCCCCCAGGCGCGAAAGAACCCAAGTGCGTAGAAGAAGGCAGCAAGAATAAATAAGCCCAGTATCCACATTAAGTAAACCATGATTAAATAGCGTTTAAGAGTTCGTTAACCATTTTCTTTGTCTTCCATCCCCGCCAGGCTTCCATTGCTGTAACCGCGTTAGGCAACTGCTGATAGGTCAGCTTGTGCAGGGGGCATTTGAATTTATCCAGGAGGAATTTATTCAGCCTGTCATAGTGTTCTTGTCCCCAAACATCTTTTGGAGCCATACCAAAGATGTCTCTGGCCACATGGATAATCTTGGCCCTCATCTTCTTGAGTGAACTGGTCTGCTCACTATCCAGGATGGTGATGGCTAAGGCCATTTCCTGCACCGTCATGGTCGCGCTGGAAGTAGTGCGACCGCCACTACATTCCATCACCAACGCCTGTTTGTCTTCCTTATCCAGTTTACGAAGCCCTACCAGCTTGTGAAATTTTGTGTTTTGCTCTAATGTGCGTGTCATCGTTCAAGGGATCAATTATCGTCTTCATCTAATTCCTGAGCTTCCGCGCGGGCCGCGTCGATGAGTGCCTGCACTTCCTCGACCGTACCCTTCACCAGCACACCCCGTCCGGGTAGTGCCAGGATACACCGTCCTTCCATAATGGAGGCAGCAACCCCTTCGATCATGTCAATATCCAAATCAAGAGGTTCGGAGTCCGCTCCCTGGACTCGTTGAAATGTTAGTTTGGGCATGGCTCTAATATTGATAGTTTAGAAAATAATCTTCCGCCGAAATGGTATTCGGCTCTTCGTTCTCGACTACCGGCGTATTGCTTTCATCGACGGGCGCATCATCTGCGTGAGGGTCTTGGTCAGTTGCCATAGATTGTTTGGTTTCCATGGACGGCCATCAGCTGCTGCACAAAATATGCTTTGGCTAACGACCGCCCCGGTTGATTAAACTTTTGCCGCTACAGGTGTAAATTCCACGTAGTATTCACCACCTGACAGAAAGAAGTCTTTTTCATCGTCTGCCTGGATGGTCAGTTGCGCCCCGCCTAAAACCGTGTTCTCATTCTTACCCGACGCATCGGGAGTGTCCACCGTTTGCATGTAGACCCGTTCCCGGTCATTGCCTACGGATGTTACCTGAAATTTCGCCTTGATCGTCTTAGGCGTAGCCGACGTATTTTGTTTGGCCATTTGATGATTGGTTTGGTACTCGTTTCTGGCAGTATCGCCATTGTGAAGAGCAGGGGAGTCGAACCCCTGAATGGGCTTATCGAACAGTCAACCTTCAGCCCGCAAGTATTTTCTCTTTCGCCAGCGCGCTCCCTTCTGGCTTACTCGATGTCAGTTTCTCTTGCTTACACCCCCGTGTTCTACTCTCCAGAGTGCCGGTCTTTCCCGGCTGTCACATTAAGGAATAGAAGGCCCGCCACTGGCACGTATCCAGGTGGCGGAGTAGTTGGGGGCAGTCCAGTACATGATTGTTTTAGTGCTGTTGAAGCTAACGGAGACCTCTCTAATCGCACTTGTCTCGTTCGGTACGCCCCGCACAATCGTTAATTTATCCACTCCATCATATGGACTGTCAACCCAACCGCTGTACTCACTCGAAAAGGTGGGGTAGGTTTCCCAGGCTAAACCACCTCCATTGAAGTCACTCTTAAAGTCTGACCACGACAGCGTATTACAGGGATTGTAATTGGTGATTGTGTGATAAGCGTACTGCGTACCCCCGTTGGCCATGTACAACCAGACATCAGAAGCACTACAGCACGTACCACAGTCTTGGGGATAGGTGTAGGGATAGGCCGTATTGGTTGCATAGTGTAGCTTCCATTGCCCGGACGCATCGTTTTCAAGGGTGGTACGTGCATTAGCCCTTGATTTGGCTGTCTTTATTGACTCTACCGAATTAGAATCACAGGAGAATAAGGCACTAAAAACAAGGAGGGCACTTAGAAAAAGAGTTTTCATGATTTTTGATATTAAAATGATAGTAAAATGATAGCACTTAGAGACACGAATAGCGGGCCGGGTCCAGCCCGGCAAGGATTAGCCATGATGTTTTTAGGAGTTACACCCGCCCTTCAGTAGTCATATTTGGCGGAAAGGGCATAGGCGTTTTTAGGTCAATTCGCCTGTTGGCTTCATTGTAGGCAAGGATTGGAATCCAGTAGCCCATCGTTTCGTCACCTTCGCTGCCAATCAGGGATTCAATGGCCCCCATGCTCTTTAGAGCAGCACCATCTTTGTCTTCCATGACCGCTTCACAAAGAATGAGAAGTGCTTTGAGTTGTCGATCCGTCAACCCTTGAATAGCTATTTTCGTGGCGTCCTGTGGTTCTGGTAGTTGTTGCGTTTCCATTGCCTATACTGCTTTTACATCCAACCGTTGTGACAAGACCAACTCGACGCCATAATTCAACAGGACGCTCATGGCTTCCCGATCCTGTTGCGTGACCGCAATTTTGAGCCGTGCCATATTGATGGCTGACTTGGCATATTTTTCGCCTAAATCCTTAACCAGCCCAATGGTTTCCACTTCGTTTAATGCCTTGCCCGTAGCCGTAAAAGCCAGTTTTGGCGGGTTGGCAACGTACTTCAGAAGTCCCACCCCATCCAGGAGCAATTCACCGTCTGAAAAGTCATTGGCATTATCTTTGGCTATACCAATGATAACATCTTTCAATGCCTCCATTTGCTTCTCCTGGCTGGCCTGAAGCCCTTTAAGCTGGAGAAACTGTTCCATTGCTGTTGTTAGCTTAGTTCTGTCCTTCTTGTTCATTGGAATAGGGTTTAATTGTCTCTTAAATGGACTTCCATTTTGCTGACCGACTTCACGATTGAGAAGGTTTGTTTGGCCAGGGCGTCGATAAATTTGGTCGGCATCGACGGGGAAACTGCTGATAGTGCTACCACGCACTGTTGTGCAGTTTCGTTATCGCCAACCCGGTGTTCAGCTACCAGGTAGGCACCTGTGAAGCCGTGCTTTTCTAAGAGCGTACTCATATCCGCCTGAAGGCGTTTAATGTCTTCCTGACTTAGTGGAGCCATATTATTGACTGATTATAGGTGCGTAATAATTGAACTGCTTCATGAAGGCGCGTAACTCCTTCTCATTGCGAAGCGAGAAGCGAACCGCTCCCCATTTGGCTTCCCAGCCGAACCCTACTTCATAGCTTACTAATGGGTGTTCATAGTCTTTCGACTCACAGCTATGGATTGAATTGGCCGTTGGAACCGACGAATGGACGTAGTATCTTGGCCCTTCGACGGTTGCGAACTTACCTGTCAGTGGGTCTTTCAAACCCCTATAGCGATAGGGGCCAAAGCCAGCCGCTTTCAGTTCTTCGATTGTCAGATCGTCCACGATTTCCCTGGGTTTGATGTTGGCGTAGAAGCGTATGATTTTGCCCATTCCGGCGTTCTGTTCCATGTCAGTAGGCGTTTTACCCCCCCCCATTTGTGCCTGAATCTCTAAAGGGGTTAACTCCCCGCGCTTGCGTCGTCGTAGCGTTCTCATGCCACTGCTGCCAATGCCGGAACCACTTTACCCCCCATCGTTGACTCTAAGTGCGTTGGGGCCAGAGCTTTTTGAGCGGCCGCCACCTGCATAGCCGCTTTCTCGTGCTTCACGGCCTGTTTCAGTACCCGTAAATCCTGACTGGAAACCCAATAGTATTTCCCCTCGATCTCTATTCGGCGTGGGCGTAATCGGTCCCAAATGCGCTCCTGAGCCTTTGTGTCGGTTAAGCCGTTGGCATTGCAGATGGCGATGACATCCTGCTCAAAAATGCCCGCCAGGGAGATGTAGGAGCGGCCTAATCTTGACTCCAATTCATCGAAGCCCCGGCCATCCCGCCGAACCCCGTTCTGAATATGCTTTTTGAGGTCATGTGCCCCGATTAAGACCATACCAACCTGGTCCTGCAACTTGTTGAACAAGGGAATGAACAGCCGCAAGCTGGAGGGCTTGAGTTTGTTGGCTTCGTCAATGACCAGCAGGGGCCGGATGGTTGCCGCCTTATCCCGAAGGATATTGATAATCATATCCGTCAGGTCGGAAACGCAATACCGCTCGACCCGCAATCCTAATGTTTCGGCCAGTTTTTGCACGAATCGTTTATGGCTCCAGGACTCTTCACATTCGACGTAAAAGACACCCATCTTTTCCATCATGTACATCCGAACCCCCGCCGTTTTGCCATGCCCGGCATCGTGGCTAAGCGCCATAAATAGCTGCTCATTTTGCGCCCTATCCAGCACTTCCATCACAATGGACGTATTGGTTGTCTTGACCAGGCTCCAGCCAGCATCATTCAGGTTATAGTTGAGCTTGCCAGCTACTTTCACCCACATCTCATCGCTTACCAGATACCATTTATCCGGGTCACGCATGTTGTAGCGCAAATGGGTTTGGTTTACACCCAGCTTGTTGGCGGCTCGTTGCCAACCGTTGTGCCGTTCGGCTTCTATCTCAATCAGCCGACCGATTTCGATTTTCTGAACATCTGTTACCATCTCTCATGTAGGTTTAAAAGGGTGTTAAATGGCATTTAAGCGACCTTTTCAGGTGTATCCTTAAAGCTGTTTCGTGGTATCCGAACTTCACCTGGTCCGTTCAATACATTCAATAGCTGTGTCGCTTCAGCGCGAACCAGGTCAAACGTGTTATCTAATGGATTTGCCGGGTGATTTGGCGGGGGAACTGGCAATGCGCTCAGATATTGGTTCAGGGAAAGAACCGCCAGTTTTTTTTGGAAGTCATTGATTTCTACGATCATCTCTCATTAGGTTTTATAGTGATTACTGATTGAAAAAGCTGTTGTAAACGTGCGTTTTGGGGTCAAAGGGCACGTCGGATGTGGCTGTTGGCAATACCTTTAATTTGGGCGGCTTAGGTTGCTTTCCCTTCGCTGGAGCCTGAGCATTGGCCGCAATGCTGACACCCATCTGTTCGTAGATAATGGCCGTTTGAACGCTCTCAAATTCTTCTTTGGGTACGCGCCCTCCCAGGTTAAGTAGGTATTCAGGATCGACCGTTGCTGCGTTCACGGCACGTTGCAGATCGGCCCGCTTACGCCCCTCAAACTGTTTTATTTTCTCCTGACGACCGGCCAAACGTGACGGTTCAGCATTCGGGCCATACATCGTAATTGGGGTTGACTCTGCCAGTTCGGTAATGAAGAAATCCGTCACCCGGTCATCGGCTCCGACAGCAAACAGCATTACTTTTGCCGGGTCTGCTTCTTCGTAGCGAATGGCCACGCGCTCATAGCGATACAGTAGGGTTTCATCATAGATTGGGTATTCGTAGCGAACCCCATGCACCTCCTGCTCCAGTCGATTCCGGCGAATGTCCAGCACTTTGGTCATCCAGAAGAGCGATGCCTGATCCCACAATTCGACCGCTACGACGTTGGGCTTTTCGCTTTGCTGGTGAAGCGTAGCCGGGCTAAGGTCTAAGCCTTTATGCTTCCTGGAATAGTAAGAAACAGGCGTCTGACGGTACTCCTCTATACGTTGCCACGCTTCTTGCCAGGCACGGTCAAAATCCCACCCTTCCGCCTTTGCTTCCTTCCTGACTTTTAGCAGGTATTCGGGCGACCGATGGGCATACGAACGAGTAGACATAATGCCTTGCCCATAGTAGTACTTCGACTTCGACAGAAATACCGTTTGCAGGGTGTCGAACCAGCGTTCTAAGAGTGCTTTGCCCGTTGCTTTATGGGTACACACCAGGTTGACGCCCTTGCGCTCCATCGCATCAAGAATCGACTGCATTTCATCGGATAAATGCCCTGGAAAGCGGTCATAAACCAGCGTGTGAGGCAGATAGCCCGTCGATTTGACCGCCATTTTAAGGGCGTTGGTGTAGGCCCAACGGTCTTCTTTGGTGTCGAAATGAACGCCTACGATGTCGCCAGAATAGGCATCCCGAACGGCAATGATGTACAAAAAGGCGTATTTACCCTTCTCCGTCGTCTCATGCTCAATCATGTTGACGCGGGTAGCGTCCATCATCCAGCAATCCCCCGCGTACATGGCCCTGGCCATCGTAATGCTATGGGTGTACCGGCCTGCCTGTTTGGTGCCAGTGCCAAAGCGGGGTTCAGCGGTTAGCTGCTTCATTTGGCCACTGGCTAAGACCTGGCTAAACCAGCTATTGGAAGGCACGTCCCGCCCAACGATCCGACAGACTTCCGAAATCTTACGAATGATATAAGCGTTCGGGTCATTAGTGCCCTGCATCCTGGCCATTGCAATCCAGGCCATTAGTTCGGCATCGCCAGCGAACTTGTCACGCGACTTGTTACCCTCACGAGGGAGCCGGATCACCTCTGTGATTGGCTGTGGCTCTACGCCAGGCTTACCGAAACGCTGTACTACTTTTTCCTTCAGGCGAATCGGGTTAAGCGGTAGATACTGGTTCCCTTTCGGGAAATAGAAATTATAGTTGTCATCCTGCTTCAGCCAGGCTTCAACTTCATAGTACATCTTGTAACTCTTTGGGTCAATATCCCGCTCCTGGATGTAGGTGCCAATGCGCTCGACCACAGCAGCCGCCCGCGCCAGGCAGGTTTGGGTTTTGAGTGCCGCCCGGCTTGTATCATCAGCCGGGTATAGTCCACAATACCGACGAAACCCGGTAGTTAGGGCAATTTCAACCAACTCAGTGATCCGCCGTTCGCTCAAAACTTCAGCCGACTTTTTGGCCGCAATTTCCCAGGGTTCCAGACCACCACACAGCACCCGGCGAACGATGGATTGGTACTTGGGAGCCATCGTGTCGTAGCGAATCAAACGCTTGCGCCGGTCGTCTGGATCAGCTATGGATTCCCACTGAGGGGACTCGCGTCTAATGCCCTGACGCACAGTGACTTCGTTGATATTACACAACTCCGTTAGCTCCGCAAAGCCGGTGTACCATATGTCGGCTATACACTTCACAGTCCAAGATTCTGGTTAGCAGTTGCGACTTTTTTAGCGGTTTCCAGTACGTCTTTATGGAGCTTTGCAGTAGGCCGACCAAGCAAAATATTTGCGTACTTTCTTGATATACCCAGCATCTCACCAACCTTCGACATATCGCCGTTCCGTAAATGCGATTTGATTTCCTGTACTGTTTCCATTTCTTTTGTTACCGAGTGACAACAGTACAATATTCATCGAATAATTTGATATATCAAAATTTTTGATAAGTTATTTCATGGTTTATTTTGGAAGTAATCTTCGTAAACTAAGGCAATCCAAGAAGTGGACACAGGACAAAATGGCCACTCTGCTGAATGCCAGGCCAAATACTATCTCAAACTATGAAACAGGCACGTCTTATCCTGACTTCAATACATTGGTGACAATAATCAAATTATTTGATATTAATGCGGATACTCTGCTCTTTAAAGACCTTACTGAAGGCTCAGAGATGAGCCATGAGGCACGAAGTCAGGCAGGGGCGACCCCCAGTGCAGAAAAAAACATATACGAACAGAGATTGGCAGATAAAGACAAGGTGATTGCCGCCTTAGAAGATAGTGTTGCGCTTTATAGAGATATGTATCAGGCAGCTAAAAGCAGCCAGGCGAGGGGCTGACAATTGTTTTAAATTATAAAAAAAATTAATAAAAACATATGAGTAGACCTATGTTTATTAATAAGGCGAAGTGGTTAAGTTTGTGTTACTTTTTTTCTAAACTTTATCAATAAATGATTGGAACGCCTACTCTCAACGAAGTCACCTGTACCATTAAAATTGAAGTTAGTGCCAATGTCCTACCCAGTGCTTTTAGAACTTATTTGAAAGTCAGAAAGCCGCATTTCATCCAGTTCACCAATGCGTTTAAACTTCAAATACCCGAATTTTATTACCGTATTGGGGGCGTAGATGTAGATGAGGTGGACCATTTACCGGATGAAGTGGGGAAGATGCAGTTTTCCCTACTTGTGGAGTCCCAAGCAGTACTAAGCCCGGAACGAGCTAAACATTTAGCTCAGGCAGCAAACGCATTTACAAGCTATTGGGAAGTGGGGGAGATCGCCAGGCATCAAAGCCTGACTGTAATGATGGATGGGAATCCGGTAGAATTGGATTAAAGCCATTCAGTATGTATCGCTAAATGTATCGCTAAATGTATCGCTAATTTCAAATGTAAAAATTAGCGATACATTTTAAGCCCTTTAAACCATCTTTTTGACTATAACCATGAACACATCTACACCCTCTCAAAACAGCCAAAACCCCTTTGTACGCAAACTGGCCATAGTTCTCGTAGCCATAGCCGTACTTCTTTGGGCTGCAATCTTCGCCTTTTCGGATAAAACGCCTGAAATCCCCTCGCCAACGGCCAAAAAGACCCTGAATATCGGTGATATAGGAATTATCCGTATTGGACTACCAGCAGGCTTAAATAAGGACGCTTACGACGAAATACAGACGTTTGCAGCCGCAAAGGACACCGATGGCTTAAATGGGCTACTTCAGAGCGGAAAAGCCGTATTTGTGGACAATAACAGCCAGGTAAAGGTGATTGAGCTTGGTTTCGCTAAGAAGCGGGTTCGTCTACTCTCTGGAGACCATAAAGGAGCCGCTGTGTGGGTGCCAAACGAGTTTGTGGAGTCAGAGCAGTAAGCCCCATTTAAAGGCTATTTAAGCCATAAAAAAGCCTTGCAGCGGGATGTTTCTGCAAGGCTTTTCCAATTTTATACCTGGTTTTCCGGGTTCCTGGTCCTATTTCTCCAACCTTAATGCAAAGCCGATCCAAGTTTTTACATTTGGTGCTTCTGGGTTCATTTTATAACTGCCTGATAATCAGATTCGGGCAAAAAATAAAAGAAACCTTCTTTTTACAATTAGAAGTACCCCTTATACGCCCCCTGCTTAAAACCCTTGTCCGCTGTCGTACAAAATTTGTCCGATTGCGGACATTTTGTATACATACTCAGTATAAAGTGTCTGTAAATCAGATAACTATGGACTTGGCACGATGATAGAGGGAGTATTTCTACTTATCTAAACAAGCAACCTATTCTGCCGATTTATGAAAACGCTATGTACGCTCTTACTGGTTGGTATTAGCTTCTGCGCCGTAGCGCAACGGTCATCCAGCAAACACATAACGACCGATGGTCGGCAGCTTCACATTCGGGTTGACATTGAGGAGCCTAATCGCTCCGTCCATTACAGCCGCTCATTCGATGTGGCGGATATGGAAGCAAAGGCAGTAAAAGCACTGGAGAGTCAAATCCTCGACTCATTGGATCAGGCGCCATCCAATCAGTACAAGACCGCCGTTGTTGAGAAGAAGCACGAAGCAAAGTCAACGAAAACTCAGTGCAGCGAGCAGACAGCCTCAGTCCGGAGCGCAGAAGCAACTGCTGCAACAACTGCCGAATCGATGCAGGCAAGCACCGACTCATCGCTCTCGCCGAGTGACGTGGCACCATCGTCGGTGCTGGTTCGGGAGGATAAAGAGAATGGGCGGCTCTGGATGCAATACACCTTCCAGAAGGACGGAGAGGAGTTAATCATCGAGCGCACGGCCAACGTAATTGGCAAAACTGAGCGTGAAAAACAGGCCATCATTAAAGAAACCGAACGTAGTTTCGGCATCAGGACCGGGAATCAGTAATATAGCAGGGGGCAGGGAGCAAGGGGTTTCAGCCATCAGGCGCTTCGGCTGCGTTTATAAATGTTGAGAGAAGAATACGTCTCACTGAATTGGTTTACACGTTAATTTCTGAGTTATACCACAAAAGCTGCCCACCTGAGCAGCTTTTGTGTTTTCAGGCGGTCGCGCTGTGTGTGGAGCGGGGAGCAGGGAGCAGGGAGCAGATTCTGCGTCGCATGACATCCCCGCACTCTGCCCCCTGCCCCCTGCAAATAAATTTACCTTTTTCTGTAACCTCCCCAACTTCGCGAAGTTTCCAGTTCAAAACCCACTAAACCTTCTTCTTACACGCTTGAACGCTCTGACAGATAATGCGCTTATGCTGCAGGTAAAGGCAGGCCGAATGGATACGATGGGGTTGCTTTTCGAGCGATACCACCGTCCGCTGTTCGGGTTCCTTTTTCACATGACAGGGCAACGCGAAGCCAGTGAGGATATGCTGCAAACGGTGTTTTATCGGATGCTGAAATACCGCCATACGTTCACCGGCGAGGGCGAGTTCAGAAGCTGGATGTATCACCTGGCCCGGAACGTTCTGGTCGACTATAACAAACAAAATAAGCGGTCGGCGCAGCAATATGACCTGGCCGATGTGGCCGACAAAATTGGCGGTGGACCAGCCGCCGACGAGCGGCTCCAGAAAGAACAGGAACTGGATATGCTGCATCGGGCAATGGCGAAACTCAGCACCGACAACCGCGAAGTATTGGTGCTGAGCCGATTCCAGGAATTGAAATATGAGGAGATCGCGCGGGTGTTGAACACAACGGAGGGGGCAGTGAAAGTACGGGTGCATCGCGCCATGAACGAGTTAAAGAAAATTTATCTGACGATTGAAAATGGAACGACTGCCTATAAACTGTGAACAAACACAGGAACAGTTTACCGAATGGCTTAGCAATCAATTACCCGATGCCGAACGAGCCATTATGGAAACGCACCTCGCCCAATGCCCGGCCTGCCGGGCCGAGGCAACGGGGGCGCGGGCAGTTTGGCAACGCATGGGAACGTTACCCATGCCGGAACCCAGCCCAACTGCCCGGATTCGGTTTCAGGCCATGCTCGATACGTATAAAGATACCGTTATAGCTGAAGAGGAAAGCGTTTTCGAAAACCTGTTCACGAAACTGCGACTGCTTTGGACCCCTACATCCGCGTTTCGCCTGGCATATAGTTTTGCTCTACTGAGTGTTGGTATAGCCGTCGGCTATTGGTTTCAGCGTTCCAGCACGCCCGTAGTAGCGTATCAACAGCAGCAGATAGACACCCTATCGACGCAGGTGCAGGAAATGCGCCAGATGATGCTGCTCTCGCTTCTGGAGAACCCGGCAGCTTCTGAGCGGCTCCGGGCTGTTAGTTACACGGAAGACATCAGTCAGGTAAATGAGCAAGTAGTCGACGCATTGCTGACAACACTCAACAACGACCCAAACGTGAATGTGCGGTTGGTGACGCTGGAGGCCCTGGCCAAACTGGCCGATAACCCAAACGTGCGGGAAGGCTTAGTGCAGTCCATTACCCGGCAGGAATCGCCGTTGGTGCAGTCGGCGCTGGCCGACGTGATGGTGAACCTGCAGGAAAAAAAGTCCATTAAACCGCTCCGGCAACTTCTCCGCGACGATAAGCTGAACCACTTGGTCAAGGGTAAAATTGAGCAAAGTATTCGGGACTTGTCCTGAACTTATTAGCCACCGATTTTAATCGGTGGAATGGGAAAAGAAGCGATGCCATAAAAACCGTTTAAACGGTTTCGCACCAGGTCGTTTTCATACACCGGCCCAACGTTAAAACGCTGGGCTGACAGATGCTCTCTAAAGGCCTTATTCACAGACAAATCCAAACAAACCGATGAAACCATTCGTAATCCCCGCGCTGGTGGGGCTGGTACTCTCTTGTACCCAATCGCCGGCAACCGCTCAGGAATTCAAGGAGCACATCAGTAAAGAATTTACGGTATCGAAAGCGGCCAACAGTTCGCTGGCTATCTATAATATCAACGGCTTCATTAAAGTCGAAGGCTACTCGGGCGATAAGGTCGTGCTGGAAATTGATAAATCCATTACCGCCAAAAACAACCAGGACCTGGAAACCGGCAAGAAGGAATTTCAGCTTCAGGTTGAGCAAAAAGGCGATAGCGTTATCGCCTACATTGCCGAGCCGTTCGATTCGCGGCCCCGACGTAACCGGCGCAATAACAGTGCAGCGGACCGCTGGAACAACGACCGGGACGTCGACTATGATTTCACGCTCAATTTCACGGTGAAAGTTCCAAAGGGGCTGAATTTAGTCGTTTCGACCGTGAATGGGGGCAATGTGACCGTCAAGGATGTAGACGGAGCACTAAAGGCGCGTAATGTGAACGGGGCCATCGCCCTGACGAACGTGAAAGGAACGACCGATGCCCACACCATCAATGGAAACGTGGATGTCGACTATGTAGCGAACCCACCCGAAAACTCGTCGTACTACACTCTCAACGGCAATATTAACGTGAGCTACCCGGCTAATCTCTCTGCTGATTTACAGTTTAAAACGTTTCAGGGTAAGTTTTTTACCGACTTTCCCAACACCGAGGTGCTGCCCGTGCAGGCCATTAAAACAACCCGGCAAACCGGCACCGGCACGGTGTATAAACTCAACAAAAACACGGCCATCCGCATTGGCAGTGGCGGCAAGACATTCAAGTTTGAAACCTTCAACGGAAGCATTTACATAAAAAAACAATCCTGATGAAAACGAATAAATTGATACCTGGATTAATTGTTATAGGGCTGCTTGCCACGGGTCCACTGGCCGCGCAGAATGACGTGAAAGAGCAGTTGGTTGTTCCGCTGAGTGACCCAGCCAAGCCCGGTTCCCTGCATGTAGGCCTCATCAACGGCTCAATAAACATAATTGGGTACGCTGGTAAAGAGGTTGTTATCGACATTGTGGCGAGTGAAAAACGCGGTAAACGGGGCGACGACATGAGCGACGACCGTTCCGACAAGGCCGCTAACGGAATGAAGCGCATTGCTATGGGGATGCCCCTCGACGTGAGCGCCGAAGAGCGGGCGAATGTGGTTGATGTACACGCCAATTCCATTAAACACGCTGTCGATTTAACGATTAAAGTGCCGCAGCGATTTTCGCTCAAGGTCAGTACGGTTAATAACGGCAACATCGAGATTGAGAATGTGAATGGCAATCTGGAAGTTAGCAACGTCAATGGGTATGTTCACCTGACCAATGTTTCCGGTTCGGCCGTAGCCAGTACGGTAAACGGCAATCTGATTGCCTCCTTCAAAACCATTGATTCGGGCACACCCATGGCGTTTTCTACGCTGAACGGCAATGTCGACGTAACCTTTCCGGCTTCGGTGAAAGCGAACAGCAAACTTAAATCGGACCGGGGTGATATCTACAGCGACTTCGATATCGACGTAGATAAAAACCAGCCGAAAGTGAGCCGCACCAGCCAGTCGGGCATGTATCAGGTGAAAATTGAGGATTGGGTGTACGGCAAAATCAACGGGGGCGGCCCGGAAGTCATGATGAAAAACATGAACGGCAATATTTATATCCGCAAAGCGAAGTAAAGTCATAACCTGGCCGGGCTGGCTACACAAATAAACCATTCCTCATGAACGTCTGGCTCATTTCCTTCCTTCTGCTGGTGGCCCTGGAGTCAGGGTCTGTCAGTCCGATCCGGCCCGCGTCAATAGCTGCGTTCCCAGAAATGGCTTCGACAGACAACCCCTTGAAAAGTTCGGTTGATTCCATCGTTGAGCAGGCCGCCCAGCGGTTCATGGCGGCACCGCAGGCCGTAGGGCTTTCCATCGGCATTCTGAAAGCTGGACGAACCTACGTGTATAATTACGGTACGGTCGAAAAAGACCGGCAACAACTCCCAACCAGCCGAACGATATACCCCATTGCGTCCATCACCAAAACGGTTACCGGCGCTTTGCTGGCACAGGCCGTCGTTGAAAAGAAAGTGAAACTGGACGATGATGTTCGTTTATACCTGACGGGCGAGTATCCGAATCTGGCGTATCAGGGGCAACCGATTCGGTTGTTTCATTTGATCAATCACCGGTCGGGTTTGCCGTTTCTGTTGCCGGATCGCCCGGAAGCGTTCACAAATACCACTACGCCCGCTTCGGCGGTTGGCATGCAGCGCCTGCGCCCCTATACCCAAACTGATTTTTACGCCGATTTGCATAGGATTAGATTAGACACCGTACCGGGGTATACGTTCAGGTATTCCAACACGGGCGCTCAGTTACTGGGGTATATTCTGGAGCAGGTATATGGCCAATCGTATGAAACGCTCGTGCGCCTGAAACTAACCCAGCCGCTGGCCATGCCCGACACAAAGATTACGCTGGCTCCGTCGGACCGGACTCGTTTTGCCAAAGGGTATAATTGCAAAGGGGAGTTCATGCCGAACATTGCCGATCAACTCCAGGCAGCGGGCGCCCTGAAATCGACCGTTACCGACATGCTGAAATACAGCCAATGGAATGTGGCCGAACAGAGCGAAGCGGCCAAGCTGGTGCATCGGCCAACCTGGGGAAATACAAGCCGGTATTCGGCAGGGTTGAACTGGCAAATGCTGCAATCCTTCGGTTACCGGGTCATTTGGCAGGATGGTAACATCCCTGGTTTCAGCAGTTTGTGCGTCAACTACCCCGAATTAAACATGGGTATCGTTGTGCTCTCCAACGAATGCGACCGCACGACGGCTTCCCGAATTATTACACTGGCCAATCAGGTCGCAGGAACGATAGATGAACGGGCAGTAAGGCTGCCTGATGAATAGAATCAAGAAACCGGCACGGGCAAAAAGTCATCCTTTTGCACCTGCGAATTTGGATGTCCGCTAATGAACGTAACGTGTCCGATTTCGGACACGTTACGTTCATTTTATTTTTATAATGTGGTTACTGTCAGATACTTATAGTACTGGTATAACATTTGGGCTGTTCAGTAGAGATACCCCTTTATCAGCGGTAAAAATCATTCACTATCTGGCTGTCAAGTTAATCACAACCGACCGGCATCACCCCTTAACCGTAAAAAAACTATGTCATACATCGCTATACCTATCTCTTCGCTTCCCGGCAAACAGGACATCGAAATCGACGTAACCATCAACGGGCAGAAACAGGCGCTGCATTATCGGGTAGAATTGTTTTATTGGGGCGACTGCCGGGTGCCGACCTTCGACCGGGTCGAGTGTATCCAGCAACTCTTAGCCGAGTACGACCGGGACTGGACCCTTTATTACATCGGCTCACCAACCGACGAGTTCGTGCCCATCACGTTCGTTAGGAAAGAAGATTTAATCAAACAACGAGCTTTGCTAAGGGCCAGGGCTTAGAAAGCAGCATGGGGTTTCATCAGGAAACCTTCACATCGAAATACGTACATTCAGTTGATTTTTTAGCCTTCTGTACGAATCTGCACCGCCGGTTTCGCGAAACGTTCATCTTTGCCGCAAAGGCTTACGGATGAAATCAATAGCGACACCTGGGGTACTATTCTTGTGGCTGGTGGCTGGGCAACTACTCGCTCAGCCGGGCCTGAAGGGAGACTATTATACCGGAATAAATTTCGAACGGAAAGTATTTACCCGCGTTGATCCTCAACTCAACTTCGACTGGAGAAACCATAATCCCGGTCCCGGTATTCCGCATTCCTATTATTCTATCCGTTGGACGGGTAAACTGCTGGCACCCGCCACGGGAGAATATCGGTTTTACGCTAAAGTTGACGATGGCATTCGCATTTGGGTAGGTAACAAAAAAGTGATGGACTCCTGGCAGTTGAATGATTCGCAAAACTTCAGTGGTACTGTCGCACTGGAAGCAGGTCACTATTACGATTTACGGGTAGATTACTTCAACGATATGCTGGAAGGGGAAATCCAACTTTTCTGGCAACGCCCCGATGCCAAAAAGACATTCCTGGATCGGTTCAGCAAGCCCAGCGACCCCATAACAGCACAGTATTTCTCTCAAAAACCATCCTCCGTTATTGTTCCCCAAAAACCAGCAAAACCCGTTGCCACCACCTCAATAGCAAGTTCGACTCCACCAAAACGTCTTCCCAGGAAACGCCCGGCAATCGTCGGGCCGCAACCCGTTCTCAGCCCGCCACTGTCGAAAACCACAGCCAGTGCTGATACAGTGACTGCCTCAGTCGCACCGATTCGCCAACCACCCACCGAACCGCCTATTGACATTAAGTCGGGCGCAACTCTCGTTTTGCATAACGTGCAGTTCGAGCAAAGCAGCTACGTATTGCTGTCCGAATCGTCGGCTGAGTTGGATAGGGTAGTGGGGGCCATGAAGGCCAATCCGACCTGGCACATTACCATTATGGGCCACACCGATAATGTGGGCGATGCCCGGCTAAACCTGACCCTGTCGGAGCATCGGGCTAAAGTCGTGGCGGCTTACCTGAAACGGCACGGCATTGCCGATGAGCGCATTACGGCAACTGGTTTTGGCGGCACGCGCCCCATTGCCGCCAACGAAACCGAAGCCGAACGGCGTAAAAACCGGCGGGTCGAGATTACTATCAACTAAACTGAGGCAGAATCCATCCGTGAACTGTCCGCCGGCGAACACGACTTGTCCACCAACGGACAAGTTTATTTTTAATGTATTCAGTACTTTCCTGATTATCAATAAGTTGATTTCATGGCACGGCTCTTGCCAAATATTATCTGAACGCATTGACGACCGGGTCAATGCAGAAACCATCAGGCGTCGTGCAACCTTCTCAAACAGAACGGCATCTTTCAGCCATAAACAAAACATCCTTATGAAACGCAACCAGTTCTTCCTCACTCTGTTGGGCGCAGCCACTCTTTCCCTAACCGCTCTCGCTGATAACCGCGACGACCGGGATACGCCCTACCAAACCAAAACCTTTTCGGGGAAAATCAACGCTGTGCGGGCCGAAACGTCGGGCGGCAGCCTGAGCATTGAAGGCGGAACCGACATGAACGCCAAAGTTGAAATGTTTGTACGGTCTAACAATGGAAACAACAACCTCGACAAAGCCGAAATCGAAGAGCGGCTGCGTGATTATGACATTACCATCGCGCAGGAGGGAAGTACCATTGTGGCCACTGCAAAACGTCGGAACAACGACCGCGACTGGAAGCGGTCGCTGAGCATCAGCTTCAAATTCTATACGCCCCGTAACGTCGACACGGATCTACGCACATCGGGCGGCAGTCTTCATTTGTCCACCCTAACGGGCACCCAAAAATTCCGCACCAGTGGCGGCAGCCTGCACCTGACCGATCTGGAAGGCGATATC
The DNA here is from genome assembly GCF_054781775.1 of Spirosoma areae. Taxonomy (NCBI): domain Bacteria; kingdom Pseudomonadati; phylum Bacteroidota; class Cytophagia; order Cytophagales; family Cytophagaceae; genus Spirosoma; species Spirosoma areae. Next base: position 207,094 of record NZ_BAAGTT010000034.1, on the reverse strand, counting down.
AATGGCCAAACGTCGGGCGGCTCAATTCATATGGACCGTTGCCGGAAAGATGTGGACCTGCAAACATCGGGCGGGTCGATTCATGCCAAAGCCTCATCGGGCAAGATGCGGCTGCATACGTCTGGTGGCAGCATTCAACTGACCGACCTGAAAGGCAGCATCGACGCCCAAACCAGCGGTGGTAGTGTACAGGGCGAGGACATCGAAGGCGACATCAAAGCCAGTACGTCGGGCGGGTCGGTGCGGCTCATGAACGTGGCGGGCAGTATTGATGCCAGCACCAGCGCGGGGGGCGTCGATGTGAGTATTACTAAATTAGATGGCCCCGTCCGGCTAACAACCAGTGCGGGTAATGTTCGGGTGAAAATGCCCCTCAACAAAGGTATTACGCTGAATTTGAGCGGCAACCATATCAAAGTTCCCCTCAACAATTTCAGTGGCGACACCGAAAAAGACCACATTAAAGGCACCCTGAATGGGGGCGGCATTCCCGTTACGCTTTCGGCCAGCAGCGGCAGCGTGTATGTGAACCAGTAGGGAATGAAAAATGTAGAATGAATAATGGGTAATGAACAATGCTCGTCTAAGATGGCTAATCATTATCCATTATTCATTCTACATTTTTCATTACATATGAATTCGACTTTCTTCGACCGTCGGCTACTCCTTAATCTCGGCCTGACACTTCTCAGCAGCGTACTCATTCTGCTGTGCATCAAAGTTACCCACACTATTCACCTTCCTTATTTCATTACACCCGCACTGGCGGCAGGCATTGGGTTCCTGGAGCCACGAAAAGGCTGGTTTCTGGCCCTGGTTCAGGCGATTACCATCTGGATTGGCTACATGGTTTTTGTTCCCACGCCCGACGGCCCCGCCGACCGTGATATTGAAAACTTCGGACTCTACGGCTCCATGATTCTCACATTTGTCGGCAGTTTTATTGGCGGCTTGCTCAAGCGGGCGCTGGACCGGGGGTAAGGGGCTGAACAGAAGCGACTATTTCCAACATCGCATGTCGGTTTTCGTATCTTTACAAGCCGTTTAGAACGTGACCGTTATGTTCCTCCTGACTCAGAAACTGCCCTTTGCTACCCTAATGCCCTCCTTCGAGGGGGATCTGTATTTCGACGAATCTCCTGAACACACCGCCCAGCGAATTCTTTATGCAACCGATGCGTCGGTCTATCAGGAAATGCCCATCGCCGTGGCCCTGCCCAAATCCGTTGCTGATATTAAACTGCTGCTTCGGTTTGCCCGGCAGCATAAACTGGGCCTGATTCCCCGCGCGGCTGGCACGTCGCTGGCAGGGCAGGTGGTAGGGAGCGGCATTGTGGTCGATATTTCCAAATACTTCGGTCAGATTCTGGAAACGAACGCGACTGAGCGTTGGGTACGCGTTCAGCCGGGCGTTATCCGCGACGACCTCAACGCTTTCCTCAAACCACACGGGCTATTGTTTGGCCCCGAAACCTCGACCGCCAGCCGGGCTATGATTGGCGGCATGGTTGGTAACAATTCCTGCGGGCTGCATTCCATCATCTGGGGCACCACCCGCGATCACCTGCTCGAAGTTCGGGCCATTCTGAGCGATGGGGCCGAAGCAACGTTTGGCCCACTCACGCCCGAACAGTTCGATGCTAAATGCCGGGGCGAAAACGTCGTCAGCCCGCTCGAACAACGGCTGTACGTTCAGTTTCGGGACTGGCTGTCAACGCCAGAGGTTCAGCGCCATATCCGCGAAGGCTATCCCAAACCAACCGTCACCCGCCGGAACACGGGCTATGCGCTGGATGCGTTAGTGCCGTTTTTTGAGGAGGGCGCACGAAGCACGGTGCAGGGAACTAAAGGCACGAAGACTGAGGCTTTCCCTGCCCCGCGCCCCCTGCCCCCTGCCTTCAATTTCGCCCACCTCATTGCTGGCTCCGAGGGCACGCTTTGCTTCATCACCGAGGCTAAACTAAATCTATTACCGCTGCCGCCTAAAGAAACCGCGCTGGTTTGCGGCCATTTTTCGACCATTCGCCAGTCGCTCGAAGCGAATCTGGTCGCGTTGGCGCACGGTTGTTCGGCATCTGAATTAGTCGATGATTACATTCTCGAACTGACCAAAACAAACATCGAGCAACTCAAAAACCGGACCTTTGTGGAAGGCGACCCGAAGGCTATTCTGATGGTCGAGTTTTTTGATGATACAACTCAGGGTGTAGCAAAACGGGCAAAAGCGTTTGTCGATGAATTGCAGAAAAAAGGGCTGGGCTATGCGTATCCGATTTTGTTCGATGAAGAGACCAAAAAGCCCTGGGCATTGCGAAAAGCCGGCCTGAGTATCATGTACAACATTCCCGGTGCTGACAAGCCCGCCAACGTGGTTGAGGATACCGCTGTCGATGTGCGCGACCTGCCCGACTACATCGAGGAGTTGGATCGCATGGCCTGGGAACAGCACGGCCTGAAATTAGAATACTCGGCCCATGCCGGAGCGGGCGAAATTCACGCCCTGCCGCTCATCAACCTCAAGTCGTCGGAAGGGCGCGCCAAGTTTCGGGCGTTGCTGATGGATACGGCGCAGTTGGTCAAAAAATATGGCGGGTCTTTGTCGGGCGAACACGGCGACGGGCGGCTGCGGGGCGAGTGCATCGCATTTATGCTCGGCCCCGAAAATTACCAGTTGTGCAAAGAAGTTAAAGCCCTCTGGGACCCGCACAGCACGTTCAACCCCGGCAAAGTGGTCGATACACCCCCCATGAACGAGTCGCTGCGCTCAGAAGCCGACGTGGTCATTCCACAGCCGAGAACTGTTTTCGACTTCTCGAAAGATGGTGGTCTGCTCGAACTGGCCGAAAAATGCTCCGGCTCCGGCGACTGCCGTAAAACTGAAATTTCGGGCGGAACCATGTGCCCCAGTTACATGGCTACCCGACGCGAACGCGATACGACGCGAGCGCGGGCCAACATCCTGCGGCACTTTTACAGCAACACCCAACACCCAACAGACCACGACTACGAAGCCGTTAATGACGTACTGGATTTATGCCTGTCGTGCAAAGCCTGCAAAGCCGAATGCCCGTCGAGTGTGGACATGACACGCATGAAAGCCGAATTCACGCAGCAGAAATACCGCGAAAACGGCATTCCCCTGCGCGCGAGATTGGTTGGCAACTTCACGAAACTGATGTCGCTGGCGAGTATAGCGCCCTGGGTCTATAATGCAATTTATGACACGCCTGCCCTGCGCCGAATTGCCAACCAGGCCGTGGGTTTCCACCCCAACCGGACTATGCCGGAACTGGCAGGAAAGACGTTACGGAAGTGGGTGCGGGGCAGAGGGCAGGGGGCAGGGAGCACGGGGCAGGGAACAGGGAGCGCAAATACCCCGCCCCGCGTCCTGCTTTTCGCCGACGAATTCACGAACTACAACGATGTTGAAGTCGGGCAGAAGGCGGTTCAGTTACTGGAGCGTTTAGGCTATGCCGTTACCATCCCTGAGCACGTTGAGAGTGGCCGAACCTACTTGTCGAAAGGGCTGGTCGATGAGGCAAAGAAAATAGCCATCAAAAACGTAACGCTGCTTAAAGACCTGGTTACTGATGAAAGCCCACTGATTGGTCTGGAGCCATCGGCCATTCTGACCTTCCGCGATGAGTACCCGGATCTGGTTCCGGCGGAGTTGAGAGCCGATGCCCGGCGCATTGCCAAAAATACATTTCTGTTTGAGGAATGGCTCGCCCGCGAAGCAGAAGCCGGACGTATTGACCGAAGCCTGTTCACAACCGAAGTCCGGCTTGTGAAAGTACACGGCCATTGCCACCAGAAGGCCCTGTCGTCAATGATTCCGGTGAAGAAAGTGCTGTCGCTGCCCAAAAACTACAACGTGCAGTTGATTCCATCTGGCTGCTGCGGTATGGCGGGTTCATTTGGTTACGAAACCGAGCACTACGACCTGTCGATGCAAATTGGTGAACTGGTGCTTTTTCCTGCCGTTCGCCAGGCCGAAACTGCGATCATTTCAGCCGCCGGTACCAGTTGCCGCCATCAGATTAAAGACGGAACGGGTCGCAAAGCGCAGCACCCCGCCGAAATTTTGTTCGACGCATTAACGTAACGCGGACGGAGGACGGCCGCGTTACGAAAAACCTTTTCGGCTCCCGGTGGTTTTCCATACACCTAAAACATTCACAATAATTATGGAAAACAACGCAAATCTTTCCGATGGAGCCAGACAGGCCGATACCGTCTCCAGCGAACATGCCGAAACGATGTTCGGTGCCGACCAGGCCGAAACCAACATGGTGAAGTTGGTGGATGGCAAATTAGTCTCAATGGGCGACACTGAATCCGATGTTTCTGAGGATATGCCCCGCATTCGGCTGGGCAGCGACGAGGAACGGGCGTTACAGGGCGACGATAAAAAGAAATACGAAAACTCCGAAGCCGCCCTGCGTGCAGGTACGATGTTCGACCCATCGGTCATGCCCGACGACCCTATTGCCGTTGGCGATATTACGGGCAATCCGGATGCTGGCTCAACGGTAAATACAGGACTGCCTTCGGAAAATGAATCAGATACCAATGCCGACCTAAACGACAAAACAACGCCAACAAATTCGTTTGGCGGCTGGAATTCCATAGGAGGAAATCAGGAGTCTGGAAACCGGAACGGTGTCAGCTATCCGGGTGGTGATATGATTCCGCCAACGCCGGGCACTCCCGACCCAATGCAGCCAGTGCCGGGCATTCCCGAAACCCCACCCGCTCCACCAACGCCCGGCCCTGAAATTCCCGACCTGCCCGGTTCGCCAAATCCGGTTACGCCCGAAATTCAGGAACCAAGTCAGCCCGACCGGTCCCACGAAATAAACTCCCGGATTAGCAGTACGTTTACCTCATCAGCACCGGGCGTTCGGCAACCCGATGACCTGAAACCGGGCGAAGCCGTACCGGGAACACAGTATGAAGGGTTAGCGGCCGGCGCAACGGCAGCACCCGGAACCGAAGAGGGCATGGAAGATAAACCAGACACCGGCGACTCGGCGCGCCCCTATGATGTAAATGCGAAAGATACCACCGAAAACCAGCCCGGTGAACGCCCCGAAGAGGCACAGGAAGCGGAGACGTTTCCCCGCGAGATGGCCGACGAAAGCAGCATTACGGCGCAGGACATGATTTCGGGGCCAGACCGATCCGACCAGAAGTCGACCGAAGGGCTTGACCGAAAATACAACGACCCGCAGGCGGCCCGCGAAATGGCCAGTTGATTTTAGTTAAACGCAAAGAGCGCAAAGCAATGTGCAAAGGTCGCCGGGAAACCCCCTTTAACGACTTTTGCGTTTTTCTTTGCGCTCTTTGCGTTTAAAATATACCTTTATCCTAAACTTCTAAACTCCATGAAACGATTATTTCTGCTCTCCATTCTGTTTAGCCCACTTGCCTTTATAGCGCCCCCAAAGTGGACCTCTCTGTTTGATGGGAAAACGATTAAAGGGTGGCACAGCTACCAGAAAAATAGCGTTGTTGGCTGGTATGTTGAAGAGGGCGCCATGACGCCCGACGGCACCGGGGGCGACCTTGTGACCGATAAAGAATACGAAAATTTTGAGCTGGAATTCGAGTTTAAAATCCCCAAAGGCAGCAACAGCGGTGTTGTTTATAAAGTAACTGAAAGCCCCGACATTAAGACGACTTATATGTCGGGTCCTGAGTTTCAGGTGATTGACGACAAAGGCTATTTAGACGGGGAGGGTAAACTCTATAAACTGAAAGACAGTCAGTTATCGGGTGCTAACTACGACGTCATCGCTCCATCCGATTTGTCGGTGGTGAAATCTGCCGGAGACTGGAATAAAGGCCGGATTCTGGTTAACAACAACCACGTTGAGCATTACCTGAACGGCAAAAAAGTTGTCGAGTACGAATATGGCTCCGACAACTGGAAAGCATTGGTTGCCAAGAGTAAATTTGCGAATTGGCCTTATGCAACAGCTCATGCTAAAGGCAAAATTGCCCTGCAAAACCACAGCCCCAAAGAGCGCGTCTGGTACCGGAATATCCAGATTCGGGAATTGTAATTGACAGACAAACGAAAATGCCCTGGGTGCTAAGCACCCAGGGCATTTTCGTTTCCTGTACTAATTTGTCGGCTTATTAACGCCTAAAATTCACCGCTTGTCGATGCCGTCGAGCAGCCGCCAGATCACGTTGGCCCGCGCATGAAGTCGAGCGATATAGTCAATACTGAAAATCACTCAGCTTCGAAAAATCGCTCCGACATATCCCGTGAACTATGCTGAATGGTAATAATGTCAATCTGCGTGGGGCTAACCATTTTATAGACAATCCGGTAGGATTTATGAACTAACTCATGCAGATATGGAAGATTAAATTCAGGTACTTTACGGCCCATTTCCGGCTGATGGCGAAGTAGATCAGCTTTAGCAATGAGTGTATCCTGTAAATGGCTGGCATAGCCTGGGGAATAATGGGCGTGATATTCGCCAATGGCATCAAGGTCAGCAACTGCCCGATTCGTGAACGGTATGCTGACCATTTCTGTAAACGCTGGCGTACTTCGTCAAGTGGTATCGTTTCTCCCCGCTCCGACTGAAGCAGTCCTTCCTGCACATTCTGAACAAACAATAAACGTTCGATCAGTTCTTCTACTGGAAATTCATCCGGCATTTTTTCTACTGATTCCTGTGCGGCTGCCTTTGTCATAGCTTTATTTTTTTATGTAATATACCAAAATTACCGCTTCTCGATGCCGTCGAGCACCCGCCGGATTACGTTGGCCCGCTGCATGAAGTCGAGCGAGGTGTTCATGTCCTGATTATCGATTACCTGCTTAAACTGCTGTAAAAATTCGATGTAAGCGGCCAGCGCGTCGGAAACGTTGGCCCGGTTCTGGTCGAAAATGGGTGCCCACATCTGCGGAGAGCTTTTCGCCAGCCGCACCGTCGAACTGAAGCCGGTGCTGGCCATATCGAAGATAGCCTGCTCATCTTTTTCTTTTTCGAGTACCGTCAGGCCGAGGGCAAACGCGCTGATGTGGCTCAGGTGCGAAACATAGGCCAGATGCAGGTCGTGCTCCTGCGGGGTCATGTAGAACAACTTCATGCCAATGTCCCGAAACAGGCTTTCGGTCAGGGTCAGGCTGTCGGGATGGCTTTTCTCACGGTCGCAGATGATCAGGTTTTTGCCGGGCAATAACTCCCGGAAAGCTGCGCCCGGACCGGAGTTCTCCGTGCCCGCCATTGGGTGAGCCGCCACAAACTGTGCCCGTTTCGGATGCGCGTCGGCTACGTCGCAGATTGTGCCTTTTGTCGAACCCAAATCAACAACGGTTGCGCCCGTTGGCAGGTGGTCGAGAACAGTTGGCAACAGGTCGATGATGACGTTGACCGGTGTTGCCATCACAACCAGCGTACTTTGGGCAATGGCATCGGCTAAGGGCAATACGTCATCGACAATGCCCTTGGCTAAGGCCAACTGACCGTTCACAACCGACGCATCGACCCCGATAAACCGCATTTTCGGGTATTTTTCGCGCACGGATAAGGCGAAGGAGCCGCCGAGTAAACCTATTCCTATAATGCTAATTGTCATACCCGTATACGCTTTGTTGCTTCCTCAATACGCTCTTTATTAACACATAATGATACCCGAATGTACCGGTTTCCTTTTGGACCGAAAATAAAGCCGGGTGCAATGAAAACGTGTTTGTTCGCCAGTAAATCATCGACAAATACTTCTGCTGACTCCACCGAATCGGGCAGTTTGGCCCAGATAAAGAGCCCTTCCTGATCGCTCGTATAGGTACATCCCAGCGTATTGAGCAGCGCCTGAACAGCCTCTAATCGGCCCTGATAGACGGCATTGCGCTCACGATGCCATTCGTCGGAGTTGGTGAGGGCTTCGGTGGCTGCGTCCATCAGGGGCTTAAACTGGCCCGAATCGACGTTGCTTTTGATCGTTAGCACGGCATCGACGTAGCCTTTAGCTCCAGCCATCCAGCCAATGCGCCAGCCCGCCATGTTGTGCGATTTACTCAATGAATTCAACTCGACACTTACGTCCTTTGCCCCATCCACCGACAGCAGACTAATGGGCGGCTTTTTGTTCAGAATCAGGCTATACGGATTGTCGTGGCACAGCAATACCCGATGGTCGTGAGCAAACCGCACCGCCCGCTCAAACAGGGCATGAGTCGCCGGCGCGCCGGTGGGCATGTGCGGGTAGTTCAGCCAGATAATTTTGGTTGTATCGGTTAGTAAGTCCGTCATAGCCTCCCAGTCGGGTTGCCAGCCGCCCTGTTCGAGCAGGGGGTATTGCTGAACATTGGCCCCAACCATACGGCTTACCGCGCGATAGGCCGGATAGCCAAGTTCGGGTACGAGCACGCCATCGCCGTCGTTCAGGAACGTCAGCGAAAGGTGCGTAATGCCTTCTTTGGAGCCAATTAGTGGTAAAACTTCGGTGTCCGCATCAAGCGTAACGCCATAGGTATGCTGATAAAAGCCAGCAATGGCCTGGCGCAACGGGGGCGTGCCTTTGTAGGACTGATACCCGTGTGCTGTTGGCTGTTGCGCCGACTTTGTTAGCGTATCCAGCGTATTGGCTGAGGGCGTCATGTCGGGGTTGCCGATGCCGATGTTGATCACATCGTGACCAGCCGCCTGAAGACGACGCACTTCGGCTAATTTAACGGAAAAGTAATATTCCTGTGTTTGGTCGGCACGGTGGGCCAGGGGGATAATCATAACCGGGATTTTTCTGATTGATCGGACCGACTTTGACTTACAGCCAGGCCATCATACCAATTTGGGCAGCAAAGATAGTCGCCGGGTTGATGCTATAAATCATCAGGCATAGACATAATCAAAATCAACGTTGGCCAGCTAAATTAACGTTGAGAGAAGTATTTCAGCAACGGAGCCAGATGAAGACTTTGCATCATTTCGCCGGTATTAATAATCTCTAACGCCCGTTCCGGTGAAACAACATGCACCGTAATTTCTTCAGTCGTTTCCAGGTGCTGCCCCTGTTTCAGGTCAACGCCCGTCGCCAGAAACGCGTGCGTCAGGTTGGCGTGGGTGCCGGGATTAGCCGAGAGTGTCATTAAGTGCTCCCAGTGCCCTCCGCCAAAGCCGGTTTCTTCCAGTAGTTCGCGCTGAGCCGCCACAAGCGGGTCTTCGCCGGGATCGACCACGCCCGCACAGAGTTCGTAATGGACGCCCGCAATGCCGTGCCGGTACTGCCGAATCAGCACCAACTGCCCGGCGGTGGTAACGGCGACTACGTTGATCCAGTCGGGATATTCAAAGATGAAATAGTTAGGAATAGCGCCCCCGCTTTCCATCCGAATGGCATCTTTCCGAACCGTAAACCAGGGTAATTGATGAATGTATTCAGAGGATTCGATCTGCCAGGGCCGGGGATCATTGTCGTGTTGCATGCTGCAAAGGTAGGCACGACTACCGGACTAATTCATCGGCAAATTTCAGGTATTGATCCCAGTCATAGTCCATGACATCATGTTTTCCGGTTCGGTTATGGTAGCGGACCGTCTGGCCAACGGGCTGATTCACGCCCGGAAAATCGACCTTACCTATCCCCGTTTTGCCAAATAAAGCATAAACGGACTCCGCCTGCAGCGCACCCAGAAACTCACCTTTCGGGTCGGACCACTGATCGCCTTCTGCACTGGCAACATACAGGGGCCGGGGCGCTATCAGGGCCAATAGTTCGTGCTGGTCGATGGGCAGGTCGGCAACGCGTTTGTTGTAGGTTTTATAACGGCCACAAAACCAGTGCGGAAAACTGGTATTGATACGCTCCACCGTTTCGCCATACCACCGCCGGGACAGAGCCGCCCCGCCTTCGCCCGATTCATTGGAGATAACAGCCGCGAAGCGTTCATCCTGAGCCCCGGCCCACACAGCGGCTTTCCCGATGCGCGAATGGCCAATGGCAATGACCCGCCGACTGTTAACCGCCCGGTCGGTTTGGAGATAATCGACAATTCGGCTCATGCCCCAGGCCCAGGCCCCAATAGCGCCCCAATTGTTGGCGCGGGTAGTGTCGCCCAGGACCGATCGGATGCCAGACCGCCAGCCCTGCGGATGGTCGGGTTCAATGTCGCCGTAGTAGGCCGTTGCCAGGGCGTAGCCCCGTTTCAAAATGGTTTCCACAGGCCAGCGCCGGGCCTGCATCCCGCGTGCTTTCTCGGTAGCCTTATTGTTAACCGAAACCTCACCGATAGCGTTGCCCACCCAGCGGGTCGAGAGCGCAATGTCGGTTTCGGTGGTAATGCAGTGGTTCCCGCAGAAATTCAAGCCTACAAATACCGGAACGGGTTGTTTAGCCGCTTTCGGGATATATAACAGCACCTCAATAGGCGGCAGTTTGGGGTAGTCCGTGAAGAAAATGGAAACCTGCTTCCGAATAGCCAGGCCATTCAGCGCGCTGCTGTCGGTATGGCTAAGTTGAACGCGAAGTTTAGTGGCTTGCTGCGGTGTTTTGCCATATACATGCTCAGCAAACAACTGCAGAAGTTCGGCCCGCCGACTCGCCCATTCATTTTTATTCGTTACCCGCTTTCCAGCAATGGTCTGAAATGGATCGGGCAGGGTGTAGGCACCAACTTTCGTTTCGTCGTAGTTGTAGACTGGTTCGGGAGTTTGGGCCATTGCGGAGCAAATCACCGTTAGAAACAGCGGCAGACACAGCAGGATTCGGTTCATAAATAGATTCAGGAAAACAGTTCGCAGCGAAAAGCAAAACTGCCTGTTTTTCATACTGTTTAGATTGAGATTCACCAGGTTAAAACCCGGCTTAAGTGATTGGTTGCATTGCTTTTCCGGCGGGTTTTCACTTAGTGAATCCGTGATTCACAACGGCTTTTTCGGCGGGTTCATATTAACCGACCTCCCTGATTCGTTGTAAAGAGGATTTTTGCCCCGCAATTTGTTCGTCCAACACAACCTGATGAAAAACGCTATTGCCTTATTCGTTGCTGCGTTCTGTCTTTTTCTGGCGTCCTGCCACCGGCCTGTCGCGTATTTTCAGCGAACACCTCACCTGGCAGCTTCGCAATTGCCGATTAAGTCGCCAACAGCTCAGACCGACCCGTCGACGCCTGACTTAGCAGCGGTCGAAACGCCATCAATGGCCGTTGTGGCCTCCCCAGGATCAGCGGTTGTCAGCTTGGAAAACAGCCCGGCACAGACCACCACTACCCGCGTCGAACACCGGATGAAACGGGCACAGTCGCTGCTGCCGGTTTCGACCCAGGCCGATGATAAACAACCCGAACCGAAACCCAAAAAGAAGCTTAAACTCGGCAACAAGATTCGTGAGGGTTTGGGCATGAAACTGCGGCCAGAGCTGAACTGGTGGCAGCGAATTAGCTGGAAACTCAAAGCGTCGGTGCTTGTTATTCTGGTAGCCGTTGTTTTCGCCATTCTGCACATCACCATCCTGGCGATCATCTTCGGAATTGTCGGTGCGTTTTTGTTGATTAGTGGCCTGAAGAAATCGTTTAAAGTCAAACGACCGTGGTTCTGAATTTTTTGACAGGATTACAGGATTTGTACTTCTTTATTTAAATCCTGTTAATCCTGTAATCCTGTCAAAAAATAGTTCACGGCAGTACACGAACGGCCTCATAAATCAGGTTGATATACCGCTCCCGGTCAATATCATACACAACTTCGGCATTCGGTGCGTTTTTGAGCACATCGAAGAAATCGACAACGGTTGTGCCTGCCGTTAGTTTGCCCGCTACTTCTACATCCACATAGCACGGTTTCGAGACAAAGATAGACGGGTCCATCAACCAGGCAATAGCGCAGGGATCGTGCAGAGCGGCTCCACCACCTAATTCGGGCCGCTCCCGGCGATAAAAAATGGAGAAGAAATCCATCAATTCGGCAACTACTTTCCCCGATTTATTGCCAATCGACCGGAATCGCTCAATATCCTCCTGAAAAACCAGCGCTTTGTGCGTTACGTCTAAGCCGCACATCGTAATCGGCACCCCCGAACTAAACACCACCGAAGCCGCTTCGGGGTCGACGTAGATATTGAATTCAGCCGTGGGTGTCATGTTACCCCGAAAGATGCCGCCACCCATTAGCGAAATTCGTTCGATTTTCGATTTCAGGTGTGGATAGGCCAGCAACAGGACAGCAATGTTGGTCAAGGGGCCTGTTGGTACAATGGTTATTTTTTCCGGGCTATCAGCCAGAATTTGAGCCATTGCTTCTACGGCTGATTGGGGTTCGGGTTTGCGAACCGGCTCCGGCAGACTCGGGCCATCCAGACCCATCTCGCCGTGTACGTAGTCCGCAATAATCAACTCGCGAAACAGGGGTTTGTCGCAGCCTTTGTAAACCGGAATGTCAACGTCCAGTAAGCTTATCAGTTTGAGGGCATTGGTCAGCGTTTTTGCCTGCGTTTGATTGCCCGCCGAGGTGGTGATGGCTTTAATATCGAACCGGCCACCGCCCACCGCCAGCATGAGCATAACGGCATCATCATGGCCGGGGTCGCAGTCGATTAATAAGGGTAGTTTCTTCATGATTCAATTTTTATCTTTGCAATATGCATCTTTCTCGCTATCTCTTACTTACCCTAAGTGCCACCCTATATCGTATAAGCCCGCTGCTGGCCCAACCCGATGCCATCCCGGCGAAGGTGAAGCGCATTGCTCAAACGGCCCGCCCCGATGCCATTCAGGCCGCTATGCGCTTTCTGGCCGATGATGCGCTTCAGGGGCGTAAACCTGGCACGCGAGGTTTTGACCTGGCCGCCAACTACATGCAAACCCAACTCAAAACGTTAGGGATGCAACCGGCCGGGGAAAACAACACCTATCGGCAGGCGGTGCCGTTGCGCCGGTGGCAGGTACGCGAGGCCAGCAGTGCACTGACGGTGCGTGGAAAAGACACTGAACAATCGCTCGTTTATGGTAAGCAATTTATTCTTAATCCACTGCCCGACCATGCCAGCAGCGAGGTAACCGCTCCGGTGGTGTTTGTCGGCTATGGAGTTTCGGCCCCTGAGCTGGGCTATGACGATTATGCAGACATCGACGTGAAGGGTAAATTAGTGGTCTATCTAAATGGCGCTCCGGCTTCATTCCCCTCCAATCAGCGGGCGTATTATTCATCAGCCAAAGCCGAGAATGCGGCCGCGCATGGGGCGGTTGGTACGCTGGCCTTCAGTTTGCCAACGGATTTACGCAATCGCATTGAAACGGCCGCGCCCCGCGCCCGGCAGGGTATATATCGCTGGGTAGATAAGCAGGGGAAACCACAGCGGACCTTCCCCGCCCTGCGCGGTTCGGCTTCCCTGAGCGATTCGGCGGCCCGGTTGCTGTTTGCGAATGCACCAATTTCCTTCAAAGACGCCGTAGCTGTTGCCCTGAAAAACAAACCGCAGGCCTTTCCACTAAACGTTTCGGTCAGGATGCAGACTCAGACGGACATGGTCGAAGATATAGCCGGGCAAAATGTAGTGGCTATGCTGCCCGGTTCCGACCCGGTGCTCAAAAATGAATATATCGTCTACGTGGCTCACCTCGACCATCTGGGTATTAGCCGACCCATAAAAGGGGACTCGATTAACAACGGCGCTCACGACAACGCATCGGGTGTGGCCATCAACCTCGAAACGGCGCGGCTCTTTTCGTTATTGCCTAAAGCACCCCGGCGGTCAATTCTGTTCGTAGGCGTAACGGGTGAAGAGATGGGATTGCTGGGTTCCGATTATTTCGCCAGTAATCCTACCGTGCCAAAAGATAAAATTGTCGCGAATCTGACGTTAGATATGCCTTTTTTCTTTCATCCGCTGCTCGATATTGTGCCCTACGGGTCCGAACATTCAAGCCTGAATCAGCAGGTCAGGCAGGCGGCTGCGGCTTTAGGTGTTCAGGTTAGCCCCGACCCCATTCCCGAACAAACTGTGTTTATGCGAAGCGACCATTTCAGCTTTGTTCGACAGGGCATTCCGGCCCTGTTCATCAAAAGCGGTTCGCAAACGGGCAACCCCAATCTCGACGGCACTAAACTCAATCTCGACTGGCGGGCCACCATTTATCACTCACCCCAGGACGACATGAACCAGCCCTTCGACTTTGGCGCAGCCGCCAAACACGCGCAGTTGCAGTTTCTGACCGGCTACCTGACGGCTCAGGCCGACGCTCGCCCAACCTGGAACAAAGGTGACTTTTTCGGGTCGAAGTTTGGAAGAAATGGCGCGGTAAAGTAAGAGCAGCAAAACCTACAAGCCGGTCCGGCTTATAGGTTTAATTTTTATGCATCCCGCCACTTGATGCCGCAACCGATTGCGCGGGCCGCTGGCGTCGTTACGGGCTTACCGGCGAGCAACTCATTGACCGCCTGTTCGACGTACTTCCTGTCAGCCCCCGACGCATCGCGCTGGTTATTGTCGATGGCGCCGATATACGCCACCCGATACGCATTTCCGTCCCGTTTCACCACGAACATGTGGGGCGTATTGCTCGCGCCAAACGCATGGGCAATGGCCTGGGTGTCATCGTGCAGATAGGGAAACAAGTAATTTTTGGCTTTAGCCCGTTGCTGCATGGCGCTGTATGAATCGCCGGGCGATGCGCTGGCATCATTCGATTGAATAGCCACAACTGGGTAGCCTTTGGGAGCAAACTGGTCATTGAGCGCGATAATCCGGCTTTCGTAGGCTTTTGCAACAGGGCAGGTATTACAGGTAAACGCTACGATATAGCCCTTTGCATCTTTCCAGCCGGCCAGTGAGACGGTTTTTCCATCCACATTTTTGAGCTTAAAGTCCTCTACGGCATCGCCGACCTTATACCCATCCGACATGGTTCCTACACTCATTAATACGACTGCCAGCAGCAGCTCAGCGATTAACAACAACGTGCTCTTTTTCATGACGATTATAGTTTGTATTGATTGATGATTGATTCGAGTTCTCCTTTTTTTACGGGCTTATCAATGAGACGACGAACGTTCTGTTTTCTGTTGATAATCAGCGTCATGGGTAAGGCCCCCGACCATTCCGGGGCCAGTTTGTCGATCCACCTATTCGCATCCGGTTCATCCAGCAATACCACGTTTGACCGGATTCTTCGGTTACGGACAAACGGTTTCACGTTCGTAGTCAATTTGTCCTTATCGTCCAGACTTACCAGCAACACCTGCACTTTCTTCCCGGCATACGCCTGTCGAACCGCTTCAAAGCAGGGCATTTCTTTCACGCAGGGCGCGCACCACGTTGCCCAGAAATTCACGATATACAGCGTATCGTTCGGCTGGTCGATGAGTTGGTTCAACTGGTCGAATTTCAGCACCGGCACCGACTGCCCGTTTGCCGGAACAATCCATAGCAACAGGATACTCAAAAATAAACTAAAAACGACTTTCGCCATCAATCAAATAGTTCAGGAACAAAGAGATAACGAAAATAAAGAATGAAAAATGGATAATGCACAATGAATAATGTGGGTAGCCAGCGTATTATTCATTGTGCATTATCCATTTTTCATTTCTTTTAGGCAAACTTCTCCAACTGCTTCACCAACGCGTTGAAATCTTTGGGGTAGGGGGCCACAAACGTTTGTTCTTCGCCGTTTATAAGGCTGAATGTGAGGGAGTGAGCGTGGAGGGCAACGCGGTGAATCAGCGGCAGTTCTTCAGTGTCTTGTTTAAGATTGAACTTTCGCTTAATGTCGGACAGAAAAACCGGCTTCCCACCATACGTTGCATCGTTGACGATGGGTGCTTTGAGGCACATCAAATGCACCCGAATCTGGTGCATCCGGCCCGTAATGGGCATACACTCTACGAGTGTGGTGGTGCGATACGCCTGTAGGGTGTTGAAAATTGTTTCGGCCACTTTGCCTTTCTCGCGGTCAATCCGAACCGCCGTTCCATCTTTTACGGGCGAAATGGGCAAATACACTGAAATGCCATCGAAATTATGCACACCGTTCGTTACGGCGTGGTAGCGTTTCGTAACCTCGCGGTGTTCAAACTGCATGGCTAAGTGCCGGTAGGCTTCCGGGTTTTTGGCAATGGCCAGAATGCCCGATGTTTCTTTATCTAAGCGGTGGCCAAGCTGGGCGTCGGCATAGTACGCTTTTGCCAGCCGGATAATGCTCTGCCCGCCCCGGTCGGTGGTACGTTCATCCAGCGACGCGACATGGGGCGGCTTGTTGATGAGTATGTAATCCTCATTCTCAAAAACGATCAGGTCTTCAAAATTCAGTTTCATAAAAGAAAGTCAATGGTCGGTAGTCAGTAGTCAATAGTTGCGAGGCAGCCACTATCGACTACCGCCCATTGACTTAAAGAAAACACAAAAAGCCTCCTCCTGACCGGAAGAGGCTTGATGCTGAATTATCCTGCGAACGCCTAAACTGAGAGCGTACCGCGCTCGTAGGCTTTCTGAAGCGTAGCTTCCAAGCCGTTTTTGTTGATGGTTTTAATGGCCGACGTAGCCACTTTCAGCGTAATCCACTCGCCGGTCGATTCAACGAAGAACCGCTTCTTTTGCAGGTTCGGATAAAATTTACGCTTGGTTTTATTGTTAGCGTGAGAAACGTTGTTTCCCGTGCGTGTGCGCTTTCCTGTGATTTGACAAACTCTGGCCATTACCGTACTCGTTTTCCGTATGAGGGCGCAAAAGTAACTAATCTATCCATAATCTGCAACTCAATCCGGCTTTTTTTTGAATCCGTATGGACAGTGACGGCACCCGCTTTTGCAACAGTAACCCCGCCGAAGATGATAAGCCGCCGTGAAGACAACGAAACCTTCGGGCGTATAGTAATAGTCGTTATCCAGTAGACCCGGAATCTTTTTCTTCTGCGGCTGCACGGGCATGATTTTGGGCGTCTGTGGAAGAAGCTGTATTTTTGAAAGCAAACGGCCTGTACCATCCTTTAGTTGCAGAAAACTACCCCGTTTCGCCAACAAACACATCTTAACTACTTTTCGCGATGACTATCGAGCCAAAAACGCCTACTTCGCCTGCCGATAAAGCCATGGAATTAGAATGGCGCTACGGGGCACATAATTACCATCCCATTCCGGCGGTATTGACACGGGGTGAAGGTGTTTTCGTTTGGGATGTTGAGGATAAACGGTATTTCGACTTTCTGTCGGCTTATAGTGCGGTCAGTCAGGGGCATTGCCATCCGCGCATCATAAAGGCCATGATGCAGCAGGCCCAACGGCTAACGCTGACCTCGCGGGCGTTCTACAACGATAAAACCGGTCTCTGCGAAAAATTTCTCTGCGAGTTTTTCGGCTACGATAAGGCGCTCATTATGAATTCGGGGGCCGAAGGGGGCGAAACCGCGTTGAAACTCACCCGCAAGTGGGCCTACAAAGTCAAAGGCATTCCGCAGGATCAGGCGAAGGTGGTGTTTGCCGCCGGAAACTTCTGGGGGCGCACGATGGCGGCCATCTCCTCCTCGACGGACCCCAGCAGCACCAACGATTTCGGTCCGCTACTGCCGGGCTATATCGTCATTCCATACAATGACCTTAACGCATTGGAAGATACGTTCAAAAGCGACCCTAACATTGCCGGGTTCATGGTGGAGCCGATTCAGGGCGAAGCGGGCGTGGTGGTGCCGCACGAAGGGTACCTGCGTGGCGTGCGCGGCCTGTGCACCAAATACAACGTGCTCTTCATTGCCGACGAAGTGCAGACGGGCATCGCCCGGACCGGCAAGCGCGTCGCCTGCGATCATGAGGGCGTAAAGCCTGATTTGCTTGTACTGGGGAAGGCGCTCTCCGGCGGTACCATGCCCGTATCGGCCGTGATGACGTCCGATGAGGTGATGCTCACCATCAAACCCGGCGAACACGGCAGCACGTATGGCGGAAATCCGCTGGCCTGCGTTGTCACGATGGAAGCGCTTCAGGTAGTGGAAGACGAAAAACTCGCTGAAAATGCAACCGCTATGGGTGAACTATTCCGCGCCCGCATGACCGCGCTCAGCCACAAAACAGACCTTGTCAAATCGGTGCGGGGTAAGGGATTACTCAATGCCATCGTGATTGCTGAACGCCCGAACCTCGGCGACGAAACGGCCTGGGAAATCTGCCTGAAACTGAAAGACAACGGTCTGCTTACCAAGCCGACGCACGGCGATAAAATCCGGTTTGCTCCCCCGCTCGTCATCAACGAAGACCAGATGCACGAAGCCTGCGATGTGATTGAGAAGACGATGCTGGCGTTTTAGACAGAAGAGAAAGGAAAAGGCAGAAAGGAATCAGTCGCTGTTCCCTTCTGCCTTTTCCTTTCTCCTTAGCTATTGCACAGGTTGTCCGTTTCTGAACGTCGCCGCTAAGCGTTCGCCATCAGCAAAATAGTAGGTTCCTTTGCCGTTTGGAACGTTGTTCTGGAACCAGCCTGCGTATTTGTCGCCGTTGCGGTAGAAATACACGCCGTAGTCGGAGCGCAGGTTATCCCGAAAATTCCCCTTGTACTTCACCTTCCCATCGGCATAGTACTCAGTACCTTCGCCGTGCTTATCACCTTCTTCAAATTCGCCGACGTACCGCTCGCGGGTTGGGTAAACGAATGCGCCTGTTCCGTCCTGGCAATCGCCTGACATGCAACCAACTGTAGCTGAACCACCAGACCGCCGGGCCGGAACCGTGGGCGCGACTACCGGCCGGGTAGCGGCTACTGAATTCGTGCTGGTAGCCGCCATAGGTTTGGGCGCTGTTGCCACCGGAACCCTCACCGGGATTCGGCTTTTTGGGTACATGGCTTCGGCTTCGTGCCAGCCTTTCCGAATGGCTTCAAGACGAGCAATTTTAGCCGGGTGCGTCGGGGTGGCGTGTTCATCGCCCAGCGTCCTGACAGCGACTAAGGCCTCTTCCAGCGATGCGCCAAGTTGGTGCAGCACAAAGCCCGAAAACTTATCGGCTTCGATTTCTTTTTGGGGTTGCCCGCCCCGCCCGTCGATGGTGTGGCCCTGCAAATGGTGCCCGATTTCGTGGGCCATGATGCTGATAGCCGACCAGTCGGTTTCGGTTTCTTCTTCAATCTTCTCCATGAACGCGCCATCGTATACGATAAACCGCTGGCCTTTCAGCACCGTGGCGAAGCAGTTGTCGGTGTTGGAGCACTCGATGACCTTAAAATTACGCATCAACCCGATAGGTCGCAGAATCCGGTCCACCACTTTCTCCGCATGACCGTTGGAAGTTGTGGTTGGTGAGCAGATGACCTGTGGGCCAACGTTGCCACCGGTATAGTTACAAATAAAAGCACCGGAACCAAAAAGGCGCACAGGGGCCTCCTGGGGTTGGGCAGGCAACGGGCCAGAAAAGGCGACAATCAATAAGAAAATAGACAGGGATAAAGCCGCTTTCACAAACATAACCAGGGAGGGTTAATCGTACAACACGGCAGAATAACGAAGAAGATGGGGCGGCTATTTTACTGGCTTTTGAAAACTATTTAAACCGCTGCAAGGCCACTTTTCCCTTCGCGCTCACTGCATAGCACGTTCCTGGTTGTCTCGAGGGGTTAGGGTAGAATAGGTCAAACAAATTAGTGAAGCTCAAATAGCAAGCGAAGCTTCTGCTCCAGATCGGCCTGATACGCTGTTGGTAAAACGCCTAACTGCCGTTGGATCAAATAAGTAGGAATGGTAATTAAACGATGAAATCGAATTGACGAGTCGACTTTTAGCCCTGTAAGTTTAAACGCCGGATGGGCGGTCAGAAGTTGTAAATCACTCGGCTCGTTAGCCTTTGCCACCTGACTGGTAATAAAACTGACAACGACGTGGTTGTATGTACCAATAGTATTCGTTAAACAAAGGGCAGGACGTAGTTTGCTTCCTGTTAAGTCATCAAAGGGAAAGGGAACAAGAACAATTTTATTTTTCATCCGTCAATGGCTCACCATCGGCGAGTGTATAGATATTTTCAGCCTCGTCGTGCAGAAAATCAAAAGATGGGTTAGTCGCCATAGTTGTGAGCCACGCTTCGTCGTCGGATAAGTCAGGAATCAGAATCAAAACTTTGACTTTCTGGTTTCGCAGGCTAAGCGGGCAATTTAACGTAAGCTGCCCCTGCTGATCTATGGTTCCGGTCGATTCGATTGCTACCATGAGGTGGTAATTTTACACGAACAAATTTACGTAAAAAAACGCTTACACGCATCGTCGGAAGTGATGAACAAATGGACGTCAATAAGCATTACTTAAACCGCTGCACGGCCACTTTTCCCTTCGCGCCTACTGCATAGCACGTTCCTTTGGCACACGCCAGCGAATGAAAGCCTTCGGTGTCGAGCCGTTGCCAGGTCTGCCCCTGGTCGGCAGATAAACTCGTGCCCGATGGGCCAACGGCCACCAACCGGTCGCCGGGAAGCAAGGCAATCGCTTCTTTCAGGCCGGGCGGATCGGTCGGGGCGACTAATTCCCAGGTTTTTCCGCCATCGCGGGTGATGGCCGCATTGGGGCCGCGTTGTTGCTCCTGTTTGTAATTACCCCCTACCACCACACCAATCTTAGTGCTGAAAAACTGCATTCCGAACAGCCCCGTTGTTTCGCCACCTGGCAGCGGAGTGTTGCTTACGGCCCACGTGTGGCCCCGGTCGGTGGAACGAAACACGCGCCCGAACCGCCCCCCGCCCGATGCGATCCAGACGTTTCGTTTTCCCTGCACCACCAAACTCGTTCCGCTGGCAGCAAAAGCTGCTTCCTTCGACTCCATCAATGGCAACGTGGCCTGCGGTACAGGTTGCCAGGTTTTTCCCCCATCGTCGGTAGTGAGCATGAACCATTTGCTGTCGATGGGATCGCTCACCACGATCCCATGATCGGTATCCCAGAAATCCATGCTGTCGAAAAACACACCTTGCTGTTGAGTTTGGAAAAGCAGCGACCAGGTTTGCCCGCCGTTGGTTGTTTTGTATAGCCGGGCCTGGCCCTGCTCGGCGGGTCCGGCACTCATCAGATAGGCGGTTTGGGCATCAATGGCCTGCACATCGCGGAAGTCGCAGGTTTGGGCGTCAGGAACAGTGCCCGTCTGCCAGGTTTTTCCGCCATCGGCCGTGCGGACAAATGTGCCTTTGGTGCCGCCAATCCAGGCAACATCGGCGCTGGCAACACTCACCGCCCGGAAACTGGCATCGGTGCCAATGACCTGTGGCTGCCACTGAGCGCGGGCCGAAAAAAAAGAGCCTAAACAGCCGAACAGACTGAGCAGAGTATGTTTCATTGGGAGCGTAGTAACCACGACGGGAATGGGTAGCCATCGGTCAGATACACAAACCCAAATTTGGTTTACTGGGTTCGGGGTAGGGGTGCCGTTTGTTGAGGAGCAGTTTTGAGCCGGGTAATTTCCTGCTCCAGACTGTTTGCCTTGAAGTAGAAATAAAGCCCGAGGATTAAAAAGATCTTCGACAGAATAAAGACGGCGATAAAGGCCGTTCGCCAATTTTTATGGACACGGATGTGCGTCTCGTCAACCTCAACGTTCACATAGTGTGGCTGCCTGGAACGCGTTTCCCTCGGTTCTGGGCCGGCCTGTTTGGCGGGTTCCCATTTTTTAATGTCTGTTTCACTTATTCGCAGTTCAATGGCCTCGCGAATGCCCGGTGGAGGAGGAACGGCATGACGTATAAAGTACTCTTCCATATCCGTTTCGAGTTCGCTTAACTGCGCTAAAACGTCGGCATCGGTCGTCAGCAATTGCTCGACTTCTTCTTTCTCCTGTTCGGTAGCCAACCCCAGCAGATAGGCTTCCAAAACACCGCTTGCCAAATAATGGTAGTTCTTCAAGGACAATTCAGTTAAGACGAACGAAGATGCTTAAAATACGAGTAAATAGCTTTCAGCACGTTCGGACGGGATAGTTGTAGACTCTCGGCAATGGCATCGGGTGTGTAGCCCTGACAGAACGATAAATCGAAAACGAGTTTTTCAGTAGTATCGTTCGTGGCCTGAAGTGATTTGGCTGGTAATGGCGTTGAGGCCATGGTGGATTGCCGGGCCTCAAGTGCGTTGGCTCTGACCAGCCGAATAAGCTCTCCGGCTGGTCGCGTGGATTTCTCAGCCAATGCTTTTAACTCTGGCGACGAGAATACATCGACCAGAACAGTCTGCGCTACTTCCGGATTGTTGGGAAGTATCTGCAAAATAAGGCCATACGCCATCGAACCATACTGTTCGTATAAAGCAAGCTGGCTGGCCTTCCGGAGTGATTCCTGAGCAATCTGTTTCCTGTTCGATTGGTTGAACGTACCCATGACCCTCATCAGATTAATAACCAGTAGCCCTATTGGGCAAACCCCTTATACCAAAGCCAAACGTTGATTGTCTCTACCAGCCATGACGTCTGCAAATTACCACAATAGGCAATAAGTGGGCTATAACTGATATAAAAAGTATCTCACATGGGTTTAATGGTTTGCTTAATATGTAATTATATTTACTGTTTTATTTTAAAGGTAACAATTGCGAAGGATCAGAGTTTAATTACCGTCCATAGTGTTGTCGAATGCTGTCGGTCATAACCTGGTAAATTTCGGCTACTTTCGGCTGATGGGCTAAGAAGGCAAGGTGTTCACTAATTGTTGTTAGGTCGCCCCGGCGGGCCGGGCCTGTCTGCACATCAGCGGGATTGGCAACCGCCAGACCTTTACGGAATGTTTCGGTAATAAGCGGCCTGAGCAGGTCAAACTCCAGGCCGTAATCCGTTGTCAGCTCATGCGCGAGTGACAAGAGGTGATTTGTAAAATTACACGCCAGAACGGCCGCAACGTGTAAGGTTCGGCGTTCTTCGGAGGTGATCAAATAAACAATATCGCTAAGTTCCTGGCCCACCTGAACCAGGGCATCTTCGGTGTCTTTATCGGTTGCTTCGATACACAGTGGAATCTCCTCAAACGGCATGAATGACTGGCCTTTTGTGAATGTCTGAAGGGGGTAGAAAACACCCGTCCGAACGGGTACATCGCTGTAAATGGCCATCCACTGTTCCAGCGAATGAAGGGATTTCGCCCCAGACGTATGCACAACTACGGCGTTTTCGGGCAATACCAGCCGCGAGCAAACAGCCTCGAGGGCGTCGTCGGCAACGGCCAGGACAAACAACCGCGACGGGCTATCGGCAAGGTTCAGGTCAGAATGCGTGCGGGCATCGTACAGATTACTGACCAACTGGCGGCTATGCTGAAGCTGACGGCTATAGACCTCATTGATGTGATGACCGGCATTTTCCAGAGCCGGGGCGAGGTGCCAGGCGAGGTTGCCCGCGCCGATGAACGAAATTTCCATGCTCAAGTATAGAACATTTTAAGGGAATCAGACTCGTATTGGTAAGATAGGGTTGCTTAAGAACACATTGGCTAAACGCCCCTACGGTCACAATCAGTAACAAAAGCGTAAATCAGGTGGTTGTGGTGGGAGGATGTGGTTTTAATGGTTCTGACCGATTCGTTAACCCACAACTGCTTTACTCAACCATATGGAAGCCCTGGTTCTGATTTTATATGCAGCAACGCTGTTACTCTTGTTCCTCTATAACTGTGGTCAATTAAGCTTGATAATCATCTATTTGCGTTCCGAGCGAAAGCGTCAGACCATGAATTTACTGGCTGAGTTGACGGTGCCCGACGAACTGCCGCACGTGACGGTGCAACTACCGGTTTACAACGAACTCTATGTTGTCGAACGGCTGATTGACGCCATTGTGCAGCTACAGTATCCAAAAGATAAACTTGACATTCAACTTCTCGATGACTCCTCGGATGAAACGGTGGAGCTTATTGCGGCCAAGGTGAACGAGTATAAACGGCAGGGCTTCGCCATCGACCACATTCGACGACCCGACCGGAAAGGCTTTAAAGCCGGGGCATTAGCCTACGGACTGACACTGGCGAAGGGGGAGTTTATTGCCATTTTTGATGCCGACTTTGTGCCCGCTCCCGACTTTCTGCTTAAAACCGTGCTGCATTTCGCCGACCCCAAAGTGGCCATCGTTCAGACCCGCTGGGAGCACCTCAACGAAGATTTTTCGCTCATGACTCAGTTGCAGGCGTTTGGGCTGAACGCTCACTTTACCATTGAGCAGAGTGGCCGGTATGCCGCCGGATTTCTGGCGAATTTCAACGGAACGGGCGGTATCTGGCGCAAAGCGGCCATTGTTGATGCGGGTGGCTGGCAGAGTGACACCCTAACCGAAGATTTGGACCTGAGCTACCGTGCCCAACTGCGGGGCTGGAAGTTTGTTTACCGCGAAGATGTTGGTTCGCCCGCCGAGTTGCCGGTCGCTATGAACGCCCTGAAATCGCAGCAATACCGCTGGATGAAGGGGGCTGCTGAGTGCGCCCGGAAACTTTTCGTTAACGTGCTCCGCACACCCGGCTTATCGGTCGCGGTGAAACTGCACGCCTTTTTTCACCTGTTTAGCAGCGCAACATTTATTCTGGTTCTCGTATTGGGGGTCATGAGCGTGCCGCTTATTTATATTCGGAGTCAGCACCCCGAGTGGGAGTGGGTTTTTGTGGTCATCAATCTGTTTCAGTTTAACTTATTCATTCTCATTGCCTTTTACGGCATTCCTTTCTGGTTTCTGAAGCCCGCCAACAAAGCAAAATTAGCCTGGTATTTTCCCATGTATTCGTCGTTAATGATGGGCCTGTCGCTGCACAATACCATTGCCGTCATTGAGGGGTACGTCGGACGAAAAACCCCGTTTGTCCGAACCCCTAAGTTCAACGTAACAACGGCTGCCGATAGCTGGGCGGCCAATAAGTACGTCAGTCGAACGATCAACTGGCTCATAGTGGCCGAAGGATTTCTGGCCTTGTATTTCCTGGGTGGGCTACTGCTGGCCATTTACATTCAGGACTTTCGTATGTTCTTTCTGCATATCATGCTCATGGTTGGCTTTGGCATGGTAACCGGCTATTCCCTCATTCAGGCAGGAAGCCGCCCGGCACCTGTGGAGGCCTGACCCTTCCCGCTCTATACCCTCGGCCCAACCCCTCTCCCGGAGGGGTTGGGCCGCACTTCACTACAAATTATGGCCCGGTAATTGTAAGCTTGTTTATGCGCTTTTGTCACTAAACAGAGGCACACGGCATAATTTGTTCGTATGACATCGAGTCAATTCGTACTTTTGCCGCTCGTTGGCGCCGAAAGAAGCGAAAAACGCCGTTAAAAAAATCTATTGCCAGATTAGACGATTGCCCCAATTCTGGCCGTTTGATCAAAGTAACGTACCGTACACTACCTATTCTGAACCTGAAAGTACCCCCCATGGTGAACCCGTACTCTGTTCACAGTTCTGCCATTAGCCACCTTATTCCTACTGTCAGCCGGCTTCTGTTCGTTCCGAACGGCTGGCTGGTGCTGGGATTCTGGTTGCTTATTGGTCTGGGAATCAGTATTGGACAGGACCAGACCGTGCCTGCTCAACCCCGGCGCGGAGCCACCGGACGACGGCAGGCCGCTGCTGCTGATTCGGCCCGTGCCGATGCCCGACGGCGGGCCGTTATGCGGGCCGATTCTGCCAAAAAGGCCGTTCAGGACCGAAATGACAGTATTCGCGCCCTGCGCTCGGCCAATCGCCGACCCACCATCAACTGGCCCGACCGACGCGCCACTCGTTTCTCGGAACGCCCGTCTAAATCACCGTTTATTCTCCGTGACCCGAAAGGTGTCTCGACCGATTTTCGGCTTGACACCGACGGACGTATTGGCGTTACCGAACGCGTAAGTACCGGCGTATCCTTATCGGGTGCCCCTCTGTCAAATAATGTGCAGGGCCAAACGAGCCAGACACCTGCTTCCGGGACTTCGTTGGTTGGTACAGCCCGTCAGCCCGTCGCGACCCTGCCGCCCTCGCAGTATGGGCTGCCCTATCGGCCCGCCGAAACCATTCCGTTTTCGACCTATAATGCCATTCAGAATCAGCGCGTTGAACAGGGTATTTGGCGGGAATACGGCGCTCAGCGCGATGGGCAAAGTGCGTTAAGTGGACGCGGATTAATTCCGAAGCTCGAACTGCCGCCCATTGTCGACCGGCTTTTTGGCGGTAGTCAGATTGATTTTAAACCCAACGGCTTCGTCACGCTCGATTTCGGTTACCTCTACCAATTCATCGACAACCCGGTTTTGCCCGTCCGGCAGCGTCGGAATGGCAACTTTTTGTTCAACGAGCAAATCAGCATCAACTTCAATGGGAAGATTGGCGAGAAATTAGGTGTACTGGCCAATTTCGATACCAAAGCCAGCTTTAATTTTGAGAACGCCCTAAAACTCAACTATAAACCAGGGGGCAACCTGCCCGCTTTCGGCACGGGGCAGGGGTTGCCGAGCGTGCCTAACTTACCCAGTGCGCCCAACTTGCCGGGTGCACCCAACCTCCCCGGGGTTCCGGGTGTAAATGGGTCGATGCCCAACTTTACCCCCCAGAATGAGAGTATTTTGCAGGGATTGGAATTAGGTAATATCAGTTGGGCCGTTAACAGCCAGTTAATTCCGGGGGTGCAAAACCTGTTTGGGATTAAAACCCAGCTTCGTTTCGGGAAACTTAATGCCACACTGGTGGCGTCGCAACAACGCTCGCGCAAGAGCGAGATTACGTTGCGGGGCGGCACGTCAAACCGACCGTTTGAAATACGTGCCGACCAATACGATGAGAACCGCCACTTCTTTCTGTCACAGTTTTTCCGGGCCAACTACGAAGGCTCGCTCAAAACATTGCCGCAAGTGACATCGGGGGTCAATGTTACGCGCATCGAGGTGTATGTCACGAACCGCACCAACACCACCGAGTCACTCCGAAATTTAGCGGGTTTTCAGGACCTGGGCGAAGGGAATCCGTATGCTCAAACGAACCCGAACCTGCCGCCTTTCTCCCGCAACAACCGAACGCCGACAGCGAACGAGGCCAACGGGCTTTATAATAAATTAGTCGCCAACCCGACGAATCCATTTCGGCAGGTTAACCAGGCGAATGAGGTGCTGACAGGAACCTTTGGTCTGGTTAAAGGTACGGATTATGACCTGCTTCGGGGCGCCAAACGCCTGACTGAGCGCGAATACAAACTCCAGCCCGATCTGGGGTATATCTCGCTGGTGACACCGCTCCGCAACGACGAAATTCTGGCCGTTGCCTACGAATATACCTACCAGGGCCGACGCTATAAAGTTGGTGAACTGACGGAAGACTACCAGGCCCGGCGCGACGACGAAGTGCTGGTACTGAAGCTGTTGAAGTCGGCCACAATTCGCAACAACCTCCAGTTGCCGATGTGGAACCTGATGATGAAAAATATCTATTCCCTCAACACGTCGCAGATTACGCGGCAGGGGTTTCAGCTACGTATTATCTACAAAGACGACCTGACGGGTATCGACAACCCGAACCTGCAGGAGGGCCGCCTGACCCAGAATCGGCCCTTAGTGCAACTGTTTGGCATGGACCGGCTGAACCAGCAGTTAGACGGCCAGCCCGACGGTAATTTCGACTACGTCGAGAACTACACGATGGATAGCCGCTACGGGAAAATTATCTTCCCGGTGCTGGAGCCGTTTGGGTCGTTTCTGGAAAAGCAATTTGGTACGGAAGAGGCTGATTTGAAGGCCAAATATGTGTTCAATCAACTCTACCGGACAACCTTAGCCGATGCCCAGCAAATTGCCGATAAAAACAAGTTTTTCCTGAAAGGCTCGTTCCAGTCGGGCAACGGGGCCGAGGTACAGTTGCCGTATGGCGTCAATGAACAGTCGGTAACGGTAACGGCGGGGGGTGTTCCGTTGGTGGCGGGGCAGGACTACGTACTGGAAGCCCAGATTGGCCGTCTGCGGATTATCAACGAGAGCGTAACCAACTCCGGGCGCGAAATTCGCATCAGCTACGAACAGCCCGATTTGTTTCAGAACCAGATCCGGACGCTGATTGGCACGCGCTTAGACTACGCCATTAACCGCGACATCAGCATTGGCCTGACGGCTATGCACATGAAAGAAACGCCCGCCGGTTTTCTGACGCGGGTGGCGCTGGGCAACGAGCCGGTCAACAACACGATTGTCGGGCTGAACGCAACCATCCGCAAAGATGCGCCCGGTCTAACGCGCCTGCTGGATGCCCTGCCCGTTGTGCAGACAAAGGAAATGTCGACCGTGCAAATCAATGCGGAGGTGGCGCAGCTTTTCCCTGGCACCAACCAGAAAGCGCGGAACGAGAGCTACTTAGATGATTTTGAAGCGGCCCGGACCATTTTCGACCTGACGCGCCAGCCCACCCGGTGGCGACTGGGCGCCACGCCCCAGCAGTTTCCGCAGGGCTCCTTTGCCGACCCGCTGCCCTATGCCTTTAATCGCGCCCGCATCTCGGTTTATTCCGTTGACCCAACCCTGTTTGGTTCGTCCGGTGCGCTGGGCGTTAGCTCAAACATCGACCTCGACGATGTGAACGCCCACGTGTACGAACGTCCTTTTTTGCCGCAGGATCTGTTTCCGGGGCGGTCGCCGAGACCCGTGCAGTTGCCCGAAAGTATCCTGGATGTGTCGTATTTCCCGGCAGAACGGGGCATGTACAACTACAATCCCAATCTGGACGCGACCGGCAGCCTGCCCAATCCCCGCGGGAATTTTGGGTCCGTGACGCGGGCCATTGCCTCCGACAATGATTTCGACAACGCCAACGTCGAGAATGTGACGTTCTGGCTGATGGATCCGTTCGTGCCAGGCGAAGCTGGTAAAATTCGGAGTAGCAGCGACCCGGCTCAGCACATCAACAATACAACGGGCGGGAAGTTGGTCTTTAATCTCGGTGATATTTCGGAAGACGTCATTAAAGACGGCCGGTATGCGTTTGAGAATGGGTTTCCAGCCGATACGTCGTCAACGCGGGATACGATACGAAACAGAGGGACAGAGGATACACCCTGGGGCCGGGCACCCCGCCAGCAATTTGTGACCAATGCTTTCCAGAGCGGAGCGCGTGACCTACAGGATATTGGTTTGGAGGGTTTAAAAAATAATGCTGAACAGACCCGGTTTCAGTCGTATCTAACGGCTATTCAAACGCGGGTGACAAACCCACAAGTGCTGGCCGAGATTCAGCAGGACCCGTCGGGCGATGATTTTAAGTTCTACCTCGGCGAAGAAGCCGACCAGCAGAAATACATCGTGGCCCGCTACAAGCGCTTCATGGGCATGGAAAACAACTCGCCCGAAAGCTCCGATATAAATCAGTATCTAACCCCAGCCTCCTCCACACTGCCCGACATTGAAGACCTGAACATCGACAACACCGTCAACGACAACGAAGCTTATTACGAGTACGAAATTGACCTGCGCCCCGGCAGGTTAGAGGTGGGTCAGAGCAAATACATTGTCGATAAAGTGTCCGTTCCCACGCCGGGTGCGCCGAATGGCGTTGTGACCTGGTATCAGTTCCGAATTCCCATTCGGGAGCCACTGCGGAAAGTAGGCAGCATCAACGGCTTCAAGTCAATGCGCTTTATGCGGATGTACCTGACCGATTTTGCTCAGCCGGTGGTACTGCGGTTTGCCCAGTTACAGATGGAAGCCAACCAGTACCGCAAATACACTGGCGACCTGACCCAGCGCGGCCTGCAGGAAGTACCCGAACCGTATGACGCCAATTTCACCGTTTCGACGGTGAATATCGAAGAAAACAGCAGTACACAGACATCGGCTCAGGGTGGCCAAAAATACATTTACTCGGTGCCGCCAGGCTATGTTCGTGACCGCGATTTTACCCAGCCGAACGTAGTGGAACTGAACGAGCAGTCCATGCGGTTAAGTGTGACGAACCTGCGCGATGGCGACTCGCGGGGGGCGTTTCGGAATACGAACCTGAACCTGCTGTTCCGGGAGCGGCTCAAAATGTTTGTGCACATGCACAATGCCGAAGACGAGAGCGGTCAGACGTCGGCTTTTGTGCGGCTTGGCACCGATTATACCGACAACTACTACGAAATTGAAATTCCCGGCCTGATCGCTACTCCTGCCGGTGACCAGCTTCCTGAAGCTGTCTGGCCTACGGCCAACGAACTCGACATTGCATTCGAGGAACTTATCAACCTGAAAGCCAACCGAAACCGGCAGTCAACCCGCCGGACATCGCTGCCCTTTACGGAGCCATCAACAAACGGGCGCTATCAGCTTACGGTGGTTGGAAACCCCGATTTGAGTTCGGTGCAGTCGGTCATGATTGGCGTGCGGAATCCCAAAATTATGAGCGATGGCGAACGGCCTAAAACGTTCACCATCTGGGTCGATGAACTGCGGGCGTTTGGCTATGATCAGCACGCAGGCTGGGCCGCCATTGGTGCGGTGAATATGAAATTGGCTGACCTGGGTACGCTAACCGCTTCGGGGCGCATCACGACGTTTGGGTTCGGCGGGGTGCAGACGCGCATTGGCGAACGCGCTCTCGAAACAACGTCGGAGTTTGGGCTGTCGTCGGCGCTGTCGGTCGATAAATTCCTGCCCGAAAGCTGGGGCCTTCGCATCCCGCTCTATATCAATTACGACCATCGGAATGTGAACCCGCACTTCGACCCGCTCGACCCCGACATGCCGCTGGAAACCTCGCTTTCGACCAAATCGGAAAACGAACGGGACAGCTACCGCCAGTTGGTGCAGGATAATACCACGCGCCGGGGATACAATTTCTCGAACGTCAGGAAGGTAAAAACAAACCCGAACGCCAAATCGCATTTCTGGGATATTGAAAACTTTGCGTTTACGTATGCCTTCAACGACATCAAACGCACAAACATTCTGACGGAGGAATACCTGCAACGGCAGAACCGGGGAGGAATTTCCTATACCTACAGCGGCCAGCCGAAAGCGTTTGAACCCTTCCGCAATGTTGCGTCGTTTGAGGCTCCGTACCTGCGCTGGCTCAAAGATTTCAACCTGACGCTGCTGCCGTCATTAGTGTCGATTCGGACAGATTTAGACCGGAGTTTTATTAAAACCCAGCTTCGCTCATCCGACCTGACGACCAACGGCATTGTGCCGCAGTTTGAGAAGTATTTTTTGTTTAACCGGTATTATGACCTGACCTGGAACCTGACCCGCTCCCTGGTGCTGACTTACCACGCCCAGGCCAACGCCATCATCGACGAACCAGCGGGCGACATCAACACCCAGGCCAAACGCGACTCAATCGTTGGCAGTCTGAAGCGGCTGGGCCGGATGAAAAACTTTGTGCAGGACATTCGGGCGACGTATCGGCTGCCCTTAGATAAAATTCCCCTGCTCGACTGGATTGCTGCCGATGCCTCGTATGGCGTGGGCTACCAGTTTCAGGCTAACTCGTTCGGTATTGCCGACTCGCTGGGAGTTCCATTTGGTAACGTCCTGCGGAACAACCGCGAACAGGGCATTACTGGCCGGGTCGATTTAATCCGGTTGTACAACAAAATCCGTTACCTGCGCTTTGCCAATACCCCGGCACCGGTGCGAAAAAACTTTGCCCGCAACCCCGGCGACATTGAGGATATTGAACGGAGTGAAAGCAAAGTCCTGAAAAATTTCACGCGGGCACTGCTCACGGTGCGGGGCATCAATTTCTCGTATGCGTTGCAGGAATCGACCATTTTGCCGGGCTTCCTGCCCACGCCACGATTCTTCGGGTTGGGTCAGGACAACGCCCCCGGTTTGGGTTTTGTGCTCGGCAGTCAGGCCCGCGACATTGCTTATAAGGCAGCCGCACGGGGCTGGCTCACGCCCAGCACGGTGCTCAATACCGCTTTCCAGCAGAACATTACAAAGAAATTTACGGCCAGCACGACCTTAGAGCCGTTCAGGGATTTTCGGATGCAGATAAACTGGCGATTAGACCGGACCGATGCCTACCAGGAATATTACCGACCCGGTTCGCAGGGCGGGCCGTTCGAGACGTACTCGCCCGTGCGGAATGGGCAGTTCAGCATGTCGTTCTGGTCGTTTAGAACAGCATTTATTGGCCTGCGTGACGACAACACCTCGCCAATTTTCGACCGGTTTGAGAGTTATCGTCAGTATTTCATCGACAAACTGACACTGGCAAATCCTGATACGAAAGGACGGTATGATAAAACCTCACAGGATGTGCTGATACCGGCTTTTTTTGCGGCCTACAGCGGTCAGCCGGTCGAAAAAGCGCAACTGTCTCCCTTTTATAATTTCCCTCTCCCCAATTGGCGCATTGATTACAATGGG
The DNA here is from genome assembly GCF_054781775.1 of Spirosoma areae. Taxonomy (NCBI): domain Bacteria; kingdom Pseudomonadati; phylum Bacteroidota; class Cytophagia; order Cytophagales; family Cytophagaceae; genus Spirosoma; species Spirosoma areae. Next base: position 174,858 of record NZ_BAAGTT010000034.1, on the reverse strand, counting down.
CTGTCGGGTTTAGGATTTATTAAGAAGCAGTTCAGCGCCTTTACCATTACCCACAGTTATTCCTCGAATTACAGCGTTGGCAACTTCATTTCTAACTTAGAGTACGGGGCCGCTTATGTGAACCTGGCCGTTCAGGATTTCACGCCCGAATCCATTGCCCGCCAGTCGGGTTCATTCATAGCGGCCGTGAACCAGTTAGGTCAGTATGTGCCGATTGTGGCCATGAGTACCATCACCATGTCGGAGAAGTTTGCCCCGATGATTGGGGTTCAATTCCAGACCAAGAGCCGCATTAGCGGGCGGCTGGAATACAACCAAAGCCGCGACGTGGCCCTGAGTTTATCCAACTCGCAGGTAGCTGAGCTGAGCAACAAAGACCTGACGGCCTCGGTAGGCTTCACCCGGCAAAATGTGCGGATTCCGTTTCGCATCAACGGGGCCTATAAAAAACTGAAAAACGACCTGACGTTCTCCTGCAACCTGACTCTGCGCGACACACGGGCTATTCAGCGGAAGTTAGATGCCGAACAAATCATTACGGCGGGCAATGTGAATTTCCAGCTACGCCCCCAGATTAGCTACATCGTCAGTCGCCGGTTAAACTTCAATCTTTATTTCGACCGGACTTTCAACGACCCGCTCGTCTCGAACTCGTTCCGCCGGGCCACTACGGCCGGTGGGGTGCAGGTGAAGTTTAATCTGGCCGAGTAGACAGGCAAATGGGTTTGCACGGCCGAACTCAATTCAGCCCATCATTTGTTTAGTCTCTGACAACCTGTAGGTTTGTGTTCTAAACAGCAACGACTATGGAAACCCAGAAAAAATTCAAGGGCATCCGTGACGAAGAACTCACCCTCGGACAAGAAGAGCGACTGCTGGTGTTTTATCGGAAATTAATGCAGAGCAAGCGCGAAACAGAGGCCGAAATCAGGAAACAAGCTGATAATCCTGAATTCTGGAAGGCTGTTGAGCCATTATTAAAACGAAATGCAGAACGAGGAACCCCTTTCGTTTGAGTTTATAGGCGTTCCTGCTTACGACTTCACGCTGGAAGAAGGAACAAATGCTGTATACGCTTTTACGAAGTTCGTTTTAAGCCGAGTGGATATGTCTTTTCAGAATATAGCTGGAGGGATACCGTCTTTGAAATTGTGATCGACCTCGTTTCTGCCCCTAATCCTGATAGAATTCCGGCTGACAGGTCTGTGCAAGCAACAATTATCAAGGGTATCGCTCACTTTTTTATGGCTTACGAACGCGTTGTCTTGTACATCTGCGATGATTCCAATTCGCGCGAAACAGCACGCAAACGAAAGTTTGATACGTGGTATGCCCGGTACGGTACTCGTCTTTTTGGCAAGTATGACCTTCCCACTGTTTCCGCCGGTTCCGAACGCTTCTTTGTATCGGTTTTTTATCGACGTGATAACCCCAACCGTTTTGAAGTCATTACAGCGTTTGACCGACTGGCGACGGGTGAGAAGTGACAGCCTCTGCCGAACAGGACAGCTCATCAAAGTGGGCGATCTTTTTTTGTAAATAGGCTCGGACCTGCTCGATTTCAGCCGCGGCTTCGTTCATTTTTTGAAGCTGTTCTTCCAGGATAGCCTTCTTCTGAGTGTCCGTCAGCCGACCGGCCTGCCAATCCATGAATTTCTCCTGAATATCTTTGAGGGTGAAGCCCATCGCTTTGATAAATTTAATCTGCAAAAGCCCGGCTATGTGCGATTCGTCGAATTGCCGATGCCCCCGCCGACCCTGACGATTACTTTGCACTAACTTCATTTTTTCGTAAAAACGAATCGTGTCAGGGGTAAAGCCCGTTCGGTTGGATAGTTCGCGGATAGACATTTTTCTAAAAAAAAGTACTGTTTCGGGAATTCTGGAGTTAACTCCAGTTTGTTCACACTGTGAATATCAAACCATTTGTACCAATGACAAAAACAATTTTCATCACCGGTGCCTCGAGTGGCTTAGGCAAAGCCACCGCTCTGCTGTTTGCCAACAAAGGCTGGAACGTAATTGCCACCATGCGCCAGCCCGAAAAGGAAACCGAACTGAACCAATTACCCAACATCAGCTTATTACCCTTAGACGTTACCAATCCAGAGCAAGTACAGGCCATTGTTCAGCAAGTGATTGAGGGGGGTGGTGTGGATGTGGTGTTCAACAATGCGGGGTATGGCCTGGCTGGCCCCTTAGAGGGCACCTCCGATGAGCAGATTGTGAAACAGCTTGAGACCAATTTGTTAGGCGTTATTCGGGTTACACAGGCATTTATTCCTTATTTCAGAGAGAAGCAATCGGGCTTATTCATCACCACGACATCCATTGGCGGCTTGGTTACGTTTCCCTTTAACTCGGTCTACCACGCCACCAAATGGGCGTTGGAAGGCTGGAGCGAAAGTATGGCGTTCGAGTTGTCGAAATTTGGTATTGGCATTAAAACTGTTTCGCCGGGTGGTATCAAAACCGATTTTGCTGGCCGCTCACTGGTGCTTACTAACCATGAGGCTTATACTCCCTATGTCAATAAAGTACTGGCTGCCTTTTCCGACCCGGCACGCCAGCAAAGAGGTTCCACTGCCGAACAAATCGCCTATGTTGTTTACGAAGCTGCTACCGATGATAAGAAACAACTGCGGTACGTAGCCGGTGAGGATGCCAAAGCGATGTATGCTCAACGCCTGCAGGTAGGCGACGAACTTTTTAGGGAGGGTATAGATAGCGCGTTTTTCAAGTAGACGTCGTCTGCAGAAGCCTCCAATACTTTTTGAAAAGATTGGAGGCTTCTTTGTTGACTGAGAAATCATTTTCAGCTAATTGATAGTAATTAAATCAACAATCGGTCGGTTTCCCGGTTGAACTACTAAATCCAATCAACGAACGCATGAATTATAACTCGCTCGGAAATACGGGAGTATTGGTTTCCGAAATCTGTCTCGGTACCATGACCTTTGGCGGTACCGGCTACTGGAAGGCAATGGGCGAACTCCAGCAAAATGCGGTGAACGACATCGTTAAAACCGCCATCGATAACGGCATCAACTTCATCGACACGGCCAATGTATATTCGTTCGGCGAGTCGGAACGGCTGTTGGGACAGGCCCTGAAATCACTCGGTCTGTCGCGCGATGAACTCGTGATTGCCACTAAAGTGCGGGGTCGCATGGGGGAGGGGAAAAATCAGGTAGGCCTGGGTCGCCTGCAAATTATGCAGCAGATTGAGGGAAGTCTGAAACGCCTGCAAACCGACCATGTTGACCTGTATCAGATTCATGGATTTGACGCCATCACCCCCCTGGAGGAAACCATGCGGGGGCTGGAGGATGTCGTCAGAAGCGGCAAAGTGCGCTACCTTGGCTGCTCCAACCTGGCTGCCTGGCAGGTAATGAAAGCCAATGGTATTGCCGATAAATATGGCTGGACGAAATTCGTATCCACTCAAAATTATTACTCCATTGCCGGGCGCGACCTCGAAAACGAGCTTGTGCCGATGGTGCAGGATCAGCAGATGGCTATTTTGCCCTGGAGTCCATTGGCGGGCGGCTTTCTGTCGGGTAAATATACCCGCGACAATAAGCCCGAAGGCGACTCACGCCGGCTGGGATTCGATTTTCCGCCGGTCAATCAGGAACGGGCTTACGATATCATCGGGGTGATGCAGCACATAGCCGAAGACCACGGTGTTTCGGTGGCCCGTATTGCCCTGGCCTGGGTGCTGGCTAAACCGAGCGTGACAAGCGTTATTATTGGCGCAAAAAACACCGATCAACTGCTGGATAATATTAAAGCCGTTGAATTAAGCTTAACCACTGAGCAACTGGAGCAACTCGATGAGGTGAGCGCCAATCCGAAGCCTTATCCACAGTGGATGATTCAGCGGCAGAGCAGCGACCGGCTCGGAGCCTATAACTTCTCGCCGAACCAGTCGGCAGTGGTAACTAAGTAATGCGGTTTGCAAATCCGCTCACGGCTACCGTATTTTGCACCTGTTCGTTAAAGCAACCAATAATGAATTTTCCAGCAGAGCTGAAGTACACGGAGGATCACGAGTGGATTCGGATAGAAGAGGATGGTACGGCTGTTGTAGGCATTACCGAGTTCGCCCAGCATGAACTGGGCGACATTATCTACATCGATGTCAACACGGTTGGGCAATCGCTGGCCAGGGGCGACGTGTTTGGGGCTGTGGAGGCCGTTAAAACGGTATCGGACCTGTTTTTGCCAATCGAGGGCGAAATTCTGGAACTCAACCCGGCCATCGAAAAAAGCCCCGAACTGCTCAACAGCGACCCGTATGGCGAAGGCTGGATTATCCGGCTGAAACCTGCCGGCGCCGTGCAGGATGGTTTGCTAACTGCCGATGCTTACCAGGAGTTGGTAGGGGCCTGATGATTTTATTAATATAGCATAAGGCTCCGTAAGGGGCCTTTTTTGTGAACCTGTTCGGCCATACGAATGGCTCTGTGACGAAGGAAACGATTGCCCATGCAACTCTTGATTCGCTCTGCCCGTGTTGTTGATCCTGCTTCATCGTTCGATGGGCAACTGGTTGATATTCTGATCGAAAACGGCCTGATTCGTCAAATTGGGGAGAAACTGGGTACGGGTGCCGATGGGCCAATCGTTGACGCGACTAATCTGCATGTATCTCCGGGCTGGATAGACATGCGCGTGCTGGCGCAGGACCCTGGCTACGAACACAAAGAAGACCTGGCAAGTGTTTGCCGGGCGGCACAGGCTGGCGGCTTTACCGACATTGCGGTGCTGCCCAATACCCAGCCCGTTGTCGATGCGAAGGGCACACTGGGGTATGTTCGGCGCATGGCCGAGGGGCAGCCCGTGCGGGTTCATGTAATTGCCGCCGTAACCAACAAAGCCGCAGGGGAGGACTTCACCGAAATGCTCGACCTGCACCATAGCGGAGCCGTTGCGTTTTCAGACGGAACTCACCCCCTTCAGAATCCTGATTTGTTGCTTAAAACGCTGCAATACCTGCAACCCGTGAATGGGCTGCTGATGAACCGACCCGAAGAGCAGTTGCTCAATCGGTTTGGGCAGATGCACGAGGGCGTCCAAAGTACTCGACTTGGCCTGAAAGGAATGCCCGCCCTGGCTGAAGAACTTATGGTGGAGCGCGATTTACGGTTACTGGATTATGTTTTGGGGCAGGAGGGGGCAGGGAGTGGGGAACAGGGAGCTGTTAAGCCTGGTTCCGTCTCCCCTGCTGCCCACTCCCTGCCTCCCTGCCTCCATTTTTCCACCATTTCGACGGGTCGTTCGGTTGAGTTAATTCGGCGGGCGAAAGCGCAGGGGATGCCTGTTAGCTGCGACGTGGCAGCTCATCAACTCGTGTTCGATGATTCGGCCCTGGCTGATTTCGATACCAATCTGAAGGTAAATCCGCCGTTTCGTTCACCCGACGATGTGGCGGCACTCTGGGCCGGGCTGGCCGATGGCACAATTGATGCTATTGTGTCGGATCATTCGCCCCAGGACGCCGAGAGCAAAAATCTGGAGTTCGACCAGGCCGAGTTTGGTATGATTGGGCTGGAAACCGTTTTTTCGGCCATCATGACCTACAATCGCAACATACCCCTGGCGCAGCTAATCGGCAAGTTAACCAGCCGGCCCCGGCAAATTCTGCGGTTGCCGCCCGTTCATGTTGCCGAAGGCGAAATCGCTACGCTGACGCTCTTCGACCCAACCGAACGCTGGACGTATGAACGCACGTTCTCAAAATCAAAAAATTCACCTTTTCTGGGGCAGACCCTCACTGGCCGGGTGGTGGGCACTGTTCACCAAGGGCAGTTTACTTCGTTTTTATGACAGCTATTCTCCAGTATTTCAGTCACCCATTACTAAAAATCCCGCTGCTGGCCGGGTTGCTGACGGGCGTTTTATGTTTTTTCTATTTCCTGGCTCTGTATGCCATTGGCCTGCCCGCTTTGGGCAACATTCGGGTGCTGGATTATGGCATTCATATTATCGTGATGGTGGCAACGGTCTGGTACTATCGGAAATATGTAGGCCACGGGCGACTGCATTTGTGGGAAGGCCTCACCATCGGTTACGTACTCAACACCGTAGCCGCATTAGTGACGGGCTGGCTTATTTATTTTTTTGTAACTCAACTTGATCCAACTGTATTTGCCGAGTATGTCGTTAACTCAAAGAAACTCCTGCTCGACGGAAAAAAGCAAATTACCGATCAGTTTGGCCCCGAAACCTTTGCCGAACAGTGGACCAAAATCAGTGCCATGCAGCCTGGTGTTCTGCTCCCCGACGAACTGACCAAAAAAACAGCACTGGCTGTGCTGCCTGTGCTGATTATTTCGCTTATTTTTCGCAAACAGGATTACAGTGTCCTGCAATAATCCATTCGTTTTTTCTCCCTGACAAACCCATGAACAATCAGCCCACTACTGCCCGCATTGCCCTGAAATGGGGATTAATTACCGGAGTTGCCTTAATAGTCTACTCAACCCTACTCTATACCTTCGATCAGACCACCAACACCGCCCTTAGCCTTATTGTTTACGCTATCCTGATTGGTGGCTTAACGATGGGAATGCGTGAGTACCGCACGGCCAACGAAGGCTATATGACCTATGGCGAAGGGGTGGGGTTGGGGGCCTTACTGTCGGCGGTGGCTGGCTTTCTGTCGTCGACCTTCACCGTGCTCTATACGCGCGTGATCGACCCTGGCTTTCAGGAGCGGGTATCTGAACAAGTGCGGGAGAAACTTGAAGATCAGGGGCAACTCTCTGACGATCAGATTGATCAGGCCGTTGGTATGATGCAGACAGGACCAGGACTACAGTTTATTTTTGGCGTACTCGGAACAATTTTGATCGGCGTCATTTTCTCGCTGGTCATTGCCGCGTTCCTGCGCCGAAACAAAACCAATCCATTTGACTAATAGAAATTTATAGTCTCAGGTTTCAGGTTTCCTGAAACCTGCAATCACCAAAAACGTGCTGGCTATTTTTCGTAAGGAAATCAATCAATTTTTCTCCTCGCCCATCGCCTACATTATCATGGGCGTATTTCTAACGGCGGTGGGCTTGCTGCTGTGGGTGTTTCCGGATACGAGCCTGCTCGAAAACGGCTATGCCGATATGGGCACCTTTTTTAACCTGACTCCCTACGTCATGCTTTTTCTGGTGCCCGCCATTACGATGCGTTCCATTGCCGATGAAGTCCGGTCGGGCACACTCGAATGGCTGCTGACCAAGCCCGTTAGCCGGTGGGGGGTGGTGATCGGCAAATTTCTGGCAAGCTGGCTGCTGGTTGGGCTAACACTCCTGCCCACGCTGGTGTATTATGTGACGCTTTATCAACTCGGTTCACCCATTGGCAACATCGACTCGGCGGGGGTGTTTGGCTCCTATATCGGGCTGGTGCTGCTGGCCGGGGTGTTTGTGGCTATTGGCGTGTGGGCGTCCTCGCTCAACGACAATCAGGTTGTGGCGTTCGTGCTGGGCGTGTTTGGCTGTTTTATGCTCTATGCCGGGCTAAGCGCCCTGGCGGGGCTGGCGTTGCCCGGTGGTCTGTCGTATTACCTATCCATGCTCGCCCTCGATGAGCACTACCGTGCCCTGGGCCGGGGCATTATCGACTCCCGCAATGTCGTATATTTGCTTAGCCTGATGCTGACGTTCCTGCTCCTGACAACCTACCGGCTCAAATCAACTAACTGAGAACCAACGCGCCCGAATGAACTATTCATTTATAAGAAGTGCAAGTCGGTGGCTGGCCATTCTCTGGACCCTTGTTATGCTCATTGGCTGCCTTACCCCGCAGGATCAGCTATTTATTGGGCAAACCTGGAACGACAAAGTCCTGCATATCCTCATCTTCATGCCGTTTGCCGGGCTATGGATACTTGCCGGTTTCCGGCCGAATAGCATCGTTCTAATCAGTTTTGCTTTTGGCGTATTCATTGAGTTGCTTCAGTATTTGTTACCCATTAACCGAACCGCCGACTGGAAGGATGTCGTTGCTGACTGCATCGGAACAATTTTAGGCGCATTACTGGCGTGGAGAGTTCAACGGTTTGTAAACAGGTAATCAGAAATGGTCAGGCCATTTCTGATTACGCCTGACTGAGGTCTGCCAATAAGTATGTTATCGCATGGCCGTTGGGCGGGGCGTGCGATTGCACTTCTCGCCAATCACTTTGTAGGATTGCGTATAGCCCAGTTCACCGGCTCGGCTTAAGTCCGCGCAGGCATTCGATTCGTCGCCCGTGTCGTAGCGAATGATGCCTCGTAGGTAATAGGCTTCCGAATGGCGTGGATTTAGTTTAATAGTACTGTTGCAGTCGATTAGTGAGCCTTTCTGATCGCCAAGCGAGGAGCGAACCAGCCCCCGAATAAAATAAGCTTCGGCATTGACCGGATTCAGCTCAACGGCCCGGTTCAAATCCTGTAGGGCCAGTTTGCCATCGCCTGCCGAGTTTCGTAGAATACCCCGCACCAAATGAGCATCGGAGCGGTCGTCGGCAAGCTCGGTCATTTTATACCGCTCCTGCACCACCGAACCCAGCAGTTGCAGGGTATTAGCCGTGATAAAATCACTATAGTAAGTCTTCGTCTGAGTCGTAACATTGCCCATGTCAATAGCCTTGTCGAGGTCGGTTACGGCCTGCTTCGCACTCCCCAGTCGACTTTTGCAGAAACCGCGGCTAAAGAGTGCCTTAAAATGGGTCGGGTTGAGTTGAATCGTCCTGTCGAAATCGGCGAGGGCGTTTTGAAATTCGCCGAGTCGGGTTTGTACCAGTCCACGCCGGTAATATAGCTCGGCATCGTCCTTACTTAGTTCAAGTGCGCGGCCAAAGTCGACCATAGCGCCTTTAAAATCTTCAAAATCTTCGAGTTTGAAGCGTGCATACCCACGGCCGGTCAATGCCTGCGTTTTAGCCGGCAATTTTTCGAGGGCCAAACCGAAATCAGCAATGGCCCCTTTGTAGTCGGATAGTTGTGTTTTGCAGTTGCCCCGCGCGGTCAGAATATTGGCATCTGTCGGGTCCAGCAAAGCCGCTTTGTTAAAGTCTGCCAGGGCGCTGTTCATGTAATTGATTTGTAGTCGGCAGAGGCCACGCTGGTAGTACAGTAAGGCATCGTTGGGGTTAAGCTCGATGGCCCGGTTGAAATCCTGCATGGCTCCCCGGTAATCCTCCTGCCGGGTGCGGTTCAGACCCCGGTACAGGTATGCGTTAGCATCGCCCGGATTCAGTTCGAGTGATTGATCGAGGTCTGAATTTGCTCCCTGAATATCGTTTAAACTAATTTTTGCCAGAGCGCGGTTGTAGTAACTCGGGCCATTTTCAGGGTTTAGAATAATGGCTGCTGTGAATGCCTGCAAAGCCCCGGTAAAATCTTTTGCATTACTTTTGGTAATTCCTTCAGTAAAATAATCGGCGGCCGTTTGCTGTGAAAAACAAACTGTTTCTACACCTGCACAGAGCAGAAAAACCAGAACAGATAGAGATTTTGTTAACATATAGTCGTACAGGTTAGGTTACGAATGGGACCATTCGACCAAAACTAACATTTATGGCAATACCTCATGCTTTTCCTAAATGAAATTTCTACTAATTGATTGTCACCCCGTTTAGTAACGCTATTTTTTTTATAAATACTTATAAGTATATTATAAATTATATTAATTACCGTTGAGAGCGTATAAAAAATTAAACTGTTATACTAATGGTTATATATTGAGACAACTGAAAATGACAGCGTGAAAATCAACAATGAAATTAGCGGACTTCATAAAATCTCCTGGCACGACGGACGGAGGTTTCAGAAAAAATCGCCAATTTGACCGCCCAAATCATTGATTGATATGCACATTGGATTTATTGGCTTAGGAAAGATGGGGTACAACCTCGTCATCAATCTACTAAAGCACGGCCATACGGTTGTCGGCTACGATATTAACGAAGCCTTAGTTGACGAGATCAAAACTGAGGGCGCGCAGGGCGTTAATACATTGCAGAGTTTGTATGACGCCCTACCCGAGAAGCGTGTATTGTGGCTGATGATTCCGGCGGGGCCGTTGATCGACAAGGTCATCGAGCAACTGTTAGCGGTGCTTCATCCCGGCGACGTCATTATTGACGGGGGAAACTCCCATTACAAAGACTCGCTTCGGCGGCACGACTATCTGAAAGAAAAAGGAGTTGGGTTTTTAGACTGCGGCACCAGCGGGGGTATCAGTGGTGCCCTGAACGGTGCCTGCACCATGGTTGGGGGCGACCCCGACGTGGTTGAACCGCTGCATGGGGTATTTCGGGATATTTCCGTGGAGGATGGCTATCTCTACACCGGCCCGGCGGGCAGTGGACACTTTACAAAAATGGTCCACAACGGCATCGAATACGGCATGATGCAATCCATTGCCGAAGGGTTTGAGGTACTGGAAAAAAGCCAGTTCCCCTTCGACTTCGAGGCCGTTGCCAAAATGTGGGGACATGGCTCGGTGATTCGTGGGTGGCTCATGGAATTAATCCAGCACGCGTTTAGCAAAGACCCTAAATTAGACACAATCAGGGGTAAAATGTTCTCGTCGGGCGAGGGTAAATGGACGCTCGAAACCGCCCTCGACCTGGGCGTACCAACGCCGGTTATTGCTCTTTCCCTATTGACCCGGTATCGCTCCCTGCAGGATGACACCTTCACCGGAAAAGTGGTGGCCGCCTTGCGGAATGAGTTTGGCGGCCATGCCGTTGAGAAAAAATAATCGCTGATGAGTACTTTACGTCCCACGGGGTTTAACCCCGTGGGACGTAAGATCACTTAGCTGTTTCCTCCATCAATCCGCATTTCGATAAGGCGTTGGATTTCGGTGGGTACGTTCGACAGGAAATCGTAGCCCGTCATCGTTTCGAGTTGGTCAATACTGGTCAGGTAGGCCCGCCAGGGTTTGTCGGCGGCCGACTGGTTGTTGGGAATACTTACGGCAATAATCCGGGTGTTGGTCGAGATACGAAGGGCATCGTCGGAGCCGGTCGGTAACACCACAATAATCTTCCACAAAGCTGCCGGAACCGTCAGTTTTCCGCTTGCCAGGGTCGTTGCATAGCCATTTTGCCCGGTGCCGCCCGCTCCCCACGTTCCGGCAATAACATACACCTCATTGCCGTTCGTAGTGAGTTGACGTTCATACTCTTCTAAATTTTTCCAGACCTCGCGGTTGTGTCGTGGCGCTTGTGGCACGATGTTGGTTAGGAGAAATGTGATGGCATTATCCTCTGGCGAACCGTCGCGGTCGTCGGATGGGCAAAGGTGGCCCCGGTCGAAGCCCGAGTTGGTGTAGTCAGACGGTCTGGCCATGAACCAGCCCGAAGGCAAACTACCATCGGGCCGGAAGTCGTTGGTACGACGGCTGTCGCCTTTCCAGGCCGCACTCAGGTGCCAGCTAACCCAGTTGGCAATGCCCCGGTCGCGGCTGTACGAAAGCGCATAACCGGACTTGACCATCAGGTAGTTGTTCGGGTCGTTGCTGGATGCTCCGCTTGGATTACCTAAAGCGAGGTTATCGTCGCGGGTGGGTGTCGTGGACCCGCTACCGGTTGTTTGGGGCGGAATCGTGCGTAAACAACCCGACAGCAGTGCGCCCAGGGCGACGCTAAAAATAATAGTTTTCAGTTGAGGTAGCACTTGAATTGATTTTGCTGACATTCTTACGGAACTTTACAATCAATCCATAAATGTAGTGAATCTGTATTTAGCTTATTTTCTAAAACTAAGTAAAGAATTGCTAAGTCCCCAATAGACGAGCACCTGCTGTTATGGCTAAAAAAAAGCAATCACAAAGTTACGAGAACCCTCGCTCGGTAGCGCCTAAACCTGTCGCGACGACCACAACCGGTCCCGCCCGGCCGAGTGTCGCCCGCCCGACTGAGACCAATCAGCGCCCGCCGGTACGCCCTGCCGCTGCGAAGTCCGTGAATACACCTGCCCCGCCCGACTTACCAATTGCCAGACGGTATGTTGCCTGGTGGCCACCCGCCGTACTGGCTCTTCTGGGATTTGCCTTATACATTAACACCTTCGGGCATCAATACGCGCTCGATGACATTGCCGCTATCGGTCAAAATCTGTTCGTGAAGAAAGGTATTGCGGGCATTCCTGATTTGCTCCGCACCGAATTCTGGCACTTCAGTAATATTTCGCTGGGCTACTACCGGCCCCTGTCGCTCATCACCTTTGCCCTCGAGCAGGAATATTTTAAAGATAATCCGAACATCAGCCACATGATTAACGCCGGACTTTATGCGCTAACGGGCTTAGTCGTTGGTGTGTTGCTCCAGAAGTGGCTAACCAATCAAACCATTACGGCCTTTTTAATTGGGCTGGTCTTTATCGCGCATCCGCTGCATACCGAAATTGTGGCCAACATAAAAGGCCGCGATGAAGTGCTGAGTTTTCTGTTTATTTCGCTGATGCTGCTGTCCTATTGGAAGCACTTAGAATCCGGCACCCGACTTTGGTTTCAGGGGCCGGTTTCCGACTGGCCGCTGGGGGGCATTATGGGGCTGTTCTCGGTTGTAGGGGGTTGGGTAATTGGCAGCAGCCTGATGGTAAACACGTTGGGCAGTACCGTGGGCGGTATGTTAGGGGTCGTCATTATGGGTGCTCTGTCGACAAGCTGGATGGGCCTGGCCTGTGTGTCGCTCTATTTTGCTTTTCTGTCCAAAGAATCATCCATCGTCAGCTTAGCCCTGATTCCGGCTATGCAGTACTGGTTTGCCCGCCGGAACGTCTGGCAGTCGCTTATCAGCCTGTGGCCGTTTCTGATCGTAGCGGCTTTGTTTTTCTACCAGAAACAGAAAATGATTGGCACCCTGAGCGGCACCCCGCCGGTCGATTGGGCCAACTACCCCTACGCCATTGAGAAGACGCAGAAGTCTACCATGTTCAAGTTTCTGGAATACTACATCCGGTTGCTGCTTCTGCCGCATCCGCTGGTCTATGATTATTCGTACAACGTCATTCCGTCGGGCGGGAAAGGTGATTTGCTGACGTGGGCTGGCTTTTTCACGTTCCTGGGTTTACTGTGGCTGGCCTGGAAAGGCTTTATGAAACGAACCCTGTGGGGTTTCGGCATCTTCTGGTTCTTCGTCACGATGGCGCCGGGGCTGGGCTTTATCTGGATTCGGGGGGGCATCTTCGCCGAGCGTTTTTCCTACGCAGCCGTCATGGGTTTTGGGTTTGTTTTAATCTGGGCACTGCAAAAATTACTGGTACGTGCTACCGCCGAATCGGCTAACCTGACTGGAGAAGCAACGACTCGCCCTTCGTTGGCCCGTTATGCACCGTTGCTGGGGCTGATGGCCGTTGTTGCGGGCTTGTATTCCTTCAAAACGGTTGAGCGTAACCACGACTGGGAGAATAATTTCGTGCTGTTCAACTCGGCCCTGCCTTATGCGCCCAATAGTTGCCAGGTGCAGCGGCACGTAGCCAATGAGTGGATTGAGAAAGGATTGAAAGACCGGGCTAAAGCCGACTCCATTGCCAATGCGACCAACGCCATCAAGCCCAAACCATCGGTTGAGCAGGTCAAAAAGGCGCAGGTGTTGATTGATACAAACATTGCCCGTGCCAACAAACACGGCCGCTGGGCGCTTGATCACTTGCAGGAATCGACCCGGATATACCCCAATTTTGGCGAAGCGTATTTCTCGATGGCCTATGTGTTTCAGAAAATTACGCCCAACGTCGATTCAGCCAAGCATTATTATAAGCAAACCATTCGGGCGGCCAATGCCTATGCACCCGCTTACAACAACCTCGGCGTAATTTATCAGGGCGAAGGCCAGGCGCAGAACAACCGGCAGAAGCTTGAACTGGCCTCGTACTACTACAACCGGTCGATGGTCGTTAACCCGGCCTATGTCGACGGTCAGAACAACCGTGCGAATTTGCTCAAGGCGTTTGGTATCGACGTGAAGGTGTTGCCCGATTCGGTCATTAATAAGTATTAGTGGACAAACCTAAAAGGTTTCAAAGACCCTTTAGGTTTGCATAGAGAAGCCCGTTCCTCGCACAGGAACGGGCTTCTTTTTTGTCAGTAATAGTTTACTTGCTTAATACCTTATCAAGCAATTCTTTCAAATGCTGTACTTGTTCCTGTAGCTGTTTAATCTGCTCTTCATATAATTTACGCTCGTTATCAAAATTGTCCTTTCCTAAAAATATGCCGCTGTTGGCCGAAGAATGAGTGTTCATAGCACCAAAAATCACCATCCTCTCGTCAAAGCCAATCAAGTCGTTCAAGCCTACTTTGAGTACTTCCGCAATTTGTTGTAGCCGGGAAAGCGATATGTCTGTTTCGTCGCGTTCTATTTTCCCATAACCGGCTTGCGACATTTGTAGGGCATCGGCCATGTAGTCTTGGGTGTAGTTGCGGAGTTCGCGAAGCTTTTTGATTTTATTCCCCACATTAAGCATTTCCATAGAAGTGGTTTATTAGTGCTTACGGTTACGAATATACTACTATCAGTTTTGAATTTATACTTTCAGTTGTATTTTCTTCGTAGTTACGCTTTTAGTAACTGCCCAATGCTGCAACTGCCTGACGAAGAACGTGATTTCCTGATTGATAGACTCCAAAAAGGCGAATCGATCCCTTCCGACTTCAAATACAAACTTTTCCCGACGCTTCAGAAAGAGTATGAGTTAGTGTACGCAGGCAAGATGCGAAAAGAGGACATCTTAGCCGATGAGGACGGCGTTACAGCTATGCCTTTGCAGGTCGAAAAAGTTTTCAATGGCACCCGTCAAGGCTTTGCTGATGGCTGGCGTAACCTAATGGTATTTGGTGATAATCTGCAATTTTTGAAAACGCTTTACGCTAACACCGATGACCTTATACGCGACCGGGCAAAGGGGCAAGTTAAACTTATATACATCGATCCACCGTTTGGAACAGCCTCAGATTTTGACAGCAAAACAGGGCAGTTAGCCTACAGTGACAAAGCGAAGGGTAGTGATTTTGTGGAGTTCATTCGTCGGCGATTAGTAGTAGCAAGGGAACTGCTATCTAATGATGGAGCGATATACGTTCATCTGGATTCAAAAAAATCTCATTATATAAAAGCGGTTTTAGATGAAATTTTTGGCGAATCTAATTTCAGAGGTGAGATAATTTGGAAACGTGCAGATGCACATAATGACAAAAGTCTGGTCTCATATGGTAATATCCATGATACTATACTTTTCTACAGCAAATCTCAAAACTATATCTGGTACACTCAAACTACTAAGATTGATGAAAAAACAATAAAGCGAGATTATAGAATTGATCCAACCAATGGAAGGTATTACCGCTTAGGTGATTTAGTAGGGCCAGGAGGTAAAGGTGTAACCTACACTATTAATGGTATTACAGAAGCATGGAAGTGGTCTAAGGATAAGTTTTACGATGCTGATAAAAAAGGTAGGATATACTATACTGCCACTGGCAGGCCTTTCTACAAAATTTACCTCGATGAACATGATGGTGTACCATTGCAAACTATTTGGAACGATTGTCCTCAAATCAAAGGGGGAATAGAAAATCTGAAGTATCCTACACAAAAGCCTGAAGAACTTCTTAGGCGAATCATTTTGGCTTCAACAAATCCAGACGACCTTGTTCTTGATTTCTTTGGCGGTAGCGGTACAACGGCGACCGTTGCCGAAAAACTTGGCCGACGCTGGATTACATGCGACATTGGAAAATTATCGTTCTACACGATGCAGAAACGGCTGTTACAAATTCAGGACAGTAAGAACCTTATTAATCCTGCTCAGAAATACGGCCAACCCGCCCGCACGTTTGCAACTGTCAATACAGGGCTTTATAATCTACCAAAGCTATTTGAACTCGACCGCGACAAGTATCGCTCTTTCGTGCTTAATCTGTTTGAGGTTGAAGACAAGCCGCACCGTATTAATGGAATTATGGTAGATGGTGAACGATTCGGCAGCTACGCAATGATTTGGAATTTCTGGGATTTCAGCGAATCGGAAGTTGATGAAGATTTTTTGAACGACCTACACTCTTCACTACGGGGACGCATCGGAAACCGCTTTTATCTCATTGCTCCCGCCAACCGGGTTGGGTTCATTTCGGATTACTACGAGATAGAAAATGTTCGGTACTACTTCCTGAAAGTGCCGTACCAGATTATTCAGGAACTGCACAAGAAGGAATTTTTGAAATTCCGCCAGCCTCAGAGCAAAAATAAGATAAATGAACTGGCCGACGCCGTTGGCTTTCACTTCATGCGACAGCCGAAAGTGGAAAGCGAATTAGCAGGCGATATACTTATTATCAGGGAGTTTACCTCGCTATACTCAGAGGAAGGGACCGGGCGCGACATGGCCAATTTTGAGAGCCTGTCAATGGTGTTGTGGGATGCCAATTATAATGGCAATGAGTTCGTAATGACCAATTTCATGTTTGCCGCCGACTTGATCGCTACCAAAAAGCAAAAGCAGAAAGAACTGGAACAAGCCGAAGCAGAGGGTGGCAATTTGTTTGTAGACCAACTGCGCGACGAGCTTAAACATCAAACTGATCTGCGAATACCGCTTGGCGAAACAGGCCCTCGAATCGGAGTCGTGTATGTAGACGTTTACGGTAACGAATTTAAGGAAGAGTTCAAACGAGCGTAGCGATGCAGGAAATCAAGACGTTTAACACGCAGGATCTGGTGTTGGCTACAAGTCAAAATTTTGACCCAATCAAATTAAATCTCTCGGCCTGGGATCGGTTCCTGGACATTCTTTGTCAAGACCGGGACTATCAGAAGGAAGCTATACAAACAGCCATCATCTATCTTTTCTCAGGAAGGTACACCACTATTGAAAAGTTGGTTAAGGAGAACTACGACAAAAACGAACCCCTGCGCGAACGTTACACGGATCTGAACGACTATACCCGGCGGTTGCAACTGCCAAACCGGCTTTCGGCAACGATTGATTTAGCCACTGGAACAGGCAAGAGCTATGCCATGTACGGTATAGCCCAAATCGCGTTAGGATTGGGTTTGGTCGATAAAGTGCTGGTACTCTGTCCTTCGATAACGATTGAAAAAGGATTGACCGAAAAATTTATCGACTTATCGGCTAATAGCAAACTCAAAAGTGCTATTCCCGCGACAGCGGTTTTTGCCAATCCCAGTATTACAGATGCAACACATACTATTCAGGATGGCGATATCTGCATTGAAAATATACATGCGGTGTACAGCCGAAACAGCAGTTCAATTCAGGACAGTTTAGGCTTTGGAAAAGGGCAAACCTGCTTAGTTTTAAGCGATGAAGTTCACCACGTTTACAACAAAATAGTGGGAAATGATACCGAGAGTAAAGACCTTAAAAAATGGAAAGAGTTTCTGCTGAATGGCGGTCATGGATTCCAGTATCTGTTGGGCTTTACGGGAACAGCCTATGTAGAAAGCGACTATTTCAATGATGTAATTTATCGCTACTCACTTCGCCAGGCCATTGAAGACCGCATCGTGAAAACGGTGGATTATGTGGCTAAAGATGAGAAGACGCAGGAACGTGATGAAAAATATCAGAAAATATACCAAAACCATCAGGCTAACAAAGATCGCTACGGCAGCTTAAAGCCGCTAACGCTGTTGGTTACACAGGAAATTAGGCAGGCCGAACAACTCAAAGAAGAACTATGTGAATTTTTGGCCGCTAAAGAGCAGTTCTCTATTGACGAGGTTCGGGCGCACAAAGTCCTGATAGTAACCTCGAAACATAAAGAAAACGTAGACCTGTATTTGCCTAACGTTGACAAGCCGCAAAGTCAATTTGAGTGGATTGTGTCGGTTTCAATGCTTACCGAAGGCTGGGACGTGAAGAATGTATTTCAAATTGTGCCGATGGAAGAGCGGGCCTTTAACTCCAAACTCCTTATTGCACAGGTACTTGGACGTGGGTTACGATTACCTCCGTCTTACCCAAAGGCGACCGTTACAGTTTTTAATCATGATAACTGGACCGGTAAAATCAAAGGTTTGGTAGATGAAATTCTTGAACTTGAAATGAAATTGGTCGCTCAGCCAATTCAGGAGGGAGAACGGGCAAAATATCACTTTACAATCCATACTATTAATTACGATAAAACGCAGGAAGAGACACCAACCACCAGAATTAATACTGTTTTTGATTACTCAAAAGAGGAAATTAAACTGGCTGCCCAAATTGATGCATACACGCCTACCACTACGTTTGTTAACACGAAAGCACAGGAGCATTCAGTTGAGTACCGGATTGAAAAAGAGTTATTTTCGGTTGATAGTGTCGTTAATAAAATTTATGAAGAATTCAGGCTCCGCGAGTGGGAAGGTGTTACGTTGAAACTGAAAGACGGTGACTACACAAAAAATAATTTACCGCCAAAAGAAACGATAGAACGGCTTATTAGAAACTCAATGGCCAGCCGCGCCATTTCTGGTGACTGGCTTGATAAACATAACCAGCAGGCCATTTTCAACTCCTTTAACACACTTTTACGAAAGAAATCTAAAACGCTCATCACGAAACGCGTAGCGACAGGCTTAATAAAGATAAATACTAAGCAGCGTGAACGTGAAACGTTATCCGTTGGCAGTTTGCGACGGGACAGCACGGTATTCTATACTCCTGATTTTGAATCTGAGATAACTGACGATGATGTCAAAGCCGTTTGTGTTGCGGTTGTTGAAGACGAATCGCTGAAGTTTAGTTCAAGGAAAGAAATTAAAACTGCTCTCTTTAAAACGCCTGTTGATTTGGTATTCAGCACTGCCGAACCAGAACGAAAGTTTGTCGAATTGCTGACAAAACAAGAGAATGCGGAGAAGATAACCGCCTGGGTAAAATCAAAAAATCAGCGATTTTATGAGATTGAGTATTCAATTACATCCGACGCGGGCAAACATAGTCGGTTAGCGAAATTTAATCCTGACTTCTTAATCCTGATTCAATCAGGTGATATGGAATACGTAGTTGTTGCAGAGATTAAGGCTAATGACGACGTTAGCCCTGAAAATAAAGCTAAGCTACGCTACGCCCGACAGCACTTTCGCGACCTCAATATGGCTCTGTCAGAAAATGAGATGAACCAGACGTATCTATTCCATTTTCTCAGCCCACAGGATTATGCAGAGTTTTTTGGCTATTTGAAAGATGGGCGGCTTATTAGCGGTAATGACCCGTTCAGAAGTAGACTGGAAAATTTACTTGATGAATAATGTCAGCCGCAGCCGCTATTGCAGCAACGCTCTCAACGTTAGGGCGTTGGCTTCGCTCTCGAAAATGGCCCGGATAGGAATGGCAAAGCCCCTAACAGTCAGAGCTGTTAGGGTATCGTTGAGGTGAAAATTACCAACGGCATCAAAGGCCATGAACTCCTCGTCTAACCGGAACTGCTCGACGACCTGGCGAATAGGGTCAACTAACCAATACTCCCGAACACCGTGGGCCGCGTAATCCTCGAATTTAATGCCACGGTCACGTTTGGCAGTGCCTTTGGAAAGGATTTCTACGACCAGATCGGGGGCGGGGTGCTTCATGGTATCATCGGTAAATTCATCGGCGATATCTTTGCGCCAGAAACAGATATCGGGTTCGTAATCGTTTCGGGTGAGTGTAATAAGTGCTTTTTCGGTGTCCACCTCACCCAAGTCATGCATCTGAACGTAGACACGAAGCAACGTTGTTAAATTTCCGTTGGCTCGTAGATGCCTGCGCTTCACGGGCGAGTGCATAATAACTTCGCCGTTAATAAACTCGGCTTTTACGTCGTCCTGAAGCCATTCATAAAATGCCTGTCGTTTCGTAGCCTCATTATTAAGTACAGCCTGTACTCGTTCAATAATGAGTTTAGCGTCGGGAGCATCTAAGAGTTCAGCTACGAGATCGTCAGTCATGTTGTCGTTTGTTGTTACGTGAAGATAAGAAAAACTTACTCCCTCATCAACTCCGATAGTATCTTCTGAGCCGCTATCGAAATCACCGTGCCCGGTCCGAACACACCTTTAACGCCCGCATCATACAGATACTGGTAATCCTGTGCCGGAATTACGCCCCCGGCAATGACCATAATGTCGGCGCGGCCAATTTTCTTCAACTCCTCGATTAGTTGCGGCACCAGCGTTTTGTGCCCAGCCGCCAGACTCGATACGCCCACGATATGGACGTCATTCTCGGCGGCTTGCCGGGCTACTTCGTCGGGTGTCTGGAATAATGGCCCCATATCCACATCGAAGCCCAAATCGGCAAAACTGGTAGCAATGATTTTAGCGCCCCGATCATGACCATCCTGCCCCATCTTGGCCACCAGAATCCGGGGACGGCGGCCATCGAGTTCCGCAAATCGGTCGCTCAGTTGGCGGGCCAGCCGGAAATTTTCATCATCGGAAACCTCCGCCGAGTAAATACCCGATACGGACCGGATGGTGGCCTTATGGCGGCCAAAGGCTTTTTCCATAGCGTCAGAAATTTCGCCGAGAGTAGCGCGGTGGCGGGCCGCGTCAACAGCGAGGGCGAGGAGGTTTTTGGCCGGGGGCCGGGAGTGTGGAGCAGGGGTCATGGCCGCTTCTGTCAACGCGGCCAGCGATTTTTCTACGTTCGACTGATTTCGCCCTGCTTTCACTGTTTTCAGTCGGGTGATCTGGCTTTCGCGCACAGCCTGATTGTCGATGTCCAGCAGGTCAATTTTAGTTTCAGATTCGGGTTTATAACGATTTACACCCACAATCACGTCTTTACCAGAGTCGATACGGGCTTGCTTCCGGGCGGCTGCTTCTTCAATGCGGAGTTTGGGCAAGCCGGTGTCAATGGCTTTGGTCATGCCACCCAATTGCTCCACTTCATCGATCAACGCCCAGGCTTTTTCGGCCAGTTCCATAGTCAGATACTCCACGTAATGCGACCCGCCCCAGGGGTCAATAGCGCGGGTGATGTCGGTCTCGTGTTGCAGATACAGTTGCGTATTTCGGGCAATCCGGGCCGAGAAATCCGTTGGTAAGGCAATGGCTTCATCGAGCGAGTTGGTATGCAGGCTCTGCGTTCCACCCAGCACAGCCGCCAGGGCTTCAATTGTCGTGCGGGCCACATTGTTGAACGGGTCCTGCTCGGTGAGGCTATAGCCCGAGGTTTGGCAGTGGGTTCGTAATGCCAGCGACTTTACATTTTTCGGTTCAAATTGCTTCACGACTTTCGCCCATAACAATCGCCCGGCCCGCAGTTTGGCAATCTCCATGAAGTGATTCATGCCGATACCCCAGAAGAACGAAAGCCGTGGGGCAAAATCGTCGATGCTCATGCCCACTCGTAGCCCGGTTCGGATATACTCAAGTCCATCGGCGAGCGTATACGCCAGTTCGAGGTGGGCCGGTGCGCCTGCTTCGTGCATGTGGTAGCCACTGATACTGATGGAATTGAACTTCGGCATGTACTGCGCCGTATACGCGAAAATATCGCCCACAATCCGCATGGAGGGTTCGGGCGGGTAGATGTAGGTGTTCCGCACCATGAACTCCTTTAGAATGTCGTTCTGAATCGTGCCCGACAGTTTCTCCGGTGGAACGCCCTGTTCCTCTGCCGCGACGATGAAAAAGGCCATAATGGGCAGCACCGCTCCATTCATGGTCATCGACACCGACATCTGGTCGAGGGGAATCTGATCGAACAGGATTTTCATATCCTCAACCGAATCAATCGCTACACCCGCCTTACCTACATCGCCCACAACGCGCGAGTGATCGGAGTCATAGCCCCGGTGGGTGGCTAAATCAAACGCGACGGATAAGCCTTTTTGTCCACCAGCAAGGTTACGCCGATAGAACGCGTTTGAGGCTTCGGCAGTCGAGAAGCCCGCGTATTGCCGGATGGTCCACGGTTGGCGGACATACATACTGGCGTAAGGTCCGCGCAAAAACGGCGGAATGCCAGCCTGTAGAGACCGCAACGGCGGACCGGTAAAATTTTGCGGCTCTACGTCAGCAACCGTGAAATAGGGCTTTAGTTTGATGCCTTCGGCGGTGGTATAAGGGGCGGGGCGGGGCGCATGGGGCATGGTGTTCACCACCCGCTGCTGGCTTGCTGGTGATGGATTTGGTAGGTTGGTGAAGTTGGGTCTCATACCTAATCAGGGTTTACTCAAATTTCCCGGCCAGCCGCCGGTTGGGCAATAAGCCGATAAAGTCTCCTTCAGGCCGTCCGGTGTCCCGGCTTTTAGGGTTTACATTAGCATCTTCATCAACCCGAAACTTCGTGACGCCTACCAGCACTTTCCCATTTCGCACGGCTTCCACTTTCGTCTGATAGGCTTGTTCAATGGTGTCTGGAATGTAACCATTGTTGAACGCTTTTGTGGATCCCCCCTGTTTTTCAACATCCAGAAACAACGTCCAGGCCGACTCAACGAATTGATTCGTAAGGATTTCGATATAATAGGCCCCTGCCGATGGGTCGGCAACTTTGTTTAAATAGCTTTCTTCTTTTAGCAATACCGAAACATTTCGGGCAATGCGGGCTGAAAACTCACTCGATTCGTCCAGAACGGTATCATACGGATGTACCGTCAGCACATCGCACCCACCAATAACTGCCGCCATTGATTCGGTCGTAGCGCGAAGCAGGTTCGTGTAGGGTGTGGCCGTCGAGTCGTAGAAGGTAGAGGTTTGAGCGTGGATAAATACTGAGTGCTGGATACTGGATACTGGATAATGGCTGAGAAGGCGATTATACAACACGCGCAGAGCGCGGAGTTTGGCGATTTCCAGAAAATAACTGGTGCCGACGGAAACAGACAGAATTGTTTTCGGAACGAGTTGATCGATGCTTAGGCCCGCATCCGTCAGCCTGTCATACATATCGGCTAAAGAAGACAGTGTGAAGGCCAGTTCCTGAGTGGCCGTAGCACCGGCATTATGAAACGCATGACTACTCACACAGACCGTCCGAAACAGGGGCGAATCGGCAGTCAGGCGGGTAATCTCAGCCGTTTTGTCGTTCATGTCAGCCAGCAAACCGCCTTTGAGTTGGTAGGGAACTACGATTTTCAACGACTGGATAAACTCAGTTGTGTTGCCATTACCTGATTCGAAGCGAAAGAAAACAGGCGTTTCACTAAGTTTTATGTTATTCAGGAGCCGGGCTAAATCAGCCGATGCAGACAGCTTAATTACGAGCGCATCAGCTCCGCGTTCCAATGCATATCGTAACGTTGCATTAGCGGTTTTCTCGTCTGAAACCCGTTGTTCGGGGGCGTTTAGCCAGCCAGGAAACGATTTTTGAGCCGCCTGGATAGCCTCAAGTGGCAAGGCTGTCAGCTCGTCTGAGATGTAGTAGGGTTCGAGGGTGAATCCCTCTCCAGTTTGCCAGCGCAGGATTTCGTCAATGCCTTCGTTTTTTAACTCTTTCTGAACCTGCGCCAGCCAGTCCGATTTGTCGGCCGGGGGGAATAACGTTGGAAGATGTGATTCCATTCGCTTGGTTTAAGACAACGTGTGGGTAAAAGTAAGCTTTTTACTATCTACCCTCCTAATTAGCTGGAAAGGCCATTTTTGGCCCTAAGCAAGCAAAACAGTAAGCAAAACGCTAAAAAAATTAAGCGTAGGCCACTGCCAGCATTTCACTTGCCTGAAACTTTCCCAATTGCACAATTAGTGCGTGATTCGATTGCGCCAGTTGTGCAATTGTAGCAGTCTGTTCCGATAGTTGCCTTTCTTTTTCGACTAATGCTTTCGCTTGTTGTGTAATTATTGTTCTTAAATACTCCTTGTCATTCTCTTCAATAAAAGTTAATTTTTCTTTTATATGATTGTTTTCAAAGTTTTCTACATCCACCTGGCTTACGCCTAAAGCCTGATAAAACTTCATTACAGTAGAAAACTTTACGTTATCTCGCCTAAATACCTCATAGACGGCCTGCCGAGTCACGTTCATTTTTTCCGAGAGCTCTTTTACGGAAACTCCCTTACTTTCGGCTAACAGCCTGATAGTGTCCCCATTGTGCTTTTCTGCGTTCATTTTAGAGGTCGTGTTAATAAAAAATGTTTATTTAACTTTACATGTAAAGTTTTTTGTCTTTACTATTGCACTGTCATTACACACGAAAGTTATGCCAAAGTTCAGTAATACACGATAAAATTTAGTGTAGGGTCAGTAAAATAAAGTGTAGAACAATGCAATCCCAACCAACAACCGCCCCGGAAAACTTGACTATTAGTGCAAACCGTGCTCTGTATCAACGTTTTATGGATTTGCCCCGCTCCGAGCGCGATAAAATGCAAGCCGAATTGGAAAGCTACCGCCAGTGGTGGCACTTTAAAAGCTACTTGTTAATTGAAGGCACCGATTTAGGCGAAGCAAAAGCCCGAACGGTGGCCCTGCTCATGTGGTATTTGGGCGTTTCGCTCCATGAACTGCTATCCAACCGCATTGACTTCCAACCCTATGAAGTGTTTTCGGCCAATCGCCAAACCTTAACTGATAAGGCTACATGAGTGAGTTCGCTTCATTGAGTTGGTTCGCTGTCATTGCCGCGTTCTAAATCGTTTTGCCGATTCGCCCTACGACTTAGGGAGGTCGCAATCAATAGGCCTAAAAGGATGAAAATAGGTAGGCTTTTCGCCTGATTTCTAAGTAGTTGATTTTCGGCTTTTAGCCCAATGTTTTCGGTAGCAATGGCTTTGAATTTTTCGTCTTTGTTGAGTTCAAATTTGATTTTAGGGGTCAGGTTTTCAAGCCCGATTTCAACGAGTTGCAGATGTTTTTCCCGCTTTACCCATGCAAGAGTAATGTAGGTATTCCATAAGACAGACAGCCCCAAAGCAGTCCATAACCCATAAGCTGATATGAAAGACAAGGCAGATGTAACGAAATCAGTCATGTACAAAATGATTTTAAAGGTCAATTTTTTGTCCTGGGGCTTCTCCTACGATGTCTTACGGGAAGACGGGTTTTGCGTAAAAATTTTCAATGCACCCTTATTCACCGCCTACCGATTTTTTGAGCATCCGAAGCCACCAGTCACAAACCTACACACCATCCCTCAAAAACCTACTTACCAATGATTGCCGCTTTCCTGGTCGTGGGCATCAGTTTCATTGAGGTTTTCGCCCGTGCCCTGGAACGCTGGAACAATAACCCGTAGCCCATGCTCCCCTCCAGGGGCCGGGGGCGGTTGGGGTTCGACTCCCCACACGGGTTCAGCACGTAGGATACTCCCCAAGCAGTTTACCAGGCGGTTCTGCCGGGATAACGTAGCGTGTGCTTATGCTGGTTGCCACATGCCCCGGCGCGTTTGATAGCTCCAAGCCAACGCGCCGGGTGCAAAACGGTCCGGCGCACCGGCCTTAAAATGATAATGCTGTCATGTTTTTTGGCCACCAGACAAGCCGACGTAGGAAAAACCGCCGTAACGCGCAGCGTTACAACCTACTCCCCTAACTAGTCAAGCCGCTATGCCACTCAAACACACCTTTCGTCAGCATCGCAAATTGTGTGAAAAGTATCTGTCAGCCTTAGAGACAAAGCAAAAAGCATTCTGGCAACTGTACATGAAACCTTATCCCGGCCAATGGCAAATCGACCTATTGAAAGAGCAGATTGAGATTTTCCGCAACCTCGAATACATCGGCACTCCCGATGGCAAAGCCCCGGCCACCCAACTACACCTATTTGTATAATCCCAATGAACGCAGACCTGATTGAATTAGCCGCCCGAATCCGGCGCATACGCTACAGCCGCCTGGAGGATAAAACCCAATCCCACAACTACAACACCGGCTACCTCACCGCCCTCGATGACATTACCGGCGCAATCGACCAGATGAAGGCCGATAACGAAGCCCGTTTAGAGGCCGACTATGCCCAGCAAAAACAGGCATTCGTGGACATCATAAAACACCTGACAGTCGCGTTTAGTGAGTTTGACTAATCGCCTGAAATTCAGCGTGTTGGCTCTCTCTCGATAAATTTAGAAACATCTATAAATTTAGAAACATCTTTCAGGAATTTCCTCTAAAAACCGCCCCCGAATGCACACCCTTTCCCCTGATTCCAAGACCCGCCTTGCCCGGCAAAATCGGTTTGGCTACACCGTCCGCAACAAACAAATCCTGAACAACCGGCTACGTGACCAAATCGACGAGTATTTAGGGCTATATGACATTCAGTTGCCCGATACCAAGACCGAACACAACCGGATGGCACACAGCATCTACCAACGCGCCCGCTTTGGCGATGAGTTAGAAAGCCGGTTTGAGCACTTAGTGGCCTTGCGCTATGCGGTTTGTGATACGAAGGGCTATTACGCCCGGTTTCAGCACGAGGGGAAAGAGAAACTGCAACCCTTAGCGTTCTGGTACTCCAAACACCGGCTGGATAATGTCTGGAACTGGCGCAAATCGCAGATTGTCAGGAACCGGTATTATCGGTTTCTCGAAACGGCTACCGACGCGGTAGGGGTGAAGCTCTTAGACTATTACAAACCCGTGCATATGGTGCTGACGGTGCCACACAGTAACGGCATATGGGAGGGTAAACGCTTCTTTGCGAGGGAGTTAATAAAGGCATTCACGGCCATGAGGAAAGAACCGGAATGGAATCAGTACATCTACGCCGGTGAATATGGCATTGAGGTCAAACGCTCCAAATCGCACGGGCTTCATATTCACCTGCACAGCTTCATCCTTCAGCACCCGACCTACACCGTCGAGCACGTCCGCGAAGTAATCGACCGGCTTTGGCGCAAGCAGACCGGCAACGACTCCACCTATTCCGGCATCCACTACGAAACGCTGTACACCTGGCAGCGCGATGAGCAGAACAACATCGTTTTAGACCGCAAAGGACACCCGATAAAGGACTACATCAAGCCCGGCCAATCCGACCTAAATCACTATCTGTCAGGCGTTTTGGAGTGCATCAAATACCACTTTAAGCCTGATTGCATTCAAACCACCGACGGGGAATATGACTTACTGCTGATTGATGAAATCCTGACCAATACCAAGAACCTACGCATGTACAGCCGTTTTGGTGCCTTCTATCGGCAATCCCTCCTGAATTTCAATGCGTTAGAACCGGACGAACTGGAAGAACAACCATGCGATGGCCCGGCAACGGGCTTTGCCGAAGTGTCGGAGGAATGGGAAGCCTGGAAGGATGAGTACGACGCCCAAACCAGTGTAGACGGAGTAGAAGATAACCTGATTAACCCCTTCACCGGCCAACCTGCCCGGCGTTCCGAATTTGACATTGCCATCGGTAAACCCACTGACTTGCAGTATCACGGCAAAAATTCCCCCACACCCTACGAAGGATTTTTGTACAAACGGGATAGTAGTCTGTTCCGAATTGCCCCGAAAATGCCGTTAAAACAGGTTATTAAGTACGATTTGAAGGGAATGCTACAGCCGGTGGAATACCAGAAAAAAGCCCTGACCCGTGCCGAACGGGAACACAACCGCAGTCAAAAACTTACCCGTTTATTCAGTTCACAATAACCCTAAAACACATGAGACGATTTACAAAAAGCGAAATGGATTGCCTGGTCGATTTTTGCGAAACGTATAAAAACGTTGCAAAGGGAGACATGGAAATGTTGAGACTAAATAAAGAACCTTCCGACTATGAAAGAGGGCTTGCCGCTGGCATAAGCATGGTATTAGGTCAGATTGAAGAAATGGCCAAGAAGTCACGACCTACGCGGACTTAATTCACCCAACAATACCATTACTAACCCCTAAGCAGCATGTCACACGAAAACGACCTTGTTGGCCCTCCTTTCTTCGTCTGGATTCACCCAGCGAACACACAATTTGATAGCGTGACCGGAATCGAATGCGATACGGTGAATGAAGCTATTGATTACGCGAAAGCCCAAATGATTGAGCGAACAGGGCGTGAGCCTGTTGAAGTCAATGGCACACACTTCTATGACGAAGAAGCGGAATTGTGGGCTGACATCACTGATGCTATGCCGTTTTAACACCCAACAGTAGCAACGGGCGTTTTTCACGCCCTTGCGTAGTTGGGTGAACGACCCCGATGAAGAAACCGAATTACCAATTAATCAGTTAACCATAACCCCAAACACGATGCAGCGCATAACCATTACCGGCAACGTCGGTCAGGATGCCGTTATCAAACAGCACAACGGCGAATCATTCATCACCTTCTCAGTAGCCTGTAACGAGAAATTCAAAAACCGTGAGGGCATTGAGGTCGAAAAAACCCAATGGTACAACTGTATCTATCAGCCCAAAAGTCAGGCCATAGCCAGGTACCTGACGCGGGGAACAAAGGTCTATGTGGAAGGAAAACCCAACGTTCGCACCTACCAGAACGCGGCCAAAGAAACCGCCGTTGACTTTGGCATTCAGGTTCGCGGCATTGAATTATTAGGTGGCAACAGTCCCGAAAAAAGCCCGGCTGTTGAGTCGAAACCGATGGAACAAACCGAGTCAAAACCCGCCCTGGCCATGAGCGGGGATAGTGACGAGAATGATTTACCCTTTTAACTGAACAGTCAGCCAATAGACTCGCGCAACAGACTTTTTTACCAGACTTACCGCGAGACTATTGGCCTGACTTTGTGATAGACACCAAACCGACTAACTTAGCGTGACACATGCCCAAAATTGCTGTTTACGAATTTCTGACATTCTTTGCTGTTATGTTCGATATAACAGGAAACGAACCGCCCCACTTGCACGTTTACAAAACCAAGAAGGCGAGTAGACAATACGCTAAGATTTGGCTTGAAACCGCTCAATTTGCCGAGACGGGGCCACTAACCTTGAAAGAGCAGAAATTAGTGATTAAGTTGATTGAGTCGAATCGAAGCAAATTGCTTGATGCTTACCGTAAGGTTGGAACCGAAAAAATAACCCCATTAAAACTCAAACTTTGAGATGGACAACAAACGAGAAGGTTTTGTGTATGTAACACCCGAAATAAAAAAGGTGACGTTCCCCAAGCCGGGTAAGTTTAACGTACATCTTGAAGACGGGCGCGAGATTATTTTGCCAATCCGCAAGTTTCCTTCCCTGGCAAAGGTGCCGGTTGGCAGGCGAAACAACTACCAAATCATTTCGGGAAAAAGCGGCAGTATGCTTACCTGGCCCGACTGTAATGAAGTTTATCACATTCAGGACTTCTTAGGCGTTCCCGAAAACTACATTTACAAAGGCTAAGCCCCCCGGTTGACTCAAGTAGGCGCTTACGTAGATTTGCACCATGTACACAGACCCCATACAGGAAGCCCGGCGATATGTTGACAACGCCCGGCAAACCCTAAGCAAAAGCGCACAGAAAGAAGGTGGCGTCTATAAAGACCGGAAATATGTAAAAACCGCCGGGTATCAGGCCTACACCGGCGTATTACTGGCACTGGATGCCGTTACGCCTAAACCAAAGAAAGGCCGCAAGACCGAGGATTTTTACCGCGCTGAATTAACGAAGCTGGATAAAAAACTATTAACCTCGTTTAATGTGGCCTACGAAAATCTGCACATGTTTATGGGCTATGATGGCGCATTAGATGTGGGCATTTCCACGTCTGGACTCCAAAAGGCAGACGAAATAATTGGCTGGGTCGAAAATCGGTTACGCACCACCAAATAGAAAACCACCCGGTTAATTCCCATAGCAAGCCCGTTCCACGCAGGAACGGGCTTTTTGTTTACACGAAAAAATAAAGTGTAACACCCCACCAAACAGCGTGTAAAACGCTAACCCTCTGGCTCTTGAAGGTGGTTATTTTGTGCTTTTCCGGTGGAGTCAATGGCAGACCTAAATACAATCTATAATGGCGTAATCGAATACTTTGACCCGAAAACAGATACGGGCATTGTACGGCCCGGCTCCTGTAATTTTTTTGGAACCGACTGTGATAACTTCCTCTATGACCAACTCCCATCCTGGCCAGTAATGGACAGGATAAATCAGGAGTCGAAGACAACAATAGAGGGCGTTAAGCTCCAATACACCACCGGCACAAATCGAACGGAATGGCTAAAAGAGCGCATTGGGGCCATTGATGCACGGGTAAACTTCATTCGGGGCCGGGTGCTTGACCTGTTAGGGTATATCCAAAGCATCAACGGAGACACCGCCGTAACACTCGAAAAAGCCTTTACAGCCGCGTTGGGTTTGCTTCCCGGAATTGGTTCAGTCATTACGGCTATTGAAGGAGGAGCGCAGGCAAGCCGGAATTTGGAAGCCTACAAAGCGCAATCGCTTATACAGCAATACACCGAAGATATTAAGCAGCTTGCCGCGATTCGGAACGCCCTGGCAACGGAGTATGGCAAAGCGGGAACCACAACACCAACACCACTACAACCCACGCAGGAAGCCCCCAATCCCAATGCCATTTATTACTGGATAGGCGGGGCAATCGTGCTTCTGGCATTTATATACTGGATGAGTAAACGACGTAACCGCCGATGAACAAACGACTTATCATATTGGCCCTGGTGGTCTTCATCGCGCTCTGGATTCTCTACAAAGTGAACACCGCCACGCGCTTAGATTATCAGATTGGCCTACCCAAAGAAATCAGCCTGAAAGGTGGCCAACTCTCCTTTCTGTTGCCGCTTCGGGTCATCAATCCAAGCGGGGGAACCATCAACCTTAAAGGCGTTCAGGCCGATATTAACACCGCCGGGCAATACTTAGGCCGGGCCACCATTGATAGCCCGG
Source organism: Spirosoma areae (assembly GCF_054781775.1). Classification (NCBI taxonomy): domain Bacteria; kingdom Pseudomonadati; phylum Bacteroidota; class Cytophagia; order Cytophagales; family Cytophagaceae; genus Spirosoma; species Spirosoma areae. Next base: position 144,133 of record NZ_BAAGTT010000034.1, on the reverse strand, counting down.
TTCGCATTGGGCCGCGTCAGGAAACGGTCATCAATGTAGCCGTAGCCGTGCAGTATTTTGACCTGGTGAATGCCGCTGGGGGAATCTGGACAACGCTCAAAGGCGGAAAGGTTGGGCTGGAAATCGACGGGCTTATTTACGCAGAAGGGTTTCAGATACCCATTAAAAACGGGTTTGATTTCCAACTGCCAAAACTGTAACGACCATGTACGACAATACCGAACCCGTAGCCGGGAAAACTTATAGTGATGCCTGGTGGCAGGGCTGGTTTGACAAGCAAATGACCGGCGTGAGTACGACCGACATTGCGGGCTATCTGGAAGACCGGGGCGTTGACCCCACCAGTGACGAATACGCGGATTACTCATCGGGCATTTCCGACCCCAAACTGTTGGCGGATTTAACAGCCACCAAAGCAGCGGCCACCAAAACCGGCAACACCAAACTAACCAATACGCTTGACCTGGTATTCAAGTACGGTGAAAAAGCCATTGCCGCCTTAGTTGCAGCCGGTGTACTGGACGGGCCGAGCCTGGCCAATTCAGGCTATGACAACATCAGTCAGGACGCTGACGGTACGATTCGGATTGGGCAAAACAAAACGGCGGTTGCAGCGGCACCCTTAGCCACGCCAAAAATCTTCGGGCTGGATTTTTCAAGCCCAACGGTCATCATCGTAACCTTCATCGTCATCATGCTGGTCGCGTACTTTCTGTTTTTCAATAAGAAGAAAAAGAAGTCGTAACGCACAGATTTTCAACGCAGTAAACAACAACCAATAAACAGCAAAAACAAATGGCAACAGTAAAGATTAGCCAAATGGGGCAGCAAACCAGTACGCAGCCCTTTTTTGAAGTCATCGTAGGCACCAAGCGGTATGTGGTGGGTACTGACCCTGGCAATGTGGCAAATGCCAAACCCGTAGCCTGGTTAGGTAACATGGGCTTTAGTGCCGATATGCAGGCGAAGTTTTCGGCCCCCGATGCTGACCTGAAAGCGGCATTGAACATGAACGAAAGCTATGGCACGACCTTAGACAGCCGTTTCCCACAGGCAACGTTAGCCGATGGCTTTCAGGTTGTTACCGGGTTCGACCGCTCTACCGACTGGGCCGCTGGTTATCCCAAAGATACCAAAACGTTCACGTCGGGAACGGCTGGCACAACCACCGGCACCACAACAGGCACGACCACCGGTACTACGGCTGGCACAACCACCGGCACCACGACTACGACCACTTCGGGCGGTGGCACGACTACCGTTTTTTCCGCACCCGACACCACGAGCACCATCACCAAATTCTTTACCGATTACTGGTGGGCTATCCTGTTGGTGTTGGTGGTCTTGCTCTGGAAGCCCGTCATTGGCCCCGCGCTGGGTCTCTCACCAAAACGCCGGTATCGCCGGTAAGCTACAATTTACGTAGAGAGTGCCCCGCCTAAACCCTATGGAGCGGGCGGGGCCAAACCAATTTATCAACTCAAAATTTTTCACAGGAAAATGGCAAAAGCACCGCGTAAACCGGCAAAATCAGCCCCTATGTCATCGTGGAAACGCTACGATGAAAAGAAGGCGCAATACGATAAAGACAAGCGTCAGAAAGATGCTTTGATTAAGAAGCACAGCAAGTAATCTATTGTCGGTGGTGTCGGGTTCTCAAACCCGACACCCCTGGTAATCAACCCGATGTACACCGAACTAACCATACTTGACCGGCTACGAACCGACCAAACGCCGTACTGGTATTTGTATGATGGTTCGCGGCTGATGAAGCGCAACCGCGAAACGCCCGACCTGGAACAAAGCATAGCGCACCTCAGCGAAAGCCTTGCCCAACTCCCGTCGGGAACCTACCGGCTCAAAGCGGCTAACCACCTCAAAAAGCACAACGGAGCCGCCTGGCACGACCTGACTATATCGAGCGGCCAACACCACCAGTACCCTACGCCCATGAATCCATCAGCATCGACTAACGCCTATAACATTCCCGACCATATCTATCTGAAGATTCAGGAGGAAGAGCGGCAAAAGTTCATGTTTAACGACATGTATGCCGAGTTCAAAGAGCTTCGCAAAGAGTGGCCGGAATACAAAGCAAAGGTGGATAAAATCGAAAAATTCCTGTTTGAAGACGCCGATGGTGACGGGGTTTCTGATTTTGCCGAAACCATGAAAACCGTTGCCAGTGCCGCTGATTCTGCCAGCACCGTTAAAAAAGTATTTACCGGCTCCGGCCTATTTGGATAACTCGCAACCCTATGAAACCCGTGAAAATCAATCAAAGTCCTGGCGTTATCGAGATTAACGACGAAATGATAATGGCGTTGTTCGTTCGCCTGTTTAAAGCCCTAAAAGCCGCGTTTGATACGCCTACCGAATCGGGAGGGATACGGGCTTACGAACTCATCGAAACCTTAACCGAGACTGCCGAAAACGACCCCGACGTGTTCCGGGCCGTGCTCACCGAAGACAATATAGCGGCCTTCACACGACTGCAAAAAAAGGCGCAAACCGGCAAAGTTGGCCTGAATGACCTGCTAACGGCATTCCCTGGCATTGGGAACGCTATGAAGGGCGGTGGATTTAAAAACTTCTTTTAACGATGGCCATAGAGCGCGAAGACCTTAGCGACGTGAACGACGGGCGGTATAACAATATCCTGCTTTTTCTGGCAGTGGGTGTATTGCTGTACATTCTGGTTAGTGGCTGGAGAAAGTCAAAGCAAGCGGCTCTGAGTGATGCTATTGGCTCTGACCAAAACGCCTTGCTCGCGCAGCAATTGCGTCAAGCGTTTCAGCCCTGGGGAAGTAACTGGACGATGGGCATAGACAGCACCGACACGACCGCCGTGCTATCGGTGGCCACTCAGATCAGGAACTACACCGCCGTTGCCGATGCCTACCGAACGCTGTACAATTCCGACCTATCCACCGATTTAGCCAGCGAACTGAGTGCCGCCGAACTGCAACAGTTTTGGGCAAGCGTCGGAGCCGCTGGAACCACGACCACCACGCCGAACGTCGGCCCGGCCACCACAACGAAAACCCCAACGGGAAACAGCGTGATTATCGGGCCGCAAACAGTGGTGAAAAGCCTACTGAATAAAACGTGTGTGGCCACGCAGTCGGTACACGTCAGGGTTTACAAAGAGCCGGGTGCTATTGCCGACACAGCTACAAAAGGTGAAAACGTGGGCAAGTATGCCGGAGAAGCTGACCTGACCATTAACGGCACCAAAGGCCGGTTTGTGCATGTCAAAAAGCCTGCTGTTTGGGGGTTGTATGACGTGGATTCATGGGTTCACAAAGGGTCATTAACCTTTATCTAAATGGGACGCGAAGCCATTGCCCTACTGCTGATTGCCATTGCATTCGTGGCCCTATGGTTACGAAAGAGTAAGCTGAGTTGGCCACTCACAGGAACCATAACATCACCGTTTGGCAACCGGGTAGCACCCACCGCCGGGGCGTCTACCTTCCATAATGGCATTGATATTTCGGCCAAAGAGGGTACGCCCGTGTTGGCTCCAGCGGCAGGAACCGTCACGAGCCTGTACACCACGAAGGAGGGCGGGAATCAGTTGGTTATCAAACACGCTAACGGCCTGACCACTGGCTACGCCCATTTGAGTTCGTATGCCGTGAAAATCAATCAATCCGTAGCCAAAGGGCAACTAATGGCCTACAGTGGCAAAACGGGCAACGTGACGGGGCCGCATTTGCATTTTACAGTACGCAACGAATTGGGGAACTACGTAAACCCACTGAACTACCTGACCTGACAAACTGATGTTGACCTACGAAGAACTTGTACCCATTGCCTACCGGGCGGCCTTCATTAGCAAGGTTCGGCAAGTATCGGCACGGCTGGGCATCGACCCTAATTGGCTGATGATTGTGATGCGGGTCGAAACGGCTGGAACATTCAGCCCGGCCATTCGCAATTATGCCGGGTCTGGAGCAGTGGGACTCATTCAGTTTACCGAAATAGCCATAAAAGGGTGGGGTGTCACGCTTGACCAATTGGCCAAAATGAGTGCCGTTGCTCAACTTGACTACGTAGAGAAATACCTTTCGCCCTATGCCAGCAAGATAAAAGACGTGTATGATTTGTACCTGGCAGTCTTTGCCCCGGCCTACTTAGGCCGACCCGACGGGCAGGTATTGTACAGCATCCACGCCACCACTGCAACGGGCAAACGTCAGTACGAGCTAAACAAAGTGCTGGATAAAAATTTAGATGGCAGCATCACCATTCAGGAAGTGAAAGAGGCCATTTCACGCTATGTCTTGCCGGGTGTAGACACCGGCTCAACCCCAAATTATGTACTCCCCATTTTAGCCGCCATCGGGCTTTTATTCCTACTAAACAAACGCAGAAACCAATGAAAAAGACCTTCACCGAAATCAACGCGCCAGGCGAATTTACAGCACCGGGTGGCGGAAAAACAACCGTCGTCAACACGGGTATGACGCCGGTTATTTTGACCGACAAAGAAACGCTGGAAGCCGCGTCGGGCCTACCTCACAGAACAAGGCGGGCCGTTTTGATTGCCCTGTATGGACTGTTGCCAGGCGAATCGAAAAGCCTGGCAACCGGAACGTATAATCTTGATTCTCAAGCCGGCAACGGAGCAACGGTTGTGGTGGTATCCGAAATAAAATAATTCATTCACTTAACCAACAAAGAACATGTTCAAGAATCTGGTAAAACGTAGCTCTTTCCAAAAAATCATTGTCGGTGATAATGCACCCGTTACGCTGTTGATTGAGGGCGATGAAGTGTATGTTCATGCCTATCCTGACCCGGAGGGACTATCGCCCGACGCGGGAGGGGTTGTGATTGGACGCCAAACCGACCGTGAATTTTTGAAAATGCAGTATGATCGCATTTTTGATGAAATATTCCCCGGTATCGAAACAACGGGAAAGCGCGTAGACCTGTCAAAACGACTGGCCTATGATGGGTCTACCTTAGCGTTGGAATCGGGCGAAACGGGCGTAAATCTGCTATGTGGCTTTTCGGATAACGTCACGTTTAGCATTGCGGGAACGCCGAATGGAGTTGCCCATGTGGTCATCGAAACGATTCACTACGAACCCCGCCGGTAAGCCGCTCTCATGCCGGAAATGGACGATATAACGCAACTGAGCGAAGAGCTACGCCAACAAGAGCAACTGATGCAGGAAGGACGCGACCGCCTGTATCAGTTGCAGGTGGCCGAAGCAGAGCGGATTCGTGTGGCCAACGAAGCCGAATTAGAGCAGGTGTTGACCGATGCCAAAGCGTTTCGGATTGAAGCCAGTCGCGCCACCTCGGAGACCGAGCGGCACACCCTACGCACCTACGCCAAAGAGGGTGAAGACCGGGCAACGGAATTGCGCCGGGCGTTGGGCATCGAGGAAAGCGAACCCGATGCAGCCCCGGAAATCGACGCTGGGGCCGAACATCGCACCTGGTTAATCAAACAAATTCGGGGAAACCTCAATATCGCCTTAACCTTTTTAGCGGCATGGTTTGGTCTGTACTACGTAGGGGAGGGCAACACCGGCACCATCGGCTATATCGCGCAGGTGTTGAGCAAACCCGCCTTTCATGGGTTCATGCTCTTTGCCGGGCTGTTGTTCGTGTTTCTGGTGATTCGGCGGTATTTCTACACCGTGACCGAGTACCTGAACCGTCGGGCGTCGGGCGAATCGTTCGAGCTGGATTTTCAGGAGGTTTCGGCACAATCGCGGCTGTTTTTTGTGCTGGGATTGCTCTACGTCATCACCCAATTCTTAGCGTCGATTTACCAGGTAACGCTATAGTGGCCACGCAGGTCGTGGAGCGGGCCAAAGGCGAATTGGGTGTGCATGAAATCCGGGGGCATAACGATTCACCCCGGATTGATGAATACCGTAGCCTGACGCTGAACAAAAAAGTAAAAGGCTGGCGCGACGCCTGGTGTGCCTATTACGTAGCCTGGTGTTATAAAACAGGCGGGGGCAAGATTCCCAAAACCTGTAAAAATCCCGCACAGGCCGCACAATGGTTCCTGGACAACAAGGCGTATGTGTATTCCAAGCGAAAGATAGTACCCGGCAAACCCCGCCCTGGCGACGTGGTGGGCTACCGGTTCCGGTCAGGCCGAATCAGTCACATCGGCATCATTGTCGAGTGGCCCGACGGGAAAGATTATTACATCAGCATGGAAGGCAACACCGGTACGAGTTCGACCGTCTACCGGGATAACAACCGAAACGATGCCGTTCGGATGAAACGCCGACCTAAAGCAATGGCTTACCTCGTTGCATCGACCCTATATGAAGAACCTAAAAAGTAACCTGATTCTGTTCGTATTCGTCCTGGCGATTCTGTTGCATTACCTCACGCTGACCGCCGGTGCCGCCTTCGGGCTTTATTTTCTGTATCTGTTAGCTGATGCGAGCTACTATTATTTCGCTGGTTTCCTTTGTCTGTGCTACCTGTGTATCACCAGTTATTTCTACGCCTTCGATGCTTAACGTTCAGGAACCCTACCACCGCGCCGTTTATCAGCGCGACAACCAAAACCGGGCCATTATTCCCCTTCGCGGAACGGCCACGCCCTACGCCACGCTCACCATCGCGCTACGCCCCCTGGTCTTTGGCGAAGAAACAAGCCTGGAGTTAGTGGCCGATGCCGCCGGAAACTTCGCTGGTGGCGTTACCGCCCTGGGGGGTTGGTATGACGTGACGGTGAGCGATGGCACCCAAATGCAGACGGTAAAAGCCGGAGCCGGTGAAGTCTTTATTGTGTGGGGCCATTCGTTTATGAGTTGGTCGCTTGGTTCAGCGTCAACCGATGAACGGGTCGTGACCCTATCCGACTCGCTGACGGAAACCGATTTTCAGTACGAGCAACTGACCAACCGGGTAGGGCCGTTTCAGGAAGGCGGGCCGGGTGCCTGGGGGCAACTTGGCGACAAGCTGGTGAAACGGCTCAACGTGCCGGTTTTGTTGTATGGCACCGCCTTTGGTGGCTCCAACATCAAGCAGAATTACCGAGTGCTCAACAACATGCCGTTTGAGCATAGTTTTATCAAGTATGCCGACCGGCAACCCTACCGCCCGTTAGAAAAAGTTCTGACCGACTACGTACCCCGCACCGGCGTTCGGGCTATTTTGTGCGAACATGGGTACAATGACGTGTCATCATCCCCGACTGAGTTTTTAGACCAGTTGGGCTTTGTCATCGACTACACCCGGAATCACTTTGGGCATCCTGATTTGCCGTTTGTGCTGGTGCAGGAAGAAACCACCGGCCAACCTGACCGGCTGGGTAGCGCAGCAATCGGGAACGCCCTCAAATCATTCATCGGCACCAAGCCCAACACCTGGCAGGGGCCGGATTTTAACGCCGGGTATTGGGGAACGCCGGGTTTTCACGATGGCAGCGCACACCTGACCGTATCAGGCAACGCCCAATTTGCCAGCGATTGGGATGCGAGTTTAACCAACACGTTTTTTGCCCAATCGAAACCCGTGCTATCCAACACGGAGGTTACGCAGGGAGCCAGTGACGATATTCTGTATTATGCTGAAGCACCGGCCATTGAGAATAAAGGCATCGAATACATTATTTGGGCGTTGGCCGCTTTGTTCGCTATTGGCCTGCTGAATCGGCAAAGCCGCTCAAAATCAATGGTTGGGTTATTGGTCCTGGCGGTGGTGTTCATCTACCGGAGCCGGAGCCAACAGCCACAACTACAAGTACAAGGTTAGGCCGGGCCGCCGGCGCGTTTAGGGTTTAGGATGGTTCAGAAACGCCGGGACGTATTGCGCCTGGCGTTTTTTATAATCCCTTGAAAGAATGGTTGATACAGCGAAATTAGTAACGAGTGGTCTGTTTGAGGTGGTCGAAACCGAGGGCCGCACCACCCTTATTTTAGCCCGTCCGGTTCGGCTTGTGGTGCCAACGGCCGTACTTACCAGGCTTGCTACCGTGTACCTGAAAAACAGCGAGATAGGCGGGTTTCTGTACGCTGAAGCCGACACCCGCAGCAACACCCTGTTTGTTCGGGAAATTGTGCAGCTCGCTAACCTGTCAGCATCCGATAGGGCTTTTCAGCCCCGCACGTTGGATTATAACCAGGCTATTTCGGTGGCCATGCAACGGGGCCTGTTGCCGATGCGTTTTCATTCGCACCCCGTCAGCACGGTTAATGAACTGTACAACCAACAGTCGCTCAACTTCTTTCAGAAAACCAGTACCGCCGACCGGCATAATAGCTACCTGCCAATCTATGCCGGCACGCAGCCCATCGTTTTGCCCGACTGTTTGATTTCGCCCAACGATAGAGACGGGAAAACGATTCGATTCAGCATCTATAACGGATTCATTGCCCCGAACTCCTTTGGTGCCCTGCTCCAGAACGAGCAGGTATTTTTAGGTATCGTAGGTGTGGCCTTGCTGGTGGTGTGGTCGCTATGGGGATGGAAACGCGCCTTGAGTGCGTTGGTCGTTTGTGGCCTGGTCGGGCTGTTTATTTTCATTCGGGAAAAGCGGCCAACCTACCAGTATAATGAACAGGGGTTAGTGATAACGGTGTGAGACTAAACAGAATAATCTTTTGTTCGTCCCAACGGGCAGCGCGTCTTTTTTCCGGTCGACTGGCAGGAGCCAGACCGCGCAAGCCAAAATACGGCTCAATTTTTTGAGCCAAACCAAATAATCTACGGTTTTGTATGTGCACAGAAAAAGCCCGACCATTGGCCGGGCTGTTTGCTAATTATGGAGTGAGGTATGGAGTATGGTTAAGCCCAATAGAAATTCTTCACCTGACCAATAGCGGCCTTACGTCGCCACTTGCTCATAGCTCGTTTAAAGTAACGTCTCACAGCCGTGCGTTTGTGCTTTTTTGTGGCACGGCATACCGGGCATTGGCAGGGTTTGACCTTCATAAAAAGCGGGGCTTTTGCTATTTTAAAATTCTCTTGGCTTGCCTAATTCTGGAGCACCCGGTATATCAAACCGGAGAATGCCGCACCTAACCAATGTTCCACGCTGACTTTCTGGAGCGGGTAATAAGCGTTCAGAAAACGGCTCAACTCTATAGAAGGTAATTTCCTCGTTTTTGAATACTTCACCAGATGCCTTGATATAAGCAAGCCGTACATTCATATAATTAAAATACAGTTTAGTTGGATTTTTGACTTTTACAATGACGCTATGAATTCCCCCCATACCTAAGTTATAGTAGCCAACATTTGCGATTTCGGCAGTAACTTTATCCAAATCAGCAAACATTTCTGCCCTTTCGGGTGAAGGCTGTTCTATAGTAGCGGATTCACTATCGCTGGTCATTATCAATAAATTATCGTCAACTGTTCGGCGTTTTGGTTGCTTTTTAGGTTTCACCTTTTCTGCTTGTACCTGCTTCTTTAAGGCGTGAATTTCCTTCTCAAGTTGTTCTACTTTGGCTTGTTGATTATTGTCGGAGCAACTAAAAAAAAAGATGGCCACAAGGACTAAAATAGGTATTTTCATTGGATTGGAGATTGTCAGAATGGGTTTTTATCGTTTAGTGCCTACAACGTTTATCGCTTGGTTCATCCCCAGCGCGGGAGCGGAGATAGCTATACTTAACTTTAATGAGTTACCGATAAAGCGACCGTCACCCGTCACTGTAATCGTATAGCGTGTGTTATTCACATAGGTCTCAGAACTGTAAAAGGGGTCTAACACAAATACAGCGTCTTCCTTCAACGTGGCCGTATAAACACGGGCTGCCTGTTCAGACGATATTATCAGGACATTTGGCGTTGACGATTTCGTAATTGTTATTTTCTCTTTGCTTGTGTGGCTACTTGCTTTTACTGAACCTAAAGACCCCGAACCCGCAGGCGTATAAGAAGTAGATACGGTATCATAGTCGCCTACGTATCCATCCCTGGGGTCAACGTCTTCTTTCTTGCAGCCAGCAAGAGCGAAAAGGGTAATAATTAAGGCTAATGCGTGTGTTTTCATTGGATTAAAATTTAGGTTGACATTGTCCCAAAGTAACTAAATTATTCTTTCCATTCCTTAGCAATTCGCTCAATTGAAATTTTACGGTACTTCTTCACTTGCCCGGTGGTGGTGTGGCCAAGCATTGCAGCAAGACTTTCGTCACTCATATTCATGTTGTTAGAACAGTCATCGGCAAACGTATCGCGGGCCGTGCCGGGCGTAATGTTTCGCCCGATGCCTACCGATTTAGCGGCCGCTTTTAGCTGGTTATTCATGTTATCGAATTCAGTAAACGGTAAGCAGGCCAACCCGCCGTATTTTTTGGCTACGGCTTTGGCTTTCGGATGGTATGGGATAAGGGCGGGTTCCTCGGTTTTTTGGCGAACCACCCGCAAGTATTCACGGCCTGACGTGTCTACCTGTATTGAGCTATTGGTGATGTTTCGCCCGTCTACGTAATGCAGACCCGTGTAACGCAGAAACAAAAAGCAATCCACCGCCCGGCGTTGCGCCTGGGGCAATTCAGCCTGTTCGAGTGAGCGGAATTCACTGTCAGTAAGCGGGGTAGGTTCTGTGGGTATGGCCGGTGTGAGTTTGTGAAACAGTGCCGGTGCGGTTCGTATCAACTCATTCGCCAGGGCAAATTTTAGAACCTGGTTAATGTAGGTAATGGCGTAATTTACAGAGCTTTGTTTGAGGGGATGCGTTGGCCTGGTCATTAGATATTGTTCAAACCGAAGTAGCCAGGCAGCGTTAATTTTTTCGGGGTTCAGTGAGACAGCTTTATGATTTGTCAGGTAGTCAGCTAAGTAAGCCTGATTCGTTTCATACTGGCGGAATGTTCCATCGGTGAGTGGTTTCCCTTTCTTACCCTTGCCATATTTTCGCTGGTGTTTTTCGTGCAGCTTCATCAACATCAGTAGTGAGTCGGGGCCGTGTTGTTGCCGGAGCCACTCCGCCCTGACCGATTCGGCGGTAACATCCTGTTTGGCGTTTTGCAGGTTCTGCTTAATGGTGAGCAGATCGGTATGAATGGCCGTTAATTCATCGTTCAGGATTGCGCCTTGCCTACCTGTAACCTGTTGTGTTTTAGCATTCCAGTTCCCTTTTTTTACAGAAATACCCGTACTGAATGGTTCAGAGCGGGTTTTGTGAATTGTGATTGTCCCGTAAAGTATGCCTAACTGACCACTGGACTGACCTTGTTGCTTCCGAAACCAGAAACGAACGCGCATTTTAATAAACATAAATCGCATGGATTGGGTGAATCCATGCGACGCATTTACGCTACTTATTTATAAACTGTTTTTCTTATTTGACTTACTAATTGAATTCTAATTTAGTAGGCAAATAGAAGGCATTGATTGTCATGTAGTTGCCATTTTTCAACGCCTGTTCTTACATATGAATGCTTGCGGAACACTAATTAAGAAGGAATTAATAAAAGTAAGCTTTTTATCTTTTCGGGGGAAACCTGCGTTTTCAGCAGCCAGACAGATGGCCTGATTGCATTATTCAAAGGGATTAGTTTACGCCCTTGACCTTCCGTTCGATTCGCGTAATTTTAGCTTAACATTGGTGGCAGAGAAATTAATCTTACTGAAAAACGTGGTTCTGCGGGCACGGTCTGGTTAGATATTTCCCTACATTTGTCTCCCTTTTTTGCGACACTACCCGTAACTGAAATGTATTTTCCTGGCTATAACTCAATCAGACACTCATGCAGCGCGAAGTAACGACGGTGTGGAATCGCTGTCTGATGGTTATCCGGGAGATTGTACCCGAACAAAGCTTCAACACCTGGTTCGAACCAATTGTGCCCCTCCACCTCAATGGGCATGTGCTGACCATTCAGGTGCCCAGTGAGTTTTTTTACGAATGGCTCGAAGAAAACTTCGTTCATGCGCTGCGTAAAGCCCTCGATACGGCCATTGGGCGCGACGGGCAATTGGAATACTCGATTATTGTCGATAAAGGCAACGAGCAAAACCGCCCGCTCACGGTTAATGTACCAACGACCAAAACACCCCAGTCGGCTAAGCCCGATAATGTCAACCCCGACATTCTGAAAAGTCCGTTTCAACTGAAAGACTTAGACTCTCTCACGCTCGATTCCTACCTGAATCCGAGTTATACGTTCGACAATTATGTGGAGGGAGACTGCAACCGGCTGGCACGGCAGGCAGGTTATGCGGTAGCCGAACGACCCGGTATCACGTCGTTCAATCCCCTCATGATTCATGGCGGTGTTGGGCTGGGCAAGACTCACCTGGTACAGGCCATTGGTAACTACATCAAGAATAACAGCCATAACAAATTTGTTCTTTATGTTACCTCGGAGAAGTTTACGAACCAGTTTCTGAACGCGGTTCGCAGCGATGGTATCCGCGACTTCACCTCGTTTTACATGCAGGTTGACGTGCTGGTGATTGACGACGTGCAGTTTTTGCAGAAAAAGGAGAAAACGCAGGAGATTTTCTTTCACATCTTCAACCACCTTCACCAGTCGGGCAAGCAGATTATTATGACCTCCGACCGTGCCCCGCGTGCGCTTGACGGACTGGAAGATCGGCTGTTGTCCCGGTTTAAATGGGGCTTGTCGGCTGATTTACAGACGCCCGACCTGGAAACGCGCATTGCCATCATTCAGAAAAAACTCCAGGCCGAAGGTATCTACATCGACGATAATGTCATCGAATACTTGGCGCACAGCATCAACACAAACGTTCGGGAGCTGGAGGGCGTCATTGTTTCTTTAATGGCGCAGGCATCGCTGAACCGCCGTGAAATTGACCTTGAGTTAGCGAAACAAACGCTGCGTCATATTGTAGTCGACTCGGAGCGGGAAGTTACAGTTGACACCGTTCAGGAGGCCGTTGCCAATTTTTTCAACGTGACCATTGCCGACCTGAAAGCCAAAAGCCGCAAGCAGGAATTAGTGTATCCGCGTCAGGTGGCGATGTACTTAGCCAAAGAAAAGACGGACCTGTCGCTTAAATCGATCGGCTATCATTTTGGTGGACGCGACCACAGCACCGTCATTCATGCCGTGCAGACCATTAGTGATAAAGTAGCCAAACACGCCGAAATCCGCGACGTAATTGATAAGTTGAAAGCCCAGTTTAAGTAGTAGTTGTTGTCGTGCTGAAAATCATTCCCCGCCATCAACTCGACGCTACGGCCTGGGATGCCTGCGTGGCTGCTTCTCCCCACCGGATTGTGTATGGGTATTCCTGGTATTTAGATGCCTTGTTGCCCGCACCTTCCTGGAAATGGATTGGTCTTGTGCTGACGAACGAAGTAGGGCAGTATCAAGGGGTTATGCCCATTTCCCTGCGCCGAAAGCGTATCGTTGGCATTAGCAAATGGGTTGTTCATCAGCCGTTTTTCTGTCAGTTTCTGGGCATTTTCAGCCGGGGGGAGCCGCTCGATCCGACGCCGTTTTTTGAGCTATTGATGAACCGGTTTCGCTACAGTTCTGTAGTCTGCACGCGCCAGCCGCCAGATAACCTGCTCGATTTCAGTAGTGTTTCGGCTAAAACAACGCATATACTCGACCTCGATGCCGACTACGAATCCATCAGCCGAAACTACACCCGCGACCGCCAGCTAAACCTGCGCCGGGGCTTCGCTGCCAACTGGATAGTTGTCGATTCAACAGACCCTGAACCGTTGCTCAGGTTATTCCGGGAAAACCACGCCGATGCCATCGACGGGGGCGTAGCCGACTGGGCGTATGATCTGTTCAGAAACGTAGTAAATGCCCTGACACAGCGCAGATTAGTCACGTTGCGCTATGCTCTGCGTGATGGCGGCATTGAAGCCGGAGCTTTGTTTGTGAAGGAAGGCAACCGACTTATTTATCTCTTCAACGCGGCCTCCGAAACGGGTCGGCGGGGAAATGCCCGAACGCTGCTGATTGACCAGATGATTCGGGACCATGCCGGATCCCCGTTAATTTTTGACTTTGAAAGTCCTGAAAAGTCCTCAGTCCGCGACTTTTACAAAAGTTTCGGCGCAACCGAAGAACCATTCTGGGTCATGCGCTGGAATCGCCTTAGTCTTATCGAGCGGATAGTGATGACTGCCCGAAGAAAGCTAAAATAACATGAACCAGGAGATTTGTGACCGCGTAGCGACGGGTCTCTGAAGCGGTCGAACGTTTTCGGGGAAAATCTCTTTGGGCCGATTAACGTGCCGTAAGTACGCAACTTGACAGAGAGTTGCTTGCTACACCGCTGATTTACGCTCACTACTACAATGGCATCATTCTGCTATAGGTTTTCTGGATGTCGAACATAGCAAGAGCGGTATAGCCAGAGAACTGAAAACCCATTTCTAATCAGGAGTTTACTTCGGCTTTTCGCCCTCCTTCGGTTTGAGCGTGCCACGGGCAATAGGCTCCGGTTTCGATTTAGGCGTCGTGAAGCGCAGCAGCGTTGCCGTTGGGAACTCGGTTTTTGGCAACCTGAGAATGACTAACTGGTAGGATCGGGTGCCAATGACCAGATTGTAATAAAGCATGTCTTTACCCGATTCCTGCGCCAGGCCCCAATTCGCGATAGGCTCTTTGACCAGCAGCGTTTCGTCCTCTTCCGACAAGGCCACGTAGGCCGTGTCGGGCAGGAATTGTTTACCGGTGATGCCCTGCACCACCGAGACAACCGAGGGTGGCGTGGGCGAGGCTGGTTTGGTTTGCGCTGCGGCTGATAGAGTGACCAGTAACAACGGCAACAGGTTGAGCAGTTTTTTCATGGTTTAGTGCGGAGATAGCTGCACCTACTCTTAAACTGAATCGCCTGTATTTCGTTTAAATGGTATGGCGGATTTAAACTCACTTCCAGAGACAATTAATGACCTGCTGACTCAGCATCAGTCTCCCGAAGCAACGCTTAACCAGGTCATTGAACAGGTTGGCAAGGTGCTGAACGCCGACCGCTGTTTTCTATATGTGCGTCAGCCCGATCGGGAACATGGCCGCATTGCCCTGTGCTGGCGAAAAAACGACACTATTCCCGACGTCGTTCAACCCGACTGGCAGCCTGACACCACCGACTTGCCGCAGGAAGATCCCCTATTTCGGGCAGCCATTACGCTTAACCCGTCGGTTTACGTGGCTGATGTGGAAACGGCCGGTCCCGATGTCCTGAACCGTGAATTTGAACGAAAAACCTTCGGCCACCGGGCGCTTATTCACGCCCATATCACGGGAGAGGGGCAGTTGTGGGGCATTCTACAGCCTTGCCTGTTTGGGTCGCCGAGGTACTGGACCGATGCGGAAAAAACGCAGATAGAGGCCATCCTGCCATCGATCCAACCCGCAATTGCCGCGTATGTGAACCAATAAAGTTGGCTGATTATACCCATCATCCCTGATAATTCGGATGCAGGCAATGCCTCCAGTAATCGACAATTAATCGAATTTGCTGTTGAAAGGCGTCATACTGCGTTGCTTTCTGGTAAAAACCCTGAACTGTTGCTTTGTAGGCAATGGCGATAAGTTCAGGGCTGGCGGCCGTTGTGAAGTAGATAAATGGAATCGATTTCCGCCTGAGAGACTCGTTTTCCTGAATATGCCTGCGAAATTCAAGCCCATTCATGACGGGCATGTTTATGTCACATAGAATAATAAAGGGTTTTTCGCTGGTAACCGACAGATAATCAAAGGCTTCCTGGCCATTACTGAAAAAGCGCAGTTCATTGGGAATGGACAAGACCTGTATGGCCTGCCTGATCAGATACTGATCGTCCAGATCATCTTCCACCGAGATAATAGGCCCTTTCAATGACATAGTGATGGAAGATAATGTTGTAGTGCTTATCAGCTACGTAAGATGAGTAGTTGAATTTTCTAATCACGCTCTACCTACTAAACCGAAACAGGCAGGTACACGCTGAACGTAGCGCCCTGACCGGGCTGGCTGGTGGCCGTGATGGCTCCTCCATGATTTGCAACTACTTTCTCGCAGATGGCCAGGCCAATGCCGGTACCGGCAAACTCATTCCGGCCGTGCAATCGCTGAAAAACCTGAAAAATACGGTCTACGTATTTTTCATCGAAACCGATGCCATTGTCGGTCACGTCGATGCGGTGGTACATTTGGGCAACCCGGCTGGGTTTGACCGCATCGGGCAGGTTGGCCGCCGACATGACTTGTGCCGCTACACGAACCGTTGGCGCGATGGGAGCGCCGGCCGAATCTGTTCGGCGGAATTTCAGCGCATTGCTCAGCAGATTCTGAAATAACTGGTTTAGCTGCGATGGATCGCCCTGCACGGTCGGCAAGTCTGCTATGTGGATTAGCGCGTCGGTTTCCTCAACAACTAAATCCAAATCATTGACGGCAGCCCGAACCACCTGCGTGAGCGATACCGAAGAACTGGTATCCTGTTGGGTAGAGATTCGGGCAAATGCCAGTAAATCTTTGATGAGCGTCGACATTCGGCTGGCTGCGGCCTGCATCCGCTGAAGATGGTCGACACCTTCACCTAACTGGGCTGCATACTCCTTTCGGAGCAGATCGCCAAACGACTGAATTTTGCGGAGGGGTTCCTGCAGGTCATGGGAGGCAATGTAGGCGAACTGCTGCAGGTTCTGGTTCGACCGCTGCAAATCCTGAACAGATGCCTGCAACTGCTGGGTGCGTTGTCTAACCTGCTGCTCCAGAGTTAGTTGAATCTTGCGTTGTTCGGTTACGTCCTGCACGGTGCCACTTATTTTGTAGGCTTCTCCTTTTTCGTTAAGGAACGCTTTGCCCTGAGCGTGCAGAATTCGCTCCCGGCCTGTCTCAGCCGGGTCTACCCGATATTCTACTTCATAAATGCCGTTGGTGCCCGGTGTAATGGCATGAGTAATGGCCGCTTTCACAAGTGGCCGGTCTTCTTCCCGAATAGGCCGGTAGGCCCGTTCGATCGTAATTATCTCGTCTTTTCCGATACCAAACCACATTCTTGCCCGTTCGGAATAGGCCAGGATGCCAGTGGTGAGGTCGATTTCCCAGGTGCCTAACTCGGCCAGTTCAATGGCTCCGCGCAGGGATTCTTTGGTCTCTTCCACCTTTTGTTTAGCCAGCGCAAGGTCGGTTATTTCCGCAGCGGTGTTCATCACGCCATACACGTTGCCTTCGGCATCGTAGAGCGGAGTAAAACTGTAATTGAAGTAATAAGGCTGCAGCCTTCCATCCATCATAAGATCCACGCGCTGATTTTTGGCATGAAAGGGAATGCCGGTGGTATAGACTGCATCTAACTGCGCGAAGATTTCGCCAGTCTCCAGTTCTGGCAGCAGATCTGCATACAGCTTGCCCGTTACCTCATTCCCTTTTCCCCAGACATCCAGAATAGCCTGGTTAGCAAGCTGGATACGCATCTCCCGACCGACATAAACGCCAATGGGAAACGGCGCACTTTCGACTAAGCTCCGCAGGTTATGCTCGCTGGCTTCAATCGTTTGCCGGGTAAGAACCTGCTGCGTTATATCGGTGGCGACGACCAATATAGCCGAAATCTGTTCGGCACCAGATAGCTGATTAATGTCGCGCTGGGGTTGGTAGGTAAAATCAAGGTAAATGGTTTCTAACTGGTTGTTCCGCACAACGTTCACGGCTACCTCCCTGGCCGTAAACGGAATACCTGTGGCAAAGACCTCCTGCAGTAACTGGTCGAACCCCTGTCCCCGAAGTTCAGGCATGGCTTCCAGCAAGGGTTTGCCAACCAGCTGAACGGGGGTGCGTCCAGTTAGTTCACCGTAGAAGGTGTTGGCCATACGGAACGTCAGGTTTTCCCTGGCAATGATGGCAATACCTACCGGCGACTGTTCAAATGAATCGAGCAATTGCTGCCAGCTTTCTTCGATACGTTGCTGGGCGAGTATCCGTTCGGTAACATCAATGGCAATATCCAAAATGGCGTACACGTGGCCTTCAGCATCGAAAAGTGGCGTGTAGGTGATGTTGTAGAAGTTATGAGTCATCACGCCCTGCTGCACAATATTTACCTGGGAGCCGAAACTCTGAAACATCCTGCCCGACGTATACACATCGTCCAGTATTTGCAGATAGGGCTGACTTTCCAACTCCGGCATCACTTCCCGAAGGGGCCTGCCCACGATGTCCGGACCTTTACCAACAATATCGATAAAGGACTGATTGGGCATTTCCACGATCAAATCCCGGCCCACAAACAACCCGATGGCTGCGGGTGCCGTGGCAATGACCGAGCGCAGTTTAGCTTCGCTGGCTTCGAGTTGCTGCCGGGCGGTTATATCCTGGGTAATGTCGCGAAAGGAAAAAACGACACCGTCGTCGAGCTTAACCGTAACGGTGGCGTACCAATTATCGAATCCCTCACCAGTATAATGCCGCTCCCGCTCAATAATATGGCCGGTCTGGACAACCTTCACAAAGTCATCAAATATCCCGGCTTGCCGGTAAGCCGAATGAATAGCCGAATACCGATTTCCCATCAGGTCGGTGCGATTATTGATCTGTTCGGTAACGCGATTGGCCATCCGGTACTCAAAATCAATGAGTTCACCCTGCTCATCGCGCACGGCTTTGAGCACGCTGATTCCAACCGTGGATACATCCAAGACCGACTGCAGGAGTTCAGCCGCTTCCTGTTGTTGCTGCTCGGCTTTCCGGCGCTCGGTGATATTGGTATGAACACCGACCCACTCCCGGATGGAGCCATCGGCAGCCAATAAGGGAATGGCTCTGATAGAAAACAGTTCCCAGTCGCCGTTATGTACGCGTACCCGATGCTCAAAAACAAAGGTTCTGCGCTTCTGTACGGCTTCCTGCCAGGCATCGATGGTGGGTTGTGCATCATCGGGGTGAACGGCGCTGGCCCAGCCATACCCCTGGTATTCCTCCCGGCGCTGGCCCGTGAGCGTGGCCCAGCCCACCTGTTCGCCTTCCATTTCGCCATCGGCATTGTTGGTCCACAGGATACCCTGAACCGCAGCAATGGCTCCCTGGAAACGCTCCTCACTTTCTTTGAGGGCCTGCTCTGCCTTCTTCTGCTCGGTTATATCCTGTAGGGTGCCATTGAACCGATACGCTGTTTTCTCTTCGGTAAACCAGGCTCTTCCCCTCGCCCGGACAGTCCGCTCTTGCTGGGTAACCGGGTGGATAATCGTGTAGTCAATCGCATAGCGCCCTCCCGACTCGTATTGCAGGGCCTGCTGGATAGCGGCTGTCACCCGCTGCCGGTCTTTTTCGGTTATTACATTGATAGCCAGCGGAAGCTCCACTTCGTCGTCGGGCTGTAGCCCAAACCAGTCTTTCAACCGCGCATTAGCCCTAAACCTGTTGGTAACCGGATTCAGATCCCAGGTTCCTAATTCAGTGGCCTCAATGGCAAACGCCAACTGGTCTTTCCCTTCTGCCAGTTTGTTGACAGTGGCTACCTTCTCCGTAGTTTCGCTACAGGTAACAAATACGCCCGCTGGTTCCCCGGACTCGTCGCTTACCGGGCTGTAACTGAACGTCCAGTACACATCTTCCAGGTTGCCATTGCGGTAGATAGGAATAAGCTGGTCTTCGCTCCACGTTGCTTCTCCGCCAGCAAGCACCTGGTCGATCAGGGGTTTAATGATAGCCCATATTTCCGGCCAGACTTCGGCCCCAGGCTTGCCTAAGGCAGATGGATGCTTGCCATTAGTTCCTAAGCTGGGCCGGTAGGCATCGTTGTAAAAACACAGCAGATCCTGGCCCCAAAAAAGAAACATCGGGAACTTTGAATGGAGTAGGATGCTGAGCGTCGTTCGCAGACTTTGCGGCCATGTATCCGGGCTGCCTACCGACGTTTGCGACCAGTTATAGGAACGCATTAACCGGCCCATCTCACCGCCACCCCGTAGAAAGGTAAACTCGCTGCTATTCAACGTTACCTGCATGAATTAAAAAGAGAGAGTTAAAGACTGCCAAATATACACCCGTTTCGGTTTGGTTTTTGCCCCCTGCCCGCATCCGAATTACAACAAAAAACGGCCAGTCTCTCTACGAAACTGGCCGCTCACGAATGGGTGCGCCCGGGTCATTACGGCTTTGGCTCCCCAGCCGAGGCACTGCTGCTAACCGGGGCCAGCGAGTTGATCCAGGCCGCAATTTTAAGCGCGTCGGCTTTGGGTACCTGCGGCATGGGCGGCATTTCAGTGGCGTAGTCAGGCCAGTTGGTTGGTTTGGGATTATAAATCAACTCCACAAGCTGGTCGTTGGTGTATTTGCGTTTGGCTACGTCCGAAAACGCCGGACCCACCTGCCGTTTGTTAGCCTGGTGGCAGGCCGTGCAGGTATGCCGCGTGAGCAAGCCTTTTACCTGCTCGTAGGTTGGCGCTTTCGCCATTGTTACGGCCTGACCTTCCACTAATTTGGGCTTACCACCCCGCGTGGATTCGCCAGTTAGTGGCTTAGCTGTGCCTTTTTTGCCGGGAGCGCCTGTTGTTGTCGCTGCCGGAGCGACTGCCGCCGGAGTGGTCGCCGAGTTTTTTGTGCTAACTTCACTCATGGCCAATTTCTGACCATCGGGAATGTTGTTGAGCGTATAGTAGGCAATGGGGTGAACGAGCGAATACGACCCTTCGGCTCCCCGAACGCCATCGAGCGTTAACTGATGGATGTAGTATTTGCGGAGGTCGCTCACTAACAAACGGGCTTTCAGGCCATCGGCGGAGACTTTCACGCCTTTGAGCGGTAAGGCTTCTTTATTGATGGTCGGACTGCCATACACCGAATGGTATTTGTAGATGAAACTCTCGACCCGATAGGAGGCTAAATCCTCCGCCGATTTCCGGTCGACGGGTTTGGTAAACTCGACCTCGAAGCCGTCGGGCATGGCTTTCACCGCGCGCATCTCAAACGGCATCGCCCCATTCCAGACTAACCGCTGCAACCCTTCATTGGCTTCTCCGGCTGACCCCCAGCCCCGGTTGGTTTCGCCCACGAACAGAGAGCCGTCTTTGGCCCACGCCATCCGCAGAACGCCTGACCGGAACCCGTTGCGGAACTCGATGGCCCCGCCCTGATACTCGCCGTTCACTTTCTCCATGAACACCCTTGAAATTTTGCTCATCCCCTGGTCGCCCACCAGCACCTGCCCTGAAAAGGGCCCAAAGGCACCCTGCGGAATTTCAAGAATTTCGGAGTTTGAAATGCCCAGAACCCCGTGCGGCAGCCACACCGCCGGTGTTTGAATGTCGGTGCCGGGGAATTGCTCTTTCATGGCATACAGCAGATTCGGCGTTTCGTTGATGACGTTTTCGGGTTTGATAGCCCGCCCATTTTCGTCTTTGCGCCGACGCTCGTCAACTTTGGCCGCAAACTGCTCCGCCGAGAGTTTTACGGGGGAGTTGGCCATGCCTGTCCAGCGCAAACCGGCCGGGTGGCCCACAAACGAGCCTTTCTTCACATGGACAACACCACCCGATCCCATCCAGTCGCCCTGGTTATCGGCATAGAACAGTTCACCTTCAAAAATGCCCAGTCCGCAGGGCGACCGCATGCCCGTAGCCCAGGGCTGCATTTGGCCGTTTTCGCTGATTTTCATGGTCCAGCCCCGCCACGGAACGCGGCTTTCGCCCCGCCACCATTCCTCATCGCCAAAGGCTACGTTGCCCGTCACGAAGAACTGACCATCGGGCGCAATTTTTGGTCCGAAACTATACTCGTGGTAGTGTCCCGACAGCGGCCAGGCATACACTGTCTCGAACACATCGGCTTTGCCATTTTTATCCGAATCGACTAATTTCGTCAGTTCACCACGCTGGGCGCAGTACAACGCCCCGTCCTTATAGGTCAGTCCTAACAGTTCGTGCAGCCCCGACGCGAACTTGCGGAAGTAGGGCTTGCGGCTGGTTGGATTTTCGACAATCCAGACGTCGCCCCGGCGCGTGGCCACCCCCAGGCTGCCATCGGGCAACACCGTCAGGCCACCCACTTCGAGGAGCGTGCCTTCGGGGGCGGTCACTTTCAGAATCTTAAAAAAATCTTCCTCTTTCGGCGATTCCTGCGCCTGTGCCGCTATGAAGCTGGCTAGTGTGAAGAGGGTTGTCAGTAGTTTTTTCATGGTAGTATGTTACCCTCGCCCCCAGGGAGAGGGGCCGGGGGTGAGGGGTTTAAAACAAGATTGAGTAAATCAATTTTCCCTTTACCGGCACGATTAATTCCTGCCGCCCACCGGCTTCCCGAATGGTGGGTTTGGCCCCGCCCACCTCGTCGATCCTCACGTACTGCTGCCCATCCACCAGATAGAGGCCGTTTTCTAAAGCGCTGATGCTGGCCCCACTGATGAGTCGGGCATAAAGGTCGCTGGCTGGATTAGCAATGGTGACTTCGCGTTGAATGCCTTTGCCTTCGCCCAGAACCCGAACTTTATCGTCAACGGAACTGCCGTAACTCTGATAGCGAAACGTAGGCCGGTCGTTTTCATCGAGCACATAGCCTTTGGGCCGATAAGTAGAGCCAGTTGTGTCGGTAGGCCAGTTGGCCTGTGCCGAGGCTAATTTGCTCAAAAACAGCACGGGCGCGCCCAATCGCTGCACCATACCCATGGGCCGCGAGGAGCCGTCGCCCCGGTCGTGCCACATGGGCGTCGTATCTAAGAACCAGCCGCGCCAGACCTGCACCAAGGCGCCTTTGTCTAAATCATAAGTGTAATGAATATTCTCCGGGCTACCGACCGAAATGGCATGAGTTACCCGCAACGTTCGGCCCTGCGTGTTCTTCTCGCCGGGCATATCCATAAAACTACGCAGGATGGTATTGGTTGAGGCATCGACCAGAATTGGATCGACCTCCTGCCCGGAACTTGCCGACCCGTCGCTGATGACATATTCCCGAATGCCCGGCCCGGCTACGGTCAGGCCCAGCGCGGGTTGTGCCCAGTCGAGGAATTTGCTGTAAAAAAGCTCAAACGGCAAATCGCCTTTGGCCAGCGTCGTTTTGCTGCTTCCCCGCTCACCCGGCGCAATAACCGGCTGATTGTTGATTTTGAGCATACCTCCGCCCCCCGCAGCGCCAAGATTAAACCGATATTCACCCGGTTCGGCAACGCGCAGGGTGCCCGTGTAGCGAATCAGAAACTCATTCGGTATGCGGCTTACGGCCGCCGACAGCACCGTTGTTGCCCCTTCCGATTCCGGCGCGGTTTTATCATATTCCGGCTCCTTCTCGAATTTACCTTTATACACCGCGTATTTCAGGTTGAGCAGTTCGGGCCGGGGTTTATCGTAGCTGACGTAGCGAATGTTGCGGAACGCCACCGGGCCATGATCGCCCTGGAGCATGAGCGGGCCAAGCGGTTTTTCGTCGTCAAAGCCCGACGCCCGCGTTGGTCCCGTTAGTTCAACATCTTCCTGAATAATAACCCCGTTCAGTTCGACGCGAATCATGCGGGCATTCTCGGTTTTCTGCCCGTTTGTGTTGAAGCGCGGGGCCTGGAACGAAACCTTCAGGCGTTGCCACAGACCGGGTGCCCGGCTGGCATTCTGACGGGCCGCGTGGCCTTCGTAGCCCTGCTGCCCTTCGGGCCGTTTGGGGTCCCAGCGTTCGTAAATCGACCCGTTATCAATCGTTCGGGGGGTGCGGCTGGCCCAGCTGTCGAACAACTGCACCTCATAGCGGCCCTGGAGATACACGCCCGAATTTGACCCGGACGCCATCATGTACTCTAACTCCAGGTCAACATCGCCATGCTGTAAGGTAGTGAACAGGTTGTACTTCGACGGGTTCCTGGGGTCGGCGGGGGCTTTGTCTAAGGGAACATTTGCCAGAACGCCCGTGCCTTTGTCGGTGGTGAGGGTGTTGGCTTTGTTCAGATCGGCCCGCGCATTGCCTGCGATGCGCCAATTGGCCGTTGCCGATGTAAACGCACTCAAGTCGTTGAGTAGTAGTGCAGTGCCGGGCATCGGCGCCGGCTGGGCCAGTGTCAGGCCCGCGCCAAGGGTCCATCCAATGCCGAGCAGCCAGCCGAAGCAGGCCTGTAATGGTGGTTTTTTCATGTAAAAAAGGGGAAATTTGAGGGCCGAAATTTACAATTTTTTCCGGGTAAAAGACTGCTAAAAGACATTTGCCCTATCTTTGACCGTTTTCCCCGTGTATTCATTAACCCGAATCAGTTTCCATGAAAAACCTACAAGTATCGCTGGCAGTTTGTGTTGGGGTTGTCAGCCTCGTTCTTACTAATCAGACATTGGCTCAGCCAGAGCCGGGCAAACAAACACCCCAGTCGACCGAAATCTGGGAACCCGTGCCCCCGGTTGTTACGCCGGGCGCTGTTTCGGCCAACACGAGCGGCACCACGCCCCCGTCGGATGCGACTGTACTGTTCGACGGTAAAAATGCCGATGAATGGGTTGCTATTAAAGGGTACTCGCCAGCCAGTTGGGAAAAAACCAACGAGGGGCCCCTGAAATGGCCAGTGACGGATGGTGTGCTGTATTCGACCAAAGGCTTCTCGGCGCGCTCGAAGAAAGAATTTAATGATTTTCAACTCCACATCGAGTTCAAAACACCCGAAAAAGTTGAAGGCACGGGCCAGGGCCGGGGCAATAGCGGTATCTTTTTACAGGGCCGCTATGAATTGCAGGTACTCGATAATTACAACAACCCAACCTACGTCGATGGCATGGTCGGGTCGATTTATAAACAGACCATTCCACTGGCCAACCCCAGCCGCAAGCCGGGCGAGTGGCAGACCTACGACATCGTTTATCAGGCCCCCCGCTTCAACAAAGCCGGTATGATGACCGACTATGCTTACGTAACGGTTCTGCTCAACGGGGTGCTGGTACAAAATCACGCAGCCATTCGCGGCACGACGGAGTACATTGGCTACCCGAAAGTGCAGGCACATGGGGCCGGGCCAATTTTGTTGCAGGATCACGGCAACCCGGTTGGTTACCGCAATATCTGGATTCGCGAGTTGTAGGTAGTGAGTTGGGAAAGTTACCTAATAACCCACTGCTTTAGCGGTGGGATTAGGGCAAAACGGTTCAATTATAGATGGCTTTGCTCACCTGTCCCACGACTTTAGTCGTAGGCTAAGTAGACTTATTCTGTACTCATTCGACGTGCCCCCGGCATTTGCCGGGGGCTTTTTTGTATTATTGTGTTCCCTCACCCGATACCTATGCGCTTACTTCTCCTGTTTGTTCTTTCGAGTACACTCGTAACGGCCTGCTCAACAACCACGGTTTATATCGTTCGCCATGCCGAAAAGGTAAACGAAACCGATACCACCGACCTTACGCCAGCAGGTTACGCACGCGCAGCCGCCTTAGTCGATACCCTGGCCAGCCGGGGCATCGACTCCCTTTTCACGACACCGTACTATCGTACCCGCCAGACAGCCGCACCATTGGCCAAACGCCTGGCCATAGCGTCGGTAGATTATCCGGCTAAACCGATGGAGGCTATTGTGAACCGGGTGAGCCGGATTCGGAACAAAACGGTGCTGGTGGTGGGCCACAGCAATACCATTCTGGAAATAGCCAGAGGATTAGGCGCAACGCCGACATTGACGAAAATCGAGCCAGGTGATTTTGATAATTTGCTGCGCGTTCAGATTCATCGCGGACCGTTTCGTAAATCAGTGACCTTATCGCAGTCGACGTATGGCCAGCCAACACCGCCTTAGAGTAACTCACCCCTATTATTTACCGTCCCAGAGGTTAATTTCGTCAAATCATACAAATGCAGTATTGACCCGGCTGACCGAGGAATATACCTTTGTTATAGAAGTAGTTAATGTTACACCGGGTTAAAACCCGGTGTAACATTAGAAAATAAGAATCCACAATTCATGATGAAATCACATTTACTGACCTCACTTGCTCTTTCAATAACCGTAAGCCTGTCTCGTGTTCAGGCGCAGGGCATCCGGGCTGCTGGCGATAACATGCCGGTTGTGAAAAAAACGGCTGCGGCTATCACCCCCAATAACTATACGGGTCGTCAGATTGCCGTGGGCAGCGGGGGCGGGGTCACTGGGTTTTCAACGGCTTATTACCTGTTTGAAAACGGAAAACTCTTTGCCAAACGCAGCCGCGATACAACATTTACATTCATCGGTCAGCAAACCGCTAAAAATACCAAAGGCGTATTTGCCACCGTAGAAGACAAGTGTAAAATCAAAACCACGAAATTCGATAACCCTGGCAACCTCTATAAGTTTGTCAGGTGGCGAAAGGGCAAAGTAGCACACATTGTTACCTGGGGCGAAGCCGGTAAGACAGTTCCCGCCAATTACCCCAAATTTTATAATTCGTTCATGGCTATGATTCCAGCTTCGTTACGGTTGAACTAATGAATGACGGACAGGTTTTTTGACAGGATTAACAGGATGTACAGGATTTTTATCCGCAGCATTAATCCTGTACATCCTGTTAATCCTGTCAAAACTCATCCTCCATCGGAGCAGTATAAATCGGTATCCTACATCACTGACTGAACATCTCGTATGAAAGCACATCTACTGATACTGAGTCTGCTAACCACCGCGTCGGTGCTGGCCCAGCAGCCCAACGCGGGTTTAGGGCGTAAGCAGAAAGTGAGCCAACCGTCGGTCGGTCTGGCTCAACGATTGAACGCAGTGGTTATGCCGCTTCCCAAAGACCGGACGGGTCGACATACCTTACTGGCAACGGGCAGCACGCAACCCAAAATGGAATCGCTTCGAGTGCGCGTAGTTCGGGATTCGGAAACGGGTTTGCCGGTATTCATCGAACGAAAGCAACGTCAGCGTGACGCAACGACCGCATCGAAAACGACTGGAGCGCGGCTTTCGGCGGCAGCGGCAGTATCCGTGACCTATCAGTTTTTGGGGCAGGTGCATAACGTACTCAAACTGGATAAGCCGGAAGTTAATTTCACCGTTTCCCGCACCGAAACCGACGACCTCGGCCAGACGCACGTTCGCCTGGCGCAAATGCACCGGGGCGTGCCGGTGCTTGGTTCCGAATTAGTTGCCCACCTGACCAATGGCGAGGTAAGTCTGCTGAATGGCCGCTACCAGCCCGTGCCGGACGGCCTTGCCACCACGCCCAAACTGACCCTGACCGATGCCTCGGAGCGGGCACTCAGCGATGTTCGAAAAACGTCGACGGTTCGGTCGTTTGGGGATAACATTCTGAAAATGAAATCGTCCGAAGGGGAGTTGTGTGTTTTTCCAACGCCCGATGGCGAGGCAAAGCTGGCTTATGCGCTTACCGTTCGGCCTAACATGCTCGAACGCTGGGAATATATAATTGATGCCCAGACCGGCGATGTCCTCGACAAATACAACCATACCTGTTCGTTTGTTGGCCCCGTCAAATCATCGGGCCGCGACCTGAACGGAACGACGCGCTCCTTTCAGACCTATCAGCACACCAACAATACGTATTACCTGATTGACACGTCGCGCCCGATGTTCAAAGCCTCGTCAAAAATGCCCGACGACCCGCTGGGTGCTCTCTGGACGGTAGATGCCCGAAATACCTTCGGCGATAAGCAGAAGATTTACCAGATTACGTCAACGAACAGTACTGACTGGAGTCCAACGGCTATTTCGGCGCACCACAACGCGGGCATCGCCTACGATTACTACCGAAATACATTTAACCGGAATGCCCTGAATGGCAATGGCGAAACGATGGTTTCAGTCATCAACATGCCCGATGACGATGGCAAGACGATGGACAATGCCTACTGGAACGGCAAAATTATGGCCTATGGCAATGGTAAACTGTTGAAGCCGCTGGCCGGTGCGCTGGATGTAGCCGGGCACGAAATGACGCACGGGGTTATCCAGAACACGGCCAATCTGCAATACAAGAGCCAGTCGGGCGCTATCAATGAGTCGATGGCCGACGTATTTGGCGCGATGATCGACCGCGACGACTGGACCCTCGGCGAAGATATTGCCACCCCAAATGTTTTGCCATCGGGCGCGCTCCGCAATCTGTCGAATCCCAATCAGGGTGGAGCCAAAAATGACCCGAATGGCTACCAGCCCGCTACCATGGCGCAGTATGAAACCACTACCGAGGACAATGGCGGGGTTCACATCAACAGCGGTATTCCAAATTTCGCCTTCTATAAATTCGCGACGGTGGTCGGTAAGGACAAAGCCGAAAAGGTGTATTATCGCGCTCTGACGACCTATTTGGTCCGTACCTCCCAATTTCTGGATTTGCGGCTGGCGGTTGTTAAAGCAGCCGGCGATTTGTTCGGCGCGACGGGAGCCGAAGTGACAGCCGCGAAAAATGCGTTCGACGCAGTGGGCATCACCGAAACAACGCAGTCGACACCCGGCAAGCAGCCCGACGTGCCGGTTGCTTCGGGGCAGGACCTGATGCTGCTGGCCGATGCCACAACGTCGAAACTGTTTTCGACTACGGTAGGAACGAGTCCGGCAAAGTTCGACCCGAAATCGACGCTGGGCCTGATGCACCGCCCCAGCGTGACCGACGACGGGAAGTTCGCCTACTATGTAACGACCGATAAGCGAATCCGGGCCGTTAACCTGACCGGCACGCCAGCCGAAACCGTTATTTCCGACGAAACCGTTTGGGACAACGTGGCTATCTCGAAAGATGGCACCAAACTGGCCGCCCTGACGGCGGACCGCGATGGGTCGATTTACGTCTACAGCTACGATAAAAAGAAATGGGCTGAGTTCCAGCTCTATAACCCGACCTACACCGAAGGGGTAGAAACGGGCGATGTGGAGTATGCCGATTCGTTCGAGTGGGATTTTACCGGCGAAAACATTGTGTATGATGCCTTTAACTCGCTCGAAAATAACTCCGGCGACGCCATTGATTACTGGGATGTCGGGTTCATCAACGTGTGGAACAACAAAACGGGCGACTTCGCCCAGGGCGACATTGAAAAGCTCTTCTCGAATCTGGAAGAAGGCGAGAGCATCGGTAATCCGTCCTATTCTAAAAATTCGCCGGATGTGATTGCCTTCGATTACGTCAACGAAATAGACAATACGTATTATGTCGTCGCGACGGACCTGAGTACGGGCGACCTGAACGTGATTTATGAAAACAATACATTGGGCTTTCCGAGCTACTCCCGCCTGGATGACCGGCTGGTGTTTAGTACCCTAACCGGTTCCCGTGAAGATGTGGCGAGTATCAAACTCGGGGCCGATAAAATTTCGGCTTCGGGCAGCATAACGGTCTTATACAACGGCGCGAAATGGCCGGTCTGGTACACCCAGTCGAACCGGGTTATTCCGCAGAAAACCGCCCAGACGATTACGTTCGATGCCATCGGCGACCGGTATACCAATCAGGGTGATTTAGTACTTAAAGCAACCTGTTCGTCGAATCTGGTGGTTGGTTTTCAGGTCAGGAGCGGCCCGGCAACGCTAACCGGCACGACGCTGAGATTCACGGGCGAAGGTACCGTTACCGTGCGGGCCTATCAGGATGGCAACGCTCAATTCAGCGCGGCTACCTCCATCGACCGAACGTTTAAAATCCTGAACGTCACGGCTATTGAGCCACTCTGGTCGGATGCGCTGGCGGTTTACCCAAACCCGGCCAACACTACACTAACCGTTGAACTGCCCGGCACCGAGACCATCGACTGCCTGACCCTGCGTGGGCTGTCTGGAACAACCGTTCTGCAGCCAGCCGTTCGCAGTCGTCAGCACACGGCTACTCTGGAGATCGGACATTTGCCAAAGGGTCTCTACTTTTTGCAAATTCAAACGCCCACCGGCACGGCAAACCGGAAGGTGGTGAAAGAGTAGCTTATTGACTTGCACCGAACTTAAGTTCGGTGCAAGTCAATAAGCTACCTCGTTTCTATCCGCATCAGTTGCTTACTCGAACTGGCTTCAACAACGTCCGCTTTACTGTATTTGCTGAATTCATCGAAGGCTACTTCTTTACCATTTACGACAAAATGTTTGTAGGCTTTCCGAATGTCGGCATCGTTTAGGGGGAACGAAAAGAAAGCTGACTTTTTGCCTTTCGCTGCTGCTTCCCATTCTTTATCCTCCAACTGAAAGTTAATTGGTAAATGGTACTGCACATTCACCGCTTTTCCGTCCTGTTTAGCGGGTGTCCAGCGCGGCATTTGTGATACAACCCGCGCGGCCTCCTCGTCTGCTCCGTAACCAATACCCTTCAAAATCTGAACATTGGTAATGTCACCTTCTTTCGTAAGGACGAAACGGACCATTACCCGACCCTCAGCCTTCACCTTCTGTGCAGCTTCCGGGTATTTCAGGTTTTTGCTTAAATACTCGTATAGTTTTTCGATGCCACCCGGAAATTGCGGAGACTCCTCGACAGCGTCATAAATCTTACCCTGTACCTTCACGACGCGATTGGGCGTGGCAAGACGAGCCTGACCGGCTTCACTCTGGGGCTGATCCCGGTCGGGTTGGGTACACATGACCAATAGGGTTGCGAGGGGCAGGGCCAGCGCGTAACGGAGCAAGGCCCGGCGATGCGTTTGTGGTTTTTGCAGCATAACGATTCGTTGTTTGAGGGTTGATTTAGATACAAAAGGAGTAATGAGTTCAGCCGGGGTAACGTTAAGCGCGTAGGCAACTAATTGATGCACATAAGCCGGCGGGGTGGAAGCCCGGCTACACACCGCCCGGTCGGCCAGAAATTCGTGGACTTCCTGCACGGCCCGTTTGTAGAAAATCAATACAGGATTGAACCAGAAGATGGCCTGTGCGATTTCCAGAAACAGCACATCGGCAGTATGGCCCTGACGAATATGCGCTTCTTCGTGGCGGATCAGTGCGTCGGGTTCAGTGCGACCATCGGTTTGATTGAGCACTAAACACCGCCCAAAGGAGAACGACGGCGCCCTATCGTCGGGCAACCGGATAAGGGTGTAGTTCACGTTGCGTTCCGACGTGCCTCGCTGAATAAGCTTGTGCACGGCCCACAGGTTCAGCCCCAGCCGAACCAGCATAAGGACCACCCCAATCCCATACAGCAATAAAATCCATTGGGTTGTCGTCAGCCCATCGGTTGGCGTTTGGGGTGCCGTGCCCACAACAAAGGTTGGTAAGGTGATGCTGCCAACGGGCAGCGATTTAGTCGCTCTGTCTGGCAATTCGACAAATGGCAGCAGAAGCGACAGCATGACTGAAGTCAGCAAATACGCGCGGTTCAGCCCGAAGAATGTGTTTCGGCGGAGGAGCAGCCCGTAGCAGCCATAAAATAACAGCAGAAACAGGCTGGCTTTCAGGAGATAGGGGAGGGAAGTCATTTCTTTTTCGTTGTTATCAGGACAACACCATGCAGGGCTTTGGGGCCGTATACAGCCGTTGCTGCGTTCTTTAACACGGTGATCGTCTCGATATTTTTCGCGTCGATAGTGTTTATAATACTCTTTGGAATCTCAACACCGTCAAGCATGTAGAGGGGCTCTCCTGCACTCAAGCCATTTCCCCGAATTGTGATGGGTAGCCCTGAACGTCTAAGCGAATCGGGCAGAGGCATGGAGTAGCGTTCTTTACTCTCTGTCGTGACGTCATTATAGAGCGCAAACCGGCCATTTTTGCTGTTGTCAATAATAAATCCCACTTTTTTAGCTGAATCAGGTTGCGGGCCTGGTACCTGCCCTGTGCGTTTATCTTCCTGCCGCTTTTCCAGCGAAAACTGAATGGGTAGATTGTATTGCACGGCTACTGCCTGGCCCTGCTGCTGACCAGGATTCCATTTCGGCATTTGACTCACGACGCGCACGGCTTCTTCGTCGCACCCGCTACCAATACCTTTCAGAACGCGTAGATCCTGAATCTGTCCCGTTTGGGTGATCACAAATTGTACAAAAACCCGGCCCTGTACTTTGTTCTGTTGCGCTTCTTTCGGATAGCGCAGGTTGTGGGTGAGGTATTGACCCAATGCTGTCATACCTCCTGGAAACTGGGGTTGTTGTTCCACAACCGTAAAAACTTCACCAGTTGGACTGGTCTGGCTAGTCGGTTTAGTTTCTGATGATTGCTTTGGTAGTGTTGGCTCAGGAACGGGTTCATACGCTACCACAACTACATCGCTCAACTTATTGGTTTGAAGCGACATGCTTACATTCAGAGTCGTTTGCCCGTTAACTTTAATGTCCTGAGTTGTAAAGCCAACAAAACTGAGCACTAACGAAGCGTCTTTAGGGACATTTGTCAGGGTGTACTTCCCCTCTGAATCCGTGGTCGTTCCTTGTGTCGTGTTAGCAATCACCACGTTAACTCCCGGCAAGCCCTTGCCCTCCACCGCACTCGTCACCCGGCCCGAAACGGTGATGGTTTCGTTGGTTGCCTGAATCACCATTGTCGCGATTTCTTCCCGCGCCGTGGTCATTGCCAGTAGACTCATTGCCAATGGAATAACTAAGACGTATTTGCCCAACGCCCAGCGGGTTGTGGCGCGTTGGTGCAGCATCTGAATGCGCTGTTTGAGCAGCGACGGGTTGAAAAAACCATTGGTCAGCGTGTCGGGCCAGACACCAAACGTGTATTCGACTAAGAATCGGGCGTAATCGGCGGGTTGATTTGCGGGTTTGTCGGCCAGAAACTCGTGTACTTGCCGCAGCATCCGGTCAATCAGCCAAAGGGCCGCGCAGGGCCAGAATATGGCGCGTAGCAGGGCTATAGCTACAACATCAAGGCTGTGGTGCTGCCGAATATGAACCAATTCGTGGGAAATAATCAGGTCATTCTCACTATCTGCTGGGTTTAGAATCATGTACTGGAAAAACGAGAAAGTCGGTATGGTCAGGTCGCTGGGCTGCACCCGCACATACCCATCACCTACTTGCCGGGGCGACCGGCGAATCAGCGACGCCAAACGCCCAACCCGAACAAGTACGCGCAACAGGAAAACCAGCGAAATCAGACCGTAAGCAATCATTCCGATTTGTTCCCAATCAGGACCCGCTACGATGGGTGCGTTGACAACGGCAGTTATGGGCAGGGAAATAACCCCCATCGGAACGGGCAGTGTGTCAACCGTTTGAGCGGACAAACTCACCAACGGCAGCACCAGCGATAACACCGCCGACAGCAGCAAATACCCCCGATTGACGCTAAAAAACGTGTGCCGACGCAGCAACAGCCAATAGCAACCCACAAACAGCAGGCCATAGAGGTTGGCTTTCAGGAGATAGGGGAGGGCGTTCATTGGTCTTTCTGTTTGTTTAAGAGGTTAATGATTTCGTCGGCTTCGTTCAGGCTGATGTTTTTATCCTGCACAAAAAACGACACCAGCTTTTTGAGCGAACCGTCGAAGTAGTTGGTCATTAACTGCTCGGTCTGGAAACGGCGGTATTCTTCCTCGGTAATCAGCGGGTAGTATTCATGCGTTTTTCCATACGCCGTGTAGCCGACCAACTCCTTTTTCTCTAAGATGCGGATGATGGTCGAGACGGTGTTGTAGGCAGGCTTAGGCTCCGGTAGTTCGACTAAAACGTCTTTGACAAAGCCTTTTTTGAGTTGCCAGAGTACCCGCATAATTTCTTCTTCGGCCTTCGTAAGTTCGCGTATCGTCATGCTGTTGTGGAGGAGTATGAAATTCTGGACGAAATCTATGACTAATGATTTAGTTTTACAACTAATTTATTAGTTATTTTATTGTAAACAAACAAAAATGCCCTTCCTGGCATCAGAAAAGGCTTTTTTGTTTGTTTTTTTGGTTGTCTGACAATTTTTGTGGTCGGGTGCATCCTCGGCCTGTGTCCTCACAGAACGCTTTTACGTAATGCCCATTAAAGCGTTCTGTGAGGACACAGGCCGAGGATGCACCCGACCACAAAAATTGTCAGAGTACTGTTTTTTTTTGTTATTCCGACGCAGCGGGCCGCCCCGCTGCGTCGGAATAACAAAGCTACATCTACAAATTAGGTCCTAATCACTTCCGTTTCGTTAGTTTACCTTCGAGCATTTTGATGTAATACCCGCCCACCACCGACCGGGCCTGAAAGCCAACCTGTTTGGCATTGGTGGTTACATGCCAGTCGGTGAGGGGTACGCGCGAAGGTGTTTCATTGGCAAATTTCCAGACGGGTTTTATGAAGGCTTCAAAATCGTTGTTGGAGCGAGCCAGGGTGGCTGTCCAGATAATCCAGTCCGATTTGGTGTAGGTCTTACGACTGTCTAAGGGCAGGCCATACGGTTGCTGTTTGGTTAGGTAATAAGCGATTTCATGTTGAGTTATCTCTTTCGGAAACAGATTGAAACCCAGTAGCTTATCCCACACTAAGTTGTATTTCTGACTCCAGGTATCCGACGGGTTCTCGAAGGTCAGGTCGTAGTGTGTTTTAGCCGACGCTGTTTTGTCGAGGGCGAGTTGCTGCCATTTGTCAGCCATATCTTTTGCCGTTTTCAGATAGGTTTCAGCCGTTGCTTTGTCGCCTAAACGGGCCGCCAACTGCCCATAGGCCGCAATCCCCAATATGGCTTTTACTGAAAGGTTGGCGTTGCGGGCAATGTGGCCGGCGAAGTCGTCGGTGCAGAGTTGATTGGCCGGGTCGAAGCCATCTTTTTTAAGGTATTCGACCCAGGTTGTCAGGGCTTTCCAGTGCTCTTTGGCGTAGTCGGCGTTGC
This sequence comes from Spirosoma areae, assembly GCF_054781775.1. Taxonomy (NCBI): domain Bacteria; kingdom Pseudomonadati; phylum Bacteroidota; class Cytophagia; order Cytophagales; family Cytophagaceae; genus Spirosoma; species Spirosoma areae. Next base: position 109,599 of record NZ_BAAGTT010000034.1, on the reverse strand, counting down.
CCTCGGCTCCGGCGATGGCGGCTGTCAACAGCAGCATATTGCCGCTTTCTTCGACCGGCATGTCCTCTCCATACGTCTGCCCGTTGGCCTGCGGATAGGTACCCACATCGTGGGCCGCAAAGGGTTTGGTCCATCTCCCGCTTTCTGAATATTGGAAAATCGGCTCCATCATCCCTTTCAGCAGCGTTGGATTATACAGCAGAAACAGCGGGGCCGACGGGTACGTTATATCGACCGTGCCGATGGAGCCATTCGAGAAGTTTTCTTTGGAGAAAAAAAGCACTTCCTTTTTTGGACCAGCCACAATTTTGTGGGCAGCAATAGCCTGCCGGTAGGCCAGAACGCATAAATCGGCGTAGTCTTTACCACCGGCTTTCCGGGCATCGGCGCGGAGTTGAGCATCAAAGGCCGTGCACTTCTGCCGGAGCCGGGCATAATCTTTTTCGGCGGTTTGCAACAGCGTGGGCATCGTTAATTTGCCGTCCCGATTCCACCACGGACGTAGGTTCTGCTTGAAATACTGCACCGAATACAGGTCGTCGTAGGCCAGCAAAAGATGTTTGGCGGTCGATTGTTTAGTTACTTTATCGAAGTTCAATACAGTAGCCAGGGCCACATCAACAGCCGCGCGGGGAGCCGCTTTCGTTGCGGCAGCCGGTAGTTTTCCCGTCGTCAGAAATGCCCGTTTCAGGCCATCGGCCATGCCTGCTGTTGTTTGGTTTCCAGCCTGTTGTGGAACGGCTAAGTAAGCGTAGCCCCAGTCAATCCGCACATTGTCACCTTTTCGGGCCAGTAAAGCCTGCGCCTGTGTGCCAACCGATTGATAGGTTAATCCATTAGCTTGTCCGGCTTTGGTGATGACCTCCTGCCCAATGGTGTTGGTTGCTATGGTGCCGGATTCGCTGAAAAAGACCTGCACCGAATGCGGCTGACCATCCTTTGCCTGAACCTCGAAGGTGACGTAAGTGATAGGCCGGGCGGCAACCTCCAGCTCATCCAGCAACAGGGGCGACAGGAAATTGACGGTCAGATTCGCCGGGCCAGCCGTGAAGGCGTACTGGGTTTGCGTGGCCGACACCGTTACATCCGTTTGGGTGGCGGTTGCCAAAGCCGTTGAGGTAATTGGTTTCACAATGCCGACATCAATAAACGACCCCCCGCGCGGACTCACGCAATGCACCGCCAGAACGTTTTTACCTTTCTGCAAGGCTTTCTGCCCTTCTGCCGAGAGTGGTAAATACACGTACTCACTGATGTAATCGGGTTTGTCTAAAATTTTGGTGCCATTGAGGTAAATGACCACATCATCGTCATGGTTGAGCGATAGCAGCAGGTTGGCCGGGTCGGCCTTGCCATCGTAGGTGAACTCCCGCCGAATATAAATTCCGTCTTTCTCGCTGTTTGTCCATTTTGTGCGGGCATCGGGCGTATCGCCGAACGGCCCTAAGCCTGACTTCCAGTCGCCTGCGTTAAAATCGGGCTTTTCCCAGCCCGCATCGGGTTTTTTGGTCGTGTACTGTGCGATGTACGAATTCGATTCGCCGGTGGGCAGAATGGCTTCGTAGGTAGTGGGCACGGCCCCCATAAACTGATAGACTTTCCCATCCACCCGTATAAGCCCTTCCAGCGATTGTGGCTTGCCCGTCCAGTGGCGCGTGGGTGAGTCAGTTAGCTTATCGGTGGTGCTCCAGACGCTGAAATACGGGTCGTGGGTAATGAGCGGGTAAGCGGGTGGGCGCAGGGTTTGGGCGTATATCGGGCCAACGATCAGGAGGGAAAGCAGGGTAAACAAAATGGAACGCATCGTAAGTTTCTGCATCGACAAGGTTGGTTTGGGTATTGGTGAAAAGGCTTATTACCTAAACAAAAGAATAAACAAGCTTTACTTATCCTTTCCCTCACCCCCAACTCCTCTCCCAGAGGGCGATGGGCTAAAAAAGTGGATGGAAAAGCCCATCGCCCTCTGGGAGAGGAGTTGGGGGTGAGGGTGAACAACCTAATCTGCCCGTCAATGGGTAGAATGCCCACCGGTAATTCTTATTCGACATACCTTCTCTAAACCCATTTAACTGCCGCATATACACATGAAACGAGGACTCTTATGGCTGGTGATGCTGGCATTGATTGGCCGGGTAACGGCATCGGTTGCCCAGCAGATTTCGAAAGAAGAGCTGATTTTTCTGACTCCAGACTGGAAAGGCGAACGCTTTGCCGATGGTCGCCCCAAAGTGCCGGATGCCATTCTGAAACGCATGAAATTAGTGACCCAGGAAGAAGCCTGGGCCGTGCTGAAGAACGAAAATTATAAATACCAGTTCACCGGCGACTGGCAAACCATCAACCCCGACAGTGTGCTGGTGGGCCGGGCGTTAACGGCCACATTCATGCCCGGCCGGCCCGATGTGCATCGGGTGACGGACGAAAAAGGACATACCAAAGATGGGCGGATAAAGTCGCAGAATGCCTGGCCAATTGACCTCCTCGTGAAAGGCGATGTGTATGTGGTTGACCAGTTCGGCATGCACGAAGATGGGCCAACGATTGGCGACAACCTCGGCAACTCCATCTATGCGAAAACGGGCAATGGCATTGTCTACGAAGGCGCCGTTCGGGATGTGGCCGGCCTGAAAGAAATTGGTGGGTTTACGTCGTATTTCCGAAGTTATCACCCCTCGCACCACAACCCGGAAGGCAATCTGAACACCACGCTGGTGGGAATCAACCGCCCAACGCGCATTGGCAAAGTGATGGTGATGCCGGGCGACGTGGTGCTGGGCCGCGATGGGGGCGTGTGTTTCATTCCACCCCACCTGGCCGAAAAAGTGGTGAAAACGTCGGAGATTATCCGCTTGCGGGACATGTTCAGCCATTTGCGCCTGCGCGAACAGAAATACACGGCCGGGCAAATTGATACGCGCTGGTCGGACGAAATTGAGAAGGATTTTTCGCAATGGCTCAACGCGCACGTTAGCGAACTTCCGGTCCCGAAAGAGCAGATTCAGGATTTTTTAAAGACGCGGACATGGTAGCTAAAACGTATTAAAATCCCTCCCTTATGACAACCACGACCTCCCGCCGTTCCTTTCTAACCAAAAGCGCATTAGCCAGTGTCTTCAGTGCCACTGCCCTGTCCAGTTTTGGCTCAGGACTGGAAACGGCCGTCGACCGCGCTCCCCTTTCTTCGGCCCCGTCGGATTTGAAAATTACCGACATCAAATGTGGCTTCACCCGTGGCGGCCACAGCTTGTTCGTAAAGGTCCATACGAATCAGGGCATCTGGGGTTGTGGCGAAGGCGTTGATGCCACGCCCGGAACGTATCATTTGGTGAAGCTAATGGCCGAGCGCATTAAAGGCAAAAGCCCGCTCAATGTCAATCGGTTATTTGAAGATGTCCGGCGAGCGGGCTTTTTTGAGGGCGCACAGGCGGGCATGTACGTCGCCGTCTTGTCGGCGGTTGAAGCGGCCCTGTGGGATTTAGTTGGAAAAGCCCTCGGACTACCTGTTTATCAATTGCTTGGCGGGAAATTTCGGGACAAAATCCGGGTGTACTGCGACACGGGTGCCTACCGCGAAACAGACACCAGCCCCGATGCCTTCGGAAAAAGCGCTAAGAAGGCGGTCGATATGGGCTTCAACGCGGTGAAATATGACATCGACGAACGCAACGACCCCAACAAATACGATGCCTACAACTGGACGGCCAGCCCCGCCGAACTGGAGCGGATGTATAACCAGATTGCCGGTGTCCGCAAGGCGGTTGGCCCAAAAGTCGACATCTGCGTGGACATGCACGGGCGCTACGATTTGCCCACGGGCCGCAAGGTGGCCAAACTGATGGAGCCGCTCAACCTCCTGTTTCTGGAAGAACCCATCCCGGCCGAAAACCCCGAAGCTTACAGGCAAATCCGCGAAGCTTCCAACACGCCCATCTGTGCGGGTGAGAACCATTACCTGGCCCATGGGTTCCGAAAACTCCTCGAAATCGGAGCCGTTGACATCATCATGCCCGACTTGCAGAAGGCAGGCGGCTTAGGTGAAGCGCAGCGCATTGCCAACTTAGCTAATTTGTACTACGTGCCCTTTGCCCCCCATATGGTGGCTTCGTATCTGGGCGCAATGGCATCGAGCCACGTGTGCGCGTCGGTGCCGAACTTCCTGATTCTGGAATGGCAAATCTACTTCCACGAAGAACCGATGTTTAAAGAGATCGTCACGTTCGATGGGCCAATGGTGGAAAAAGGATTTATTCCGCTGTCTAACAAACCGGGTATCGGGGTGGAAATCAATGAAGAGGGGATGCGGAAATACGCTCCCAAAGACGTGCCGTTTTTTGTTTGAGTAAACCGTCCACGACCATCACCAACATGCTTATACGCTAATTCTTTATGACTGGAAATCAGAATCTTCCGCCCACTGGCAGCGTCCTGACGACGGCCCTGGATATGACAAAACAGACCAACTACCGCTGGGTAATCGTGGGCCTGCTTTTCTTTGCCACCACCATCAACTACCTCGACCGGCAGGTCATCAGCCTGTTGAAGCCGATTCTGGAAAAAGAATTCAACTGGAGCGAATCCGACTACGGCAACATCGTGACGGTGTTCACTTTTTTCTACGGCACCAGCACGTTGCTGGCTGGCTATGTCATTGACCGGATTGGTACGAAACGAGGCTATATCTGGGCCATCATCGTCTGGAGCTTTGCAGCAATGGGTCATGCGCTGGCAGGCGGCACTTTTGGCTTCATGGTTGCCCGTGCGTTTCTGGGCATTGGCGAAGCCGGTAACTTTCCTGCATCCATCAAAACGGTGGCCGAATGGTTTCCGCAGAAAGAGCGGGCGCTGGCGGTCGGCATTTTTAACTCCGGGGCCAACATCGGTGCGGTGGCAGCTCCGGCAGTGGTGCCCTGGATAGCGGTCGTGGCAGGCTGGCAAATGGCATTCATCGTGACGGGCGCGCTGGGATTTATCTGGATTGCGGCCTGGTGGTTCTACTACGAAGTTCCGGCCCGGCATAAGCGGGTTAGCGCATCCGAACTGGCCTACATTACCGCCGAACCCATCGTGGCAGGCGATGCCGCTTCGACCAATCTGATTGACGATACGACCGCAAAAAACTACTCGATTTTCTCGAACCGGGCCATTTGGGGGTTCATGAGTGGTAAATTCATGACCGACCCCATCTGGTGGTTTTTTCTGTTCTGGCTGCCTTCTTACCTGTCGAACATCTACCACCTCGACCTGAAAAAACTCGGCCTGCCCCTGATTGTCATTTATTCAGCCGCAACCATTGGCAGCGTGGGTGGAGGCTGGCTGTCGTCCATGCTCATCCGCAAGGGCTGGCACCCAACCCGGGCGCGGCAGTGGGCCATGGCGTTGTTTGCACTCTGCGTGGTGCCGGTTATGGCCATCAGTCAGTTAAACGGAATTTGGCCGGTTATCGGCGTTTTGTCGCTGGCGGTGGCGGCTCACCAGGCGTGGTCGGCGAATATTTTCACCGTAGCCGCCGACCAGTTTCCCAAGCAGGTGCTGAGCCGGGTGGTTGGTTTGGGCACTATGGCCGGAACGCTGGGCGGGGCTATTTTCCCGCTCATCGTCGGGCGTATTCTGGATCATTACAAACTGCTGAATCAACTGTCGGAAGGGTATTACATCATTTTTTACATCGCCGGTCTGGCCTATTTAGTGGCCTGGACGATGCTATACATTTTTGTTTTTCGCCGGGTACGAACGGCCTGACGAACGCATTTAGAAACTGCACAAATGAGCATGTTGCAAACCATGCGCTGGTTTGGCGAAAATGACCCGGTTTCGTTGATGGACATTCGGCAGGCTGGCTGCACGGGCGTGGTAACGGCCCTGCACCAGATTCCAGTAGGTGACCTGTGGCCGGTCGACGCTATCAACGAGCGAAACCGAATCATAATAGCCCAAAATGACCGGTATTCGCCCCTGCACTGGGCGGTGGTCGAGAGCCTGCCCGTTCATGAGGACATCAAGAAAGGCCGCCCAACCCGCGCCGGATACATCGAAAACTACCAGCAGTCGATTCGTAACCTGGCGGCTTGTGGCGTTCGAACCATTTGTTACAATTTTATGCCCGTGCTCGACTGGTCGCGCACGAACCTGAGCTCCGAAATGCCCGACGGTTCGCGGGCACTTCGGTTTGTTTGGGAAGATTTTGCGGTCTTTGATTTGTGCATTCTCAAGCGCCCCGGTGCCGAAACGGACTACGAACCCGAAATCATTAAATCGGCCCGTCAGAAATTCGCGGCTATGTTGCCGGAGCAGATTACGGAATTAAGTAACACGGTTCTGCTTGGTCTGCCCGGTTCCGAAGAAGCCTTTACCCTCGATACGTTTCAGGGGTTACTCAATGAATACGCTTCGATTAATGACGCTGCCCTTCGGCAAAACCTGTATTATTTCGTTCAGCAGGTGGCTCCCGTGGCGCAGGAAGTGGGCATAAATCTGTGCATTCACCCCGACGACCCGCCGTATCCGCTGCTGGGACTTCCGCGCGTGGTGAGCACGGAGGCCGATTTGGCCCAATTAATGAATGCCTGCCACGTAACGGCCAACGGCATTACCTTCTGCACGGGTTCGCTGGGCGTTCGCCCCGATAATGATTTGCCTGGTATGATTCGGCGGTTCGGCGAACGCATTCACTTCATTCATTTACGCACAACGAAACGGGAGCAGGAGTCGCGTAATTTCCATGAAGCTGACCACCTGGCGGGCGATGTGGATATGTATGCAGTTGTGAAAGAAATCGTTCGGGAGCAGCGTCGGCGCCAGCAGGCCGGCATGGGTGAAGCATCCATTCCGATGCGCCCCGACCATGGCCATCAGATGCTCGATGATCTGCATAAAAAGCCAAACGCGGCCCGAACCTATCCCGGTTATTCGGCTATTGGCCGTTTGCGGGGCCTGGCCGAACTCCGGGGCCTGGAAATGGGCATTGAACGCTCGCTGACGGACGTATGAAAAAAATTCTGAACGGGCTTCTAATCCTATTGCTCGTAGCCAGAGCCACCCACGCCCGACTACCAGACCCGGACGATGGGTACCGACTTTGGCTGAAATATGATCTGATTAAAGACGCAGCCAAACGGGATGCGTATGCCCGTTCGGTACAATTCATAGCGGTAAACCAGCAAAGTCCTGTTCTGAAATCAGCCACCGACGAATTACAAACCGGCTTACAGGGCTTGCTGGGTAAATCCATTCCTGTTGTTACCAATGCCGGAACCCGGACCAACGGTATTGTGCTGCTGCTAAACGCCGATGCCAACACCGCAGCCAGCGAAGGCTACCAGATTTCTAACCAGGGCAACATTACCATTACGGGCAAAACCGATGCAGGCGTGTTGTATGGCGTTTTTGCGCTGCTTCGACACCTCCAGACGGGGCAATCAATCGACAAGCTTTCGTTGACCAGCCACCCTAAAATCCGCTATCGGCTGCTCAACCATTGGGACAATACAAACGGTACCATCGAACGGGGATATGCCGGCGGGTCGCTCTGGAAATGGTTTGAACTGCCCGAAACGGTTGATCCCCGCTACCGCTTCTATGCCCGTGCCAATGCGTCGGTGGGCATCAACGGAACGGTTGTCAACAACGTTAACGCCAGCGCCCGCTTTTTAACCAGCGAGTATCTGCACAAGGTGGCGGCTTTAGCGAACGTCTTCCGGGCTTATGGCATTCGGGTTTACTTATCCGTCTATTTTCCGGCACCGAAGACCATTGGCGGTCTGAAAACCGCCGACCCGCTCGACCCGGTGGTGCGGAAATGGTGGGCCGATAAAACTAAAGAAATTTACAGCATCATTCCCGATTTTGGCGGGTTTCTGGTGAAAGCCAACTCTGAAGGAGAACCCGGTCCGCAGGATTACGGGCGAACCCATGCCGACGGGGCCAACATGCTGGCCGAAGCCTTAGCGCCCTTTGATGGCGTGGTCATGTGGCGGGCCTTTGTCTACAAAGCTGCCGGAACGCCGGACCGCCCCAAAGCTGACCGGTTTAAAGCCGCTCATGAAGAATTTACGCCCCTGGATGGCCAGTTTACTAAGAAGGTGATTGTGCAGGTGAAGAACGGCCCGATTGATTTTCAGCCGCGTGAACCCTTTTCGCCCCTGTTCGGCGCGATGCCCAAAACACCCCTGTCGATGGAGTTTCAGCTAACGCAGGAGTACATGGGTTTTGCCACCCATTTGGTGTATGAAGCCCCGTTGTTTAAAGAATGTTTAGCGTCGAATACCTACGTTAAAGGAAAAAAGGCACCATCCGGTGGGGCACCATCCGGTGGGGCATCATCCGGTGAGTCATCCGTAGCGAACGTGATTGATGGCAGTTTGCACGGCTACCCGCTGACGGCCATTGCGGGCGTGGCCAATACTGGTTCTGACCGTAACTGGACGGGCCACCCGATGGCGCAGGCCAACTGGTATGCCTTCGGGCGACTGGCATGGGACCACACACTATCGGCGGAGGGCATTGCGAATGAGTGGGTAAACATGACGCTTACCACTGAGCCGAAAGCCGTAAAAACGATAACCGGGCTGATGCTGCGGTCGCGGGAGATTTATGTGAATTACAATACTCCACTTGGCCTGTCGCGTCCCTGGTCGGGCGTCCATTTTGCCCCCGAACCCTGGTTAGAAAAAAGTTCGCGTCCCGACTGGACCGCCATTTATTATCACCGGGCCGATTCTGCAGGGCTGGGCTTCGACCGGACGGCTACAGGCAGCAATGCATTAGCGCAGTATCAGCCCGAAGTTCAGCAAAAGTGGCGTAACCCCGAAACCTGCCCGCTGCCGTATCTGCTCTGGTTTCACCACGTTCCCTGGACGAAAAAACTGAGCACGGGGCGAATCCTTTGGGATGAACTCTGCACCCGCTTCTACACCGGCGCCGATTCGGTTGGCTGGATGCAGCAGCAATGGGCACAGGTTAAACCTTCCGTTGACCCAACTCTTTTTGCCGACGTGGCCGGACGGCTGGCAACGCAGCATAAAGAGGCCATCTGGTGGCGCGATGCCTGGGTGCTGTATCTCCAGCCCTACGCCCGGCAACCCATTCCGGCCCCATTCAAAAAACCAGAACGCACGTTAGACGAAGTAAAACGCCTGGTAGACATCTACCAGTTACGCTAATGAATCAGTTAGAAAATAGTGCCCGTGAGCCATTCGCTACCAGTCAGACCAATACGTCTGTTTTCTCCCTCGAAGGCAAACTTGCCCTGATTACGGGCGGGGGCAGCGGCATTGGTTTGGATATTGCCCGGTGCATGGTGGAAGCCGGGGGGCGCGTTGTCATCACGGGCCGGCGGGAAGAGCCGCTCCGCGAAGCCATTACTTTATTGGGCGAACGGGCACAGTACCGGGTCAACGACGTAACCGCCCGTGAGTCGCTGGATGGCCTGGTCGAGGACATCGAAGCCACGCACGGCCCAATTGATTGTTTGCTTAACAATGCCGGAATTAACATGAAAAAACCGGCGCTGGACGTTACAGACGAAGAGTTTGACCGGATTGTTTACACCAACTTAAACTCAGTGTTCAGCCTGACCCGCGTGTGTGCCCGGCGGATGATGGCCCGTAAGCGTGGTTCCATCATCATGATCTCGTCAATGGCTGCATATTATGGCATTGACCGGGTGGTGGCTTATGCCGCTTCCAAGTCGGCGGTGGAGGGCATGGTGAAAGTGCTGGCGTCGGAGTTTTCAGGGAATGGCGTCCGGGTGAATGCCATTGCGCCGGGTTTCATCGAAACAGCCATGAGCAAAACGGCAATGGGTGGCGACCCCGACCGCTTCGCCCGCGCCATGCGTCGAACGCCAATGGGTTACTTTGGTAAACCCGCCGATATTGGCTGGGCTGCTGTTTTTCTGGCCTCCGAAGCCGCCCGCTACATCACGGGCGTCTCGTTGCCGGTCGATGGGGGCAATTCGATTGGGTTTTAATAGAGACGATTGAGTGGGGTCGGTATTCCGTATCCCATATCTTGAAGATATGGGATACGGAATACCGACCCCACTCAATCGTCCTACCGCACGCGCGTCCAGGTTCGGGTTTTGCCTAGGAAACTAATGCCCATGACATAGCCACGCAGGTCAATCGCATTGGCATCTTTCAGCGTTATCTCGCAGCTATAGGTCTTGCCATCTTCGGGGTTATAAATTTCACCGTCGCCCCAAACGTTGTTGCCTTTGTAGGTTAAGCCCGTCAGCAGCACTACGTTCATCATGGGGCGATCCCGCAGGTTTTCGTCGGGGTTTTCGCGGTCAACTTTGGGTTTTTTGGTGACCGGGTCATTTGGCTCCAGCATCCAGACTAACTTCCCGTAATACTTGTTGCCCTGTTTATAAATCTGAACCTGATTCCGCTTTTTCGCACTAAGCCATCGGCCCAGAACAGCGTCGGGATCGTCGGCACTGGCCCCTATGGATGTGAGTGAAAAGCAAACAACTAAAAGAAGTGTGGTCAGACGAGACGCGTTCATAAGTGAGTATCTAAACTGTGGTTAATGGTTTGTGTTGTATAAACAAATAGCAGGGCTGTTTGTCAGGTTAAGGCTAAAAATCATGGCTTCGGTCAGGTACTCGCTGGCCACGATTTGCTTCAGGCTGGCCATGACTCAGGCAGATGACGGTATAGCTGACAGGTAACCATACCCTGCTGACATAGGGCTGTCACCACCCGGCGATACCTTTGTTTCATCACCAAGCAAAGGTTACGATGGAACTAATCCCCCTGTTTTTAACGGAATTGGAGCGTGAATCAGCTACCACCCGGAAGATGCTGAGCCGCGTGCCGGATGATACGTATGACTGGCAACCCCACGAAAAAAGCATGACCGTTCGGCGGCTGGCCGTGCATATTGCCGATTTACCCAACTGGGTAAGCATGGCTCTGACAACGAATGAGCTGGATTTCGCTGCGAATCCATATCGGGAGGAAGTGATTACGAACACGGCCGATTTGATGCATTTTTTTGACAAAAGTTTAATCAATGGCAAATCCCAATTAGTCCCCGCCAATGAAGCAATCCTGACTAAAGCCTGGACACTCCGCAACGGCGGGGAGATATACAGTACCTCGCCGAAGCACGAAGTTATTCGGATGACGCTTTGCCAGATTGTCCATCACCGGGCGCAATTGGGTGTTTACCTGCGTCTGCTCAACATTCCGATACCGGGCAGTTACGGGCCAAGTGCCGATGAACCGGATTTTTAGCCGGTGATTCAGTAAAAAAGGCCAACCGCAGGGTTGGCCTTTTTACTGAATCATTGAATGGGTTGTATAAGTCAATGAAGTAAACTTTATTCGCTCCCCTCTTTTGCAAACAGACTTGCCCAATAATGTTGACCGACCTTTAACAAACGAGCGAATGAACTTCTTACTAAACCTTTTTCTGCTGATTCTATTAAGTCAGGCGGCCTTTTCGCAGCAAAAACCAGTTGGCGTTTTTGATGGTCAAACGGATGTTGGGCCGGTGCTGCATCCGGGTATGAGTGCCTACAAAGCCGCTACCCAGACCTATGAACTAAGCGGGTCGGGCACGAACATTTGGGGCACTCAGGATGAATTTCAATTCCTGTGGAAGCGGATTAAAGGCGATTTCATTGTTTATGTGCGTGGTAATTTGGTGGGGAAGGGTGTAGACCCACACCGGAAAATTGGCTGGATGGCCCGCGCCGGTGCAGACCCGAAAGCACCGCACATGAGTGCCGCTGTACATGGCGATGGCCTGACTTCCTTACAGTTTCGGCGAACGGCGGGGGGTGAAACCGAAGAAAAACGCGCCACCCTGACTCATGCCGATGTTATTCAGTTAGAACGGCGTGGCAACACCTACACCATGCGGGTAGCCAAATTTGGGGAACCCTTCCAAACGCAGGAAGTGACTGACATCATCTTAGGCGAGGAATTGTATGTAGGGCTGTTCATCAGCGCCCACAATAAGGATGTTGTGGAGAAGGTCGTTTATGAGGATGTGCGGATTTCGGTGCCGGTCAGTCCTGATGAAAAACCGGGCCGGATGAACTTGGCCAGCCGCTTAGAGTTGCTGGACGTGGCTACCGGCAAGCGCAACGTGATTCATACGGCTCCCAACTCCATTCAGGCTCCCAACTGGACAAATGATGGCAAAACGCTGATTTACAACGGTGGTGGCCTGATTCATACCTTTGATTTAGCCACCCGCGCCCAAAAAGTGCTGAACACAGGTGATGTAAAAAATAACAACAATGACCACGTACTTTCCTTCGATGGCAAGATGCTGGGCCTGAGCAGTGGCGTAACCGACCTGGGTGGGTCAATCATCTACACCGTTCCCGTTGGTGGAGGAGTTCCTAAACAGATTACGCCCAAAGGTCCATCGTATTTGCATGGCTGGTCGCCGGATGGTAAAGATTTGGTTTTCTGCGGGTCACGCAACAACGAATACGATGTCTATAAAGTACCCGCTGCGGGTGGCCCCGAAGTTCGGCTGACGGATACCAAAGGACTCGACGACGGCCCTGAATACTCCCCCGATGGTAAGTATATTTATTTTAACTCCAACCGTACCGGCACCATGCAAATCTGGCGAATGAAACCCGACGGCAGCCAGCAGGAAGCCGTTACCGACGGGGAGTTTCACGACTGGTTCGCCCATATTTCGCCCGATGGAAAATCGATGGTGTTTCTGTCGTTCCTGAAAGACGAAGTAACGCCGGGCGACCACCCGCCCTACAAACACGTTTACCTCCGAATGATGCCTGTTTCGGGCGGGAAGCCCAAGGTGATTGCCTACATCTACGGTGGTCAGGGCACCATCAACACGCCGTCCTGGTCGCCCGATGGAAAGCACGTTGCGTTTGTCAGCAATACGGATGTGAGCGTAGTCAGCCCGGCTGACGTGGCGGTGAAATAGGTTTAATACTAACCCTCAACCCCCTGAAGGGAGCTATAGCCGGTCTTAGAGATAGCTAAAGCCCCTTCAGGGGGTTGGGGATTATTTCTCACCGCATCTCCTTCAGTGTCAGCCAGTAAAGTCCGGCAAACAGTAAACTGAAGAAAGCGCCGAATGAGGTGTTCAATGCACCAAAACCTGCCAGGATTATGGGCAGTATAAGGCCGGCGGCTGCGCCTACGACATAAACCCAGTACCCAATTCGGCGCAGATGGAACATCAGCACAGCCCCGGCGAGGGTCAGCAGCGAATAAATAAACTGCGCCACCGCCAGCGATTTGATCACGTCGGGGTCGCCGGGCAGGGGAGCATCGCCCGATGAACGATCTTCAAAATATTGCTTCGGCTCGTTTTTTTGTTCTTCGGGCGTAAGTTTGCGCCCGACATAAGGCGTTTCGGAGGCAGCATTGGTCTGCACGAACGAGACAACCGCATCGGCCAGCCCCAGGGCACAGCTAAGAAACGTCAGGATGCAAAGAACCGTTAAAAATTGAGAACGCATACGTAATCCTATCAATGAATAAACCTTATTATCGTATCGGTGTTTCTTAGCCGTACTAAAACCCAAAGCAGATGACCCTTCAGGAATTGACCGACCAAATAAGAACCAAAGTTACACATGCCGACAACATTAACGCTACGGCTAAAATCGTGACCGATCAGGGCGTTGTGTTTATCGACGCGACCCAGTCGCCCGCTGTAGTTTCGAATGAAGATAAACCGGCGGACTGCGACTTGCAGGTAAGCGTCGGTAACCTTGTAAAAATGGGCACTGGCGACCTCAACCCAATGATGGCCGTGATGACGGGTAAACTCAAAATAAAAGGCGATATGAGCATCGCCATGAAAATGGGACAGGTGATGGGGTGAAATTAAAGGTGAACGAGCGAAAGAGTGAATAGATGGAAGACGTAACTTTAGGCGTTTACGAATATTCACTCATTCGCTCATTCAAAAATGACTCATTCTCCTAAACCCTCCCGTCGTAAATTTTTGAAACGCAGCGCAATTGCTGCGGCTGCAGTATCCACTGTGGACTTCCTCATTGTGCCGCGCCATGTGCTGGGCGGAAAAGCGGCCAATGGCACGCGGATTATTGCCCCGTCTGACAAACTCAACATGGCGGCTGTGGGCTGTGGCGGCAAGGCTGATGTTAATATCCGGCTGGCCTACAATAGCGGCTCCGACAACATGGTGGCCTTGTGCGATGTGGATGACCGGCAGGCGAAGAAATACCGCGCTCAATTTCCCAGCGCGCCTTATTTTCAGGATTACCGCGAACTGCTCGACAAAGCGGGTAAAACGTTCGATGCGGTGATTGTGAGCACACCCGACCACATGCACGCGCCCATTGCCATGGCGGCCATGCAACTCGGCAAACATGTTTACGTCGAAAAACCGCTCACCCACGACATCTACGAAGCCCGCATGTTGACCGAAGCGGCTCGTAAATACAAAGTCGTGACCCAGATGGGGAATCAGGGAAGTTCGGGTGATGCCACGCGCATCATCGAAACAGCCATTCAGGAAAAACTGATTGGCCATGTTCATACGGTGTACTGCTGGACCAACCGCCCGGTATGGCCGCAGGGCGTTCGGTCGCCCAAAGATAAGGGCGAGTCGCAGCCCATACCGGCAGAGGTGAACTGGCCACTTTGGTTGGGTACGGCCCCCGCCCGCGACTATCACGAAGCCTACATGCCAACCCGCTGGCGGGGGTACTGGGATTTTGGCACGGGGGCACTTGGCGACATGGGCTGCCACTTTATGGACGTGCCGTTTCGCGCCCTTAAACTCAAATACCCCACGTCGGTGGAGTGCAGCGTGGGGTCGGTCTACGCCGACTTTTTCAAAGAAGCCTTCTACGACGACGTTTGCCCCCCTTCGTCAGCCATCCATCTGACCTTCCCATCAGACGACAGGAAGGTGAAGGAAATCAAATTTTCGTGGTTCGATGGGGGCATCCGCCCCCAACTGCCCGACGGTGTCGAGTATAGCGATGTGTTCCGCGACCACAACGGGGGTATGTTGTTTATCGGCACGAAAGGCATGCTAACCGGCGGGCTGTTCGGCAACGACCCGAAACTATTGCCGGTCGATAAGTTTGCGAACAAAGCTCTGCCTGCGCCCGCAAAACCGTTTGTGGACGGAAAAACGGAAGGTCATCAGCAACAATGGGTAAAAGCCTGCAAACAGGGCTTCGGGGCCTACACCTCCTCGTCCTTCGATGAATCGGGGCCACTCACCGAAACCGTGCTGATGGGCAATCTGGCTACGCGGTCGTATCTGGCCCGCGAAGACGGTAAATTTACCGGCCGCAAAAAACTGTTCTGGGATGGCAATACCATGAAAATCATCAACTTCGATTATGCCAACCAGTTTGTGAAACGGCAGTATAACGGTGGGTATACGTTGTAATTGATGGTCCTTAGCCGATTGTGCGGTGCTCCGCCGGGATAGACTTATACTCAATTACTGTTGACTACGAGCTGATGAAACGTTTTTGCCAACTGCTGCTGATAGCCCTGACCGCTTGCCTGCTGCCAACTTCTATGGCAGCACAACCGTTGAGGAGCCAGCCGGTTGTGCTGTTGCCCGTCGATAAAGACCAGCTTTCGCTGCGGGGGAATCTGGCTTATTATCTGGATTCGTCGCCTGCCAAAACCATTGCCGATGTTGTCAGGCTAAGCAATGGTCCTGCCTTTCAGCCGGTTACGTCCCCTGTTCCCAACTTTGGGGTAATAAGCGGTACGCAGTCGGCTAAACCTATCTGGATACGGTTTCGGCTGCAGAATCCGGCCGCACAGTCGCAACAGTGGCTGGCTGAGATTGACTTCAGGTGTTTCGATGAACTTCGGCTTTTTGTTGTCGATGCCCAAAATCGGGTGTTATCGACCTCACCCGTCATTGGCTGGAAGACCCCCGCAGCTCAGCGAATTCGCAATCACCGGCATTTCTGGTTTCCATTTACTCTGTCTGCCGGGCAGGGTGTAACGGCTTATCTGCGGATAGTGAAGCACCGGGGCACTCAGCTCATACCCGTTACGCTTGTTCGGGAGTCAGCCTACGAGACCGTCGTCCAGAAAAGTTATTTGTTCTGGGGTGGGGTGTTGTCCACGCTGACGTTCGTGGCGCTGATGAGTCTGATCTTCTTCCTGACGACCTTTGATCCTATTTATTCAAAATACATTTTCTGTTTGCTGGGCTTAGTAGGATTTTTCGCCATCAATGATGGTTTCCTGAATCAATTTGCTTTCGACGTGCAGTTCTGGATGCCCCGGCAAAATATTTACTTTCTATTCCCGCTCGTTCTGTTCTACTCGCAGTTAACCTTTGTGCGGGCGTTTCTACCGCTGTGGTATACGGCCTCGCATCGCTGGCACCGCATCGGAACCGGGGTACTTTGGGGCGGAGTTGTTTGCCTGATTGCGTTAACCGCCGAGTGGTTCATTCCCCTGGCACCCCCGCTGGAGCTGATGCTGATACGCCTGTTCACGGCGTTGTACTGGCTGCCGTTGCCGGTCATCATTGCCTACATCATCGTCAGCATCGTTCGGCGGTATCATGTGCCCGAAGCGTGGCTATATCTGGTGGCGGTTTCGCCGTTCTACACGCTGAATCTTGGCCTGGTTTTCGCCAATTTCGGCTGGCTGCCAACCTATGAGCCGATTGCTGATTTCGCTTACTACGCCTGCGTGGCCCTGCTGGAGGTTCTGGTGCTGACAGTTGGGCTGGCCTATCGTTACAAAATGGACCGCGACCAGGCCGAACAGTTACTCAACGAACGCACGGCTCAGCAGCAACGTACCTACCAGGCCGAAGTGCAGACCCTGGCCATGAAAAACAGTATGCTGGTCGAGAAAGAACGCATTGCCCGCGACCTGCACGACAACGTGGGCGCGCACCTGGCGTTTGTTGTCACCAACCTGACACACATCAGCGGTCAGGCCGAAAAACAACCCATCCTTAATGGGCGACAATGGGCCACGCAGTTGCGAACGGTGGTTAATTACACCCGCGAAGCCGTCAAACTCCTGCGCGAAACGATCTGGGCCATCCATCAGGAAAGCTTTACCGTCGAGGAGTTTAGTGAGCGGCTTAACCAGTACATCAACCGCTACGTTCACGAAACCGACGGGCTGCATGTAGATGTCCATGTTGCGGGGGCGCAGACCTACCGACTTACCTCAACGCAGGTGCTGAACCTGTTTCGGATTGTGCAGGAAGCCCTTAACAATGTGATGAAACACGCTCTGGCAACACAGGCAATGGTCGAGTTACACGTCCACGAAGACGGGCACCTTAACCTTCGCATTCATGACAATGGCCAGGGGTTTGACTCCACAAACGGCGTTGTGCTTGAGCAGCACTATGGCTTGCGAAACATGCAGACGCGGGCCGAAGAACTCGGTGGCACCTTCCGGGTTTTCTCCAGCGACGGAACAACCGTAGAAGTTGACGTCTGAGGGAAAGCTGCCGGTCTTTTTTCAGCCTCCTGCCAGCACACGAACCTTACCGCTGGTTGTGTGCAAGTCCATAAATTAATTAGCTTGCAAGGCAGCGTTCGGGCGACAGGTTGCAGGCCGCAGAGGTTAGGTTTTTTGCTTGTTCGGCGGGTTTCGGCTGACAGAGCGAATGCCCCGGTTGGGCAGGTTTAGGTTTGCGGGGCAGTGTCCTGGCGACAGGGCAACCGCCCCGACAGTCAAGGGCGCGATACTACAGTAATACAAAATGCGAACCGGGCCGCCGACGGTCGGCCGCTGCCGTGCGGTGCGTATTTTGTATTGAACGTGCGGCAATCGGCGAGTTGGTAGCAAGTGTAACAGAAGGCAGTAACATAACAATATATAAAAACAATGCAAGACACACTATTTGACTTTATAGCAAAATACATTTCTCTGACAGAAGATGAGAAGAACGCAATACTTTCGTTAGACATATTCCGCTCTGTTAAGAAAGGGACTATTTTACTCAAAGAAGGACAGAAATCACAAGATTGCTATTTTGTTTTAAAAGGATGCATACGGAAATATTACATCATAGATGGTGAAGAAAAAACTACCGCCTTTTTTACAGAAATGGAAGAACTGACACCGCATTGTGTAAAAAATAATGCTCCGTCTGAATATTTCATAAGTTGTGTAGAAGATACGATACTAACGATTGCAAACCCTGACATGGAAGTTGAACTATTTGCTAAATTTCCTAAATTTGAAATAATGTGTAGAATATTGGTGGAAGAATTGTTAGCCAAACAACAAATCAATTTTGACGAGTTTAAGACTTCTTCGCCTGAACAACGATACCTGAACTTAATACAAAAAAGACCGGACCTTATTCAGCGTGTTCCACAACACCAATTAGCGAGCTATTTAGGTATCAAACCTCAATCACTGAGTAGATTAAGAGCAAGAATTTTAGAAAAAAGCAAAGAGTAACTTCATTTCTTAACTTAAGTGAACGATTTTAAGTCTATTGCCAATCTATCTTTGCAGTATCGTTTAACATTGATTAAAAAAGATATGCAAAAGAAAATTTTATGGCTTGGACTTGCCTTAGTGTTGGCAATCAGTTTACAGGTGAACGCACAATATGCCAAACAAGACAGTACTTATAAAAAGTATTTTGTTGGGAGTACATTCTTGATGTTAGGAAATTTAATTCCTAATGACCCAAATGCACCTGAGTTTATACAATTAAATGTTGGCTATAGAATAACACCTAAAAATGTTGTTTTCTTAGAATTTAAAAGATCTAAGTTTACCTGGCCATTAGGTATCCCCTGGGGACCATCATTTGATGCACCGGGAGAAAATTATCCCGGATATGTACGCCAAAATGTAATTGGATTAGCCTACAATCGTTTTTGGTGGAAAGGATTATATACAGCCGTTCATGCAATGAATGCTTTTCAAAAATATTATAATGAGGATAATAAAAAGATTGCCAATGGATACACATTATTTATGACCTACCGTTTGGGTTACCAGGTTAAATTTTTTAAAAACCGTTTCTTTTTTGAACCATCTATTGGATTAACTCATTGGCCTGTAAAAACTAATACACCAGAATCTTTTAAATTAAAGGATAGTAAATGGCCTAATTACTTTGGGTATGAACCCGGCCTTCATTTTGGGTATAATTTCCAGTAATTTTGACGAGTTTAAGGCTTCTTCGCTGAACAACGATACCTGAACTTAATACAAAAAAGACCGGACCTTATTCAGCGTGTTCCACAACACCAATTAGCAAGTTTTTTAGGTATCAAACCTCAATCTTTAAGCAGACTAAGAGCAAGAATTCTTGAGAAAAAGAGCTAAAACGTATTTCTTAACTTAAGTGAACGTGTTATTGTATCTCGCCAATCTACTTTTGCGGTATCGTTTCACATAAAAAAGAAAGAAAGAAATGCAAAAGAAAATTTTATTCATTGGTTTTGTCTTAATGATGACAAGCACGCTCCAACTCAAAGCACAATATGCTAAAACAGACAGCACTTACAAACGGTGGTTCGTTGGTAGCTCTATCTTTTTATTAGGTAATTTAGCACCCGTAAATCCCCCCGACTTCGCTCAACTTAATTTAGGCTATCGTATTACAGGAAAAGATATAATTACATTAGAACCAAAAACCTGGAAGTATGCTTGGCCAAATGGTATTCACCCATTTTTAAACAAATCATACGGAAAGCCGGAAGAAGAATTTCCGGGGTATATTCGGGAGTATGGCATTTCAGTGGCTTACCAACGATTTTTGTGGAAAGGTTTATATGCCGAACTTAATGTAATGCCTACTTGGCAAACTTTTGTGAATGATGACGGCAAAAAAATTGACAATGGATTTCAGATTTTCAATACTTACCGCGTTGGTTATCACATCAAACTTTTTAAGGACAGATTTTTTATTCAACCATCAATTGCAACTACCCACCGTCCTTATCACACAAAAATGCCTGATGGATTTAAACAGTTAGACGATAAATGGTCGAAATTTGTCTTCGGCGAACCGGGATTTCATTTTGGGTTTAATTTTTAATAACTTATCAGTGAACTAACTTCAATAAATAATAAAGACAGATAAAACACCAGCCACCAACACGGGTTTTGCAAAAGTAGCGGTTCAGTGCTTCGTAGGAAGTTTAGTGCATTTTATGACAACAAGGAGGACAGTAAAACACAAGGATTTGCAATAGAGGCTGGTCTTGTTCTGACCAACACACCACCATTTAACTACCCTACGCTTTCGCAAGTTAACGAAGCAGCAGCTCGGACTTCGTATGAAGTGGAACGTGAGGAATTTATAGAAGAAGCTAACGGTGAAAACTGGGTTTGTGGTTTGTTCAAAGATGGTGCGTTAAAAACGCTGATACGCGTAGAAAACGATGAAGTTGAAACTGACAAAGTAACCTGCATTCATTTTGAATGTGGCGATGACCAAGCCATAATTGAATTTTTACAGTGTCTATTTCAGTATTGTGGAAGTGTGATATTTTACGACGATACGGGTTTTACAAAGTTAATTAAACACGTTGGAGGTTAGCGCATCTTCAGGTTTCCGGCGACAGGCAGCACGCCCCCGGAGGGGAGTTTTCAGCCCAACAAAAATGAGGGTGTAAAGGTTGTGAGTTGCTTGTGTTCAGTTAATTTGCTTCCTCATCCATCAGCCCCTGTTGGCGTTGTGTGAGTAATCGCGTGTACTTGATTACCAACCTTAACGAATGAATAAATCCTTGCTTAACCGCCGGACGCTGGGCGTTACGTTTACGTCTGAAGGCGCGTGTGTGCGGGTTTGGGCACCCTTCGCCCGCTCGGTGGCCCTTCGGCACTGCGCTCAAAATCAGCTAATTCCATTGCAGCCCGATGGGGCTTACTGGCAAACGACAACCAATCAGCTACAGCCCGGCGACACCTACACATTTATCCTCAACGGAACCCTTGAACGGCCCGACCCGGCCTCATTAGCCCAGCCCGAAGGCGTGCATGGCCACTCGCAGGCCATCGACACGGCCCCGTTCCTCTGGACGGATGCCAACTGGCACAACCTGCCCTTAGAAGATTATTTGCTGTATGAACTTCACACGGGTACGTTCTCGCCCGAAGGCACGTTTTCGGGCATCGAAAACCGGCTGGATTATCTGGTTGAACTGGGGATTAATGCCATCGAAATCATGCCGGTGGCGCAGTTTCCCGGCACCCGCAACTGGGGTTACGACGGCGTTTTCCCCTTTGCCGTACAGCATTCCTATGGCGGTGGTGCCGGTTTGCAGCGGTTGGTCGATGCCTGCCATCGGCGCGGGCTGGCGGTGGTGCTCGACGTAGTGTACAATCATATGGGGCCGGAAGGCAATTACTTCGCCGACTTTGGCCCCTATTTTACCAACAAGTATCAGACGCCCTGGGGGAATGCCCTTAATTTCGACGACAATTACAGCGATAGCGTTCGGCGGTATTTCATCGAGAATGTATTGATGTGGTTTCGGGATTTTCATGTTGATGCGCTGCGATTAGATGCTGTTCATGCCATTCATGATGCGGGCGAAACCCATCTGTTGCAGGAAATCAGGCAGTATGTTGATGAACTGATGGCGCAAACGGGTCGGCAGCATTACCTCATTATCGAATCGGACCAGAACGACACGCGCTTTATTCAACCGGTCGCCGAGCAGGGCTACGGCATGGATGCCCAGTGGAACGATGAGTTTCACCACGCCCTGCGCGTAACGGCAGGGGGTGAACCCACAGGCTATTATGCGGATTATGAAGGCATTCGGCATTTAGCTAAGTCGTATAAAGATGCTTACGTCTACGACGGAACTTATATGCCGCGTCGTGCCCGAATCGTCGGGAAGTCGACGCAGGGGCACGCAGGGCGACAGTTCGTGGTTTTCTCGCAGAACCACGACCAGATTGGCAACCGAATGCTGGGCGAACGGGCGAGTCAGTTGGTGAGTGTGGAGATGCAGAAGCTTATGGCCGGGGCTGTTATGAGCAGCCCGTATCTGCCGATGCTGTTCATGGGCGAAGAATGGGGCGAGTTGAACCCGTTTTTGTATTTCGTGAGCCATTCCGACCCCGCTTTAGTCGAAGCGGTGCGCGAAGGACGCAAAAAAGAATTCGCTGCTTTTCAGACCACGCAGGAAGCCCCCGACCCGCAGGATGAGCGCACCTTCGAGCGGTCGCAATTGCAGTGGCACCGCTTGTCGCAGGAGCCGCACAAGACGTTGTTCCGTTACTATCAAACGTTGCTGACCCTCCGTAAACAGTCTTCCCTGCGCCACCCCGACCGCGAATCGGTGGCGGTGATTGTGGACGAAGCCCGCCAAACGCTAACCCTGTTTCGCCAGCATAAGCAACCAAAACCAAACAGCCGAACGGAGTTGTTGGAAACAGTTGTTTGCCTGATGAATTTCTCGTCGGAGCCGCAATCGCTTACTCTGCCCGCCCAGGACGGTCACTGGCGCAATCTGCTCGATTCGGCTGATCCACGATGGCTTGGCCCCGTTGCGGCTCCATCAATGGTGGCTGGAAACACGCCCGTTACGGTTCAGCCACAATCCATTCTGATTTACACAAATAAATAATGTACAATCCTGTTTCTACTTATCGCATCCAGTTTCATAAGGATTTTACGTTTGATCACCTCGATGCGCTGGTGCCGTATCTGCAAACGCTGGGCGTAGCCACTATTTATGCGTCGCCTATTTTTAGGGCTACCCCCGAAAGTTCGCATGGTTACGATGGCGTTGATCCTACGCGGATAAATCCCGAAATCGGCACCATCGACCAGTTGCAGACCATAAGTAAACGGCTAAAACAGGCAGGTATGGGCTGGGTGCAGGACATTGTGCCGAACCACATGGCGTACCACATCGACAACGAGTGGCTGACCGATGTACTCGAAAAAGGACACCTCTCGCGCCATGCCCATTTTTTTGAGACCTCTTTAGCCAGTTCTTTTTTTTCCGGGCGCATCCTGGCTCCGTTTCTGCCTGAACCAATGGATGAAACCCCGGCGCAGGGCAACCTGGCGCTGGCCTATGAACGGGATCGGTTTGTGCTGCAAGTCAGCGGAAATACGCTGCCTATGAAACCGGGTAGTTACGCATCGATCCTGCAGGCTTCTGTCGACGAACCAGTCGATTCTGTGCAGCAATTGCTGGCTCAACTCGACCAACTCCGACATCTTGATGAGCCAGAAACGTATGCCATTGAATGGGCCGAATTTCGACAGCAATTGACCGCGTTAGCCGAAACTCCCAAAATCGGGACGTATGTGCAGGCTTGTGTCGACATATTGAACGCCGACCCCGTCCGCTTGCATAAACTCGCCGGCGAGCAACATTATCGGTTGTGTACTGAACCAGAAACCCGTCAGGTTATGAACTACCGGCGGTTTTTTACTGTCAATGGCCTGATTTGCCTGAACATGCGCGACGAGGCAGTCTTTCAGGCTGTGCATAGCCTGCCCAAAAAATTAGTGGACGAAAGTATTTTTCAGGGATTACGCGTCGACCATATCGACGGCCTGTTCGACCCGGCAACCTATTTAGAATGGCTGCGCGAACTGGCCGGAGCGAACGTTTACATCGTGGTTGAGAAAATTCTGCAGGCCGACGAAGCCCTGCCCGAAAACTGGCCCGTGCAGGGAACGTCGGGCTACGAATTCCTGGCAATGGTCAACAACCTCCTGACCAACAGGTACAGTGAAGCTCAGTTTCGCGAGTTCTATCACGCGCTCGTCGGCACTGATATGCCATTGCCCGACCGGATTCGGGACCGAAAAGCGTATTTTCTGGCGCAGTACATGGGGGGTGAGTTGGACAATCTCTACCATTATTTTTTCTCGCTGAACCTGGCCGACGAAATCGGATTAGACACCCTGGCGGCTGGCGAACTTAAACTCGCGATTGGCGAACTGCTGGTAGCGTGCCCGGTTTATCGGTACTACAGTAATCAGTTTCCAATGCCGGACAACGAAGCGCGTGTCATGCGGAAACTGCTCAAAACCATTCGCGAAAAGAACCCCGATCTGGCAACGGCGGTTGGCGTACTGGAGGGCGCTCTTCTGCTGAAACCTCCGGTAGCCGATGCGGAGTATAACAGTCGGGCCGTGCGATTTTATCAGCGACTCATGCAGTTTTCGGGGCCGCTGATGGCGAAGGGCGTGGAAGACACACTGCTCTATACATACAATTGCTTTATTGGCCACAACGAAGTAGGGGATTCGCCAGAGCGATTTGGCCTGGCGGTGGATGGGTTTCACCAGGCCATGCAGGACCGCCAACGCCAATGGCCCTTAGCACAAAATACCACGGCCACCCACGATACCAAGCGGGGCGAAGATGTGCGGGCGCGGCTCAATGTGCTCACCGACCTGCCCCACGAATGGGTGGCGGAGCTGAAACACTGGCAGCAGTTGACTAAGCCTTTTAAAGAAAACAATGCGCCCGATGCCAACGATGAGTATTTGATTTATCAGAATCTGCTTGGTGCGTATCCCATGCCCGGACAGGACGAGGACGATTTCCCGAATCGCTTCCGGCAGTATTTGGAAAAAGCGTTGCAGGAAGCCAAACGCCATACCACCGGCTGGGTTGTGGAGGGGGACTACCACGCGGGCGTTCGGTGGTTTACGGATAATTTGTTAAATCAACAAAGTCCATTTTGGGCACGATTCCGGGCGTTTCATCATGAAATCGCTGATTTTGGGGTAACGAACTCATTGGGGCAGGTCATGCTGAAATTCACCTGTCCCGGTGTGCCTGACGTCTATCAGGGGGGCGAAGGCTGGGACCTGAGCTTCGTTGATCCCGACAACCGCCGGCCGGTTGATTTCGCCAAACGCCAACTGTGGTTAACTGACCTGACTGCCCGCCAACAATTGGGCGAAAACCTGTGGCTCGATCTGTGGCAGCACCGCTTCGATGGCCGCGTCAAGTTCTGGCTGACCCACGCCCTCCTGCACGAACGGCAGAAAAATGCGCTTCTATTTGCTGAAGGGGCGTATGTGCCGGTATCGGTCGAAGGTGCCTATCGCGATTTTATCCTGGCTTTTTCCCGTCAGCATAACACTGTTTGGTACGTAGTTATCGTGCCCCTGCACATGGCTCAGCTTTGCCGCGAACAGACGAAAGCTGTGCTCGACCTCGACTGGAGCGACACACGTGTTTCGCTACCCGCCAACGCGCCTACTGCGTGGACGGACTGCCTGTCGGGAGTCGCTGGGAATGGGGATAAGAAGGTTTTTGTGCAGTCGGTACTGCGTCAGTTGCCGGTTGCGCTGCTGAGAATAGAGGATAAATGAAGGGTTGGTGCGGGGACGTTTACGCCCGGAGACGGTTGATTTCTTCGGCGATTTCGGGGATGATTTCCGGGTTGCCAATCTCGCCATCTAAACTGAAGATGATGAAAACTTTACCAGTGAAATCCTGCTGAAAAGATGCAAAGCTGGCTTTCATGCGCTCTGAGACAGAATAGTGCCAAAGTTTGCTTTAGCTGTCGTGGGTTTGATTTGAATGCCAAACGCTTTTTGGCCAACGTAACCGAGGTAGTCAACATCGCCGGAGTGGTCAAGTTCGGGCAGACTTTCTTCAAACTGAACATCCGGGAAGATTTTGGCGAGACCGTCGTACACCACTGACTTTTCGCGGAGATAACCATCGAAGGTGCGGTTGATTGTCAGGTTGTAAATGTAGGCGATGCAATCTTCACGGGTAAGGCTGTTGAAAGCAGCTTCCCATTCAGGGATTACTTTGTCTTTGATAGCCCTATATAGTCGTTCACCCAATTCCTCCATGTCTATTTGAGTTATCCGATGAGCCTGTTTACCTTCTGTTACGGCATTCTCGAAGTACCATTTTTCCCATTCCGTAATAGACTGGGGCTGGCAATCCCGAATGAGCGACATTACGGCTCCTACTTTGTTTGGACGCGAAAGCTGATAGGTTTGGCAGGTGTAATTTAGAACCTTCTCTTTTTTGCCAAAGTCCAATGAATACCGTTTAATCTCCTTGTTCTTTGCCATCGTCAAAATGCCAAAACCTGCTGGCCTTTTTTATTAGGTTGAGTTGGTACATAGGTCGCCTTCAATTCGGGTTGAAGGGAATAGTGAACCATATACAAATTTGTCGATGGCTCAATATGGGTTAGGAAATTCAGCAATAACTCAGTTTCCTGGCTCGTTACGACCGGGAAATTATAGTGTTTGTTTATGTGTTTAACATCCCAATCGCCTGCCAGTAGGCGTTTTTCAACAAAATCAATATGGGCTTGCAGTCGGTCACGAATTAAGGTGTTGAGTGCGGGGACTTTATCGGGCAATACCATTTCACCAATTGTTTCAGACAAGCTTTCGTCCATCTCATAACCGATGCTGTTGCGCCCGGTTGTCATAGCCGCTAAGGTTGTTGTGCCAGTTCCCAGAAAGGGGTCTAAGACCATATCGCCCTTCACTGAATACATATTAATGAGCCGGTAGGGAATTTCGAACGGATACGCTCCACTGCGTTCGCGCGAGTTTTTGGTCAGCATTTTTTGTCCCGTTCCGCGAATTTCCCACAAGTCTGAAAACCATTGATTTCGCTCTTCCCAGAAAAATGCGCTTTGCTGACGAAGCATCTTTGCCTGCTCTGATTTGAAAAGACGTTTGCCCCCTTTCCGAAACACCAGAATGTACTCATGCTCAAGTGTTACATAGACCCCGGCGGGCAACATCCCCGACCCCATAAATTTGTTAGGGGCATTGGTTGGTTTACGCCATAGAACCGGAGGTAAACAACAAAAACCTTTACTGAGAAAATACTGGATAATTCGGCTATGATTGGAAAATAGTTGAAACTCGCCATTTATTGTACGCGTGGCATCGCCAATATTAATACAGACAAACGAGCTTGGTTTGGATACGCGGCAAACTTCGCTCCAGACTTTGTCCAACTCATCGTGCATTAGGCTAAAGGCCGTTGCGCTTTCATTTCTGGCTAAAGCATTGATAATGGCCGAATTCTGAATGCCCATTCCTTCATCCCACATCTCGACCATCGGATAGGGCGGAGAGGTAACAACTAAATCAACCGAAGCATCGGCAACGGCATCCATGCCTTGGGCAAGGCCAAAATGAATCTGGTGGGAAGTCTGCATAAACAAAAGTAAGCAATCACCTTCACTCATTGCCCTAAATTTCCCCGTACTTTTGTCCTATGACTATCGAAAACAAAACCATCATTATTTCCGGCGCGTCGCGGGGAATTGGCCGGGCAACGGCCCTGTTGCTGGCCCAGCACGGCGCCAACGTGGTCGTGACGGCCCGCAACGCCGACGATCTGAACCAACTTGAAACCGAAGCAACCGAAGGATCAGTACGCGGAAAAATCGTAGCCGTGTCCGGTGACGTGGCCAGCGAAGCCGATATGGAAGCCGTTGTGAAAACAGCCCTCCACCAGTTTGGCCGCATCGACGTGGTAATCAACAACGCGGGTTATGGCGTTTTCAAAAATGTCGATGAAATCACGGTTGACGAGTGGGACGACCTGATGGCAACCAATGTAAAAGGCACCTTTCTCCTGACGAAGGCCGCCCTGCCGTCATTGAAGGCCCAGGGGTCGGGGCATATTGTTATCGTAGCCTCAGACGTGGCCAAACGGACCTTTGCGGGTGGGTCGCTGTACACTGCCAGTAAATATGCTCAGGAAGCGTTCATGGGTGCGTTGCGGAAGGAAATCCGGCCGTTCGGCATCAAGGTGACGGGCGTCTATTCGGGCTTGGTTGACTCGAGCTTTCACGCGAAGGGACACGGCCACGAAACGTCGAAAAACTGGCTTCAAAACGAAGACATGGCCGAATCCATGCTGTTCATCGTCAGCCGCCCGGCCCACGTTGTGATTGACGAATTCATGGTGCATCCGCTGGAGCAGGAGTATTAAGCCAACGGATGAGGTAAAGTGAACAATGGATAATGCTACGACTGCTTCCATTATCCGTTGTTCAGTCTACTCAACTGGCTTTTTCAGAATTTCCCGCTCAAAAAAGATACGCTGCTCTCTGGGCAATTCATACAGGGCTTTTTCTTCCTTACCAAACGGAATTATACGATAAAATCATCTCACGATAGTTCTATCTTACAATTTGCCTGACGCAACTAAAAATCGGTGGTAGTCAGTCCAACAACCTGATTAATGCCGATTTTTAACCAATGGCTATCGACTGACGACTACAACGTGTACTTCAACGCGACATTCACAATCCGGCCTTCCAGTGGTGCCCAGACGGGCCGGAAAGTAGGTTGCGTGATGGGGCCGCTCACCACGGTTTCGTAGTTGGCCTGTTTGATGTTGAACAGGTTTTCGGCGTTCAGCACCAGCCGCCAGTGGTCGTTGTAGTGGTATTCGGCGGCTCCGGCGAAGAACCAGTAATTCGCTACTTTCTGGTTGTTGTAGAGGTATTGCGTACCTACATAACTGCTCTCGATGCCAAACCGAAAATGGTCGTTCTCCCAGGCGAGGGTTGTCGAAAACTTGTCCTGCGGAGCCAATGGTAAATAGCTGTTGTCCGCAGGATCAGCGTTGGCACCTCCGTCGCGACGGGCAAGGGTGTGGTTATAGCCAAAGTAAAATTCATAGGCTTTGTATTCGAGCCGGACGTAGGTGTCCGTCCCGATACTGAACAGATTGTAGGGCGCGTTGACCAACTGTGTGTAGGCCCCCAGGTTGCTCGACGTGCTGGCGAAAGCAGACACCACCGGCGAGTTGACATACGTGTAATAAAACGCCTGATCGACCTGAATGGAAAACCCGCTTTCAAACGTCTTCGAGTAGGCAATATCCACGTTTGTCCCTACCGATTTTTCTGCTTTTACCGTTTTGACATCAATCGGTAACAAGCGGGGGAAAATAAGACTAACCCCCAATTGGCCGGGCGTTTGGTTGACAAACAGGTTGGGTGTCTTGTAGCCCGTTCCGACGCTAAGCCGCACCGTCCAGGGGTCTGATGGTTTTAACTTGACCGACAGGCGGGGCAACAGAAAACTCCCGAACGTATTGTGGTGATCAAAGCGCAGGCCCGCCTGAATGGCCACTTTTTCGCCCACCTGCCAGTCATCCTGAACGAACCCGCCAACAGTCTGGTACGTGTAGTCGACAAGCCGGGTACTGTCGCGATTTTTGTGGAATGCTTCGACCGTCAGGTTGGCCCCGCCAATGAGTTGGTGCTTGCCGAAACGCACAAGGTCATTAGCTTCAAGATAAACCGACGACTGCCGGCCGTCGGAGAGTTTTTGGTAGTCGGTATTTTGCCGATGAAACGTACTGACTGCCCCTTTGAGCGCCACCGAATTTCTTTCGGATGTGTTGTGACTGGCGTTGAAATCGACCGTATGCCGTTGCAGGTCGGTACTGTTTCGGTAGCCATTGGGCGGGCCACCTGGGTCGAAGGCGGGCAGGTAGCCTCCCTCGCGGTGTTCGGTCGTGAAGGTATAACCAACGTCTACTTTGGTGAGGTCGGAAGGATTCCAGAAAAACCGGGGGTGGAAATTGAACTGCCTGATTTCGGGGCTGTCGGTATACCCATCGCCCGTTACATCGACCGCCTGTTGGTTGGTGTAGCCCGTAAAAAGCGTCAGGCCGGTCGTTCCGTACCGTTGCGAATAGTAGGCATTCAGGTTGGTTTCTTTCAGGTTCGAGCGGTTGAGCAGGGCCGTAAATTCGGGTGTCTCCGAATGAGGGCTTTTAGAAACGATATTTATCAGGCCACCAATAGCGCCACCGCCATAAAGCGTTGAGACAGAGCCTTTTATTACCTCCACCTGCTTTAAGTCCAATGGCGGAATCTGCAACACGCCGAGGTTACCCGAAAAACCTTCGTAGAGCGGTAATCCGTCGCGAAGAATCTGCGTGTATTTGGGGTCGAGGCCCTGCATCCGAATGGCCTGATTGCCATTGACTGCCGACGTTCGCTGAACGTGAATAATCGAAATGTCGCCCAGAATACTACTCACGTTGCCCGGCACAACGGCGCTTTCTTCGTCCATATCTTCCTGCCCCAATACCTCAACCTTAATGGGCAAATCCTCAATCCGCGAGTTGGTGCGCGTTGCCGTTACGGTCACTTCGTCGATGGTCTCTTCGGCGGACTTCAGCCGGAACACGAGCGTGTCGGTCCCGGTTCCGACCGGAAATTGCCCGGTTTGGTAGCCAACGGCGCTAACCGTGAGCGTTTTACTGTCGCCCGGTAAACTGACCAGTTGAGCCATACCGTTCACATCAGTAACGGCCCCAACAACGGGCTTTGTAAGCGTGCGTATAGTTGCCCCGATGATGGGTTCGCGGGTCAGGCTATCCTCAACGCGGATAAGAAGGTTAACCTGGCCAAAAACCGGCGCAACCACCAGCAGGAGTAGGGCAAAAAGAAAAGAAGTTTTCATACCATGCAGAATTCACCGGCAAGTTACGGCATCAATTATAAAGACAATTTGAAGACGGGCAAACTGGCTGCCTGTTTAGTATGAATCTTGCGCTTTTTTTTGTTGTTTCGTAGTTGAACGTAAACCGAAGCTCTGTGAAACCGAACGAACTAAAAGGCCGTCCGCCTTTATTTAAGAAATTCAAAACGTACTCAGCCGCTGAAATTATCGCTGCGGGAGGAGCTACTGAGTTTAGCAAACTCACCGGACACGACCCTAAGCGGATGTATAATCTGGGGGGAGAGGCTCTCTCAGAAGAGGAGTTTGAAGCCGCACTTAAAGATTTGGAGCGTAAATGAATATTTTGTTTGATACCAACATCTTAATTTACATTGCCCGTGATAAGTCAGGATATAAAGTACTTCAGGCGATTAACCCCGATAATTTGAATGTACATGTTTCCTTTGCCAGCATTGCAGAAATAGAATCTATTTCATTCCAGCAAAATTGGTCAAAAGCTAAGCGACAGCGATTAGAACTGGTTCTTGACGAAGCGCAACTTATTGAACTTAGTGATACGTTTCTGACAACATACGTTGACCTCGACGCATATAGCCAACTCAATCATCCTGAGTTTTCAGACTATCCGTTTATGACACCCCGAAATATGGGTAAACATGATCTTTGGATTGCTGCTACGGCTTCGCTCCTTAATTTAACATTAATAACCACTGACGGCGATTTCGATCATCTGGCCAATTCATTTCTCGACCTACGTAAAATTGCACCGACCGATCTACGACCTTTATTGCGCTAATTTTAGATAGTACTCGATGAAAAGAAGTTTTCATACCATGCAGAATTCACCGGCAAGTTACGGCATCAATTATAAAGACAATCTGAAGCTGAGGAGCCAGCTTATGAGTTTATTGGCTCCACGCCGTCGGGGTGCGGTTCCAGCGATGGGCTTTCAACGCCTGTACTAATTCTGGTGGCAGGCTACGGCCATCGCTGGAAGCAATATTTGCTTCGACGTTGCGAATCTGGCGCATACCGGGAATGGTTGTATGCACGTCGGGATTGCTCAGAATGAACCGCAGGGCCAATTCGGCCATCGTCATCCCTGCCGGAATGAGCGGCTTGAGCGCGTCGGCATGGTCGACGCTGCTGTTGAGGTTTTCGGGCACGAAATACGTCGAACGCCAGTCGCTGGCCGGAAAGGTCGTTTCTTTGGTGAACGTGCCGGTGAGGGTTCCCTCATCGAACGGTACGCGGGCAATCACGCCGATGTTCAGTTGGTGGCAGAGCGGAAACAGGTTGTCTTCGGGGTTCTGGTCGAAAATGTTATAAATGACCTGCACCGCGTCAATAAGACCCGTTTGGAGGGTATTCAGGCAGTTGTCGGGTTCCCAGCGATTCACCGATACGCCCCATGCCCGTACTTTGCCCTGCCGGGTGAGTTTGGTAGTGGCTTCTTTCCAGTCGTCATGGTCGGCCCAGCCATCCTCCCAAACGTGAAATTGCTGCAAATCAATGGTGTCGACGCCGAGATTTTTCAGGCTTTTTTCCGTGTACTCAACGATGTAGTCAGCCGGAAAAACCTCATCGACTCTAAAGTCGGGTTTGGAAGGCCATATGCGGTTTTTGGGTGGAATCTTGGTGGCTGCATACAGTTGTTTGTCGGGATGATTTTTCAGCAACTGATTCAGAATTTGCTCGCTAACGCCGTCGGCATAAGCCCAGGCGGTGTCGAAAAAATTACAGCCCAACTCTACAGAGCGTTCGAGGGCGCGGAGAACTTCCTCTTTGTCGGAGCCCGTCCAGCCCGCTAAGCCCCACATGCCATAGCCAATTTCAGAGATTTTCCAGCCCGTTCGGCCAAAAGTTCGGTAATTCATTTTTAATGAAGAGTGAAGAATGAAGAATGAAAAGTAAAGAACTACTTATTTTTAACTCTTCATTCTTCATTCTTCACTAAAAATATGCTCGTTCGTATCGTTCGCATGACATTTCAGGAAGATAAGCTAACCGACTTTCACGCTATTTTTGATAACTCGAAACACTACATTCGGGCCTTTCCCGGTAACCATCATCTCGAACTGTTGCGCGACCCTGACCAGCCCAATGTCAGGATGACCTACAGCCTGTGGGCGTCAGCCGAAGCCCTCGAATCCTATCGCCAGAGTGATCTCTTTCGCACTACCTGGGCTGCCACCAAAGCGTTGTTCGCCGAACGGGCCATCGCCTTTTCAGGCGAGAGGCTGGACGAAGTAAGTCGCTGATACAGTCAGTAAAATCGCTCAGGTGGATTCTTTTTCATGTTGAGTAAACCGGACCCCGAATCGTCATGCGTCGCCAGTTCAGTATCGGTTGGGTGATTGTCTGTCTGCTGGCCTGTTTTCTGGCTCCACGGGCATTTGCCCAGACCACAACGACTACGCTTACCGGTTTGGTGACGGATGCGGCTACGGGGCAGCCGATGCCGTTTGTCAATGTCTACCTGAATACGTCCACGCGCGGCACCATCACCAACGACAAAGGTCATTTTTCACTCGTTGGTGTCCCGCTCGGCACAATCGAAGTGGTCGCGTCATTTCTTGGCTATCAGCCCCAACAGCGAACGCTGCGGCTCAACGACGACCAGCCTCAAATGATTAATTTTCGGCTAAAACCCGCCGACCAGACGCTGGCGGCTGTGACGGTAAAAGCGAACCGAAACGATAAGAAGTGGCAACGCCAGCTCAGGCAGTTCAGGCAACAGTTACTGGGCGAACCCTTTGGCGGTCAGTGCCAGATTACGAATCCCCACGTACTGAATTTCACCGACAACGGCGGGCATTTGATGGCGACCGCTACGGAACCATTACTTATTGAGAATCAGGCTCTGGGGTATCGACTCTTTTATGATTTGCTGCATTTCGACGGCACGTATCAGGGGGTGTTCTACGCCGGTACAACCCGTTTCGAGGCAATCCAAGCTGCCGATGAGCGTCAGGCGAATCGCTTCCGTCGAAATCAGATGCGGGCTTATTTAGGATCGACGCGGCATCTGCTGGCCAGCTTAGTCGATAGCACCTACGAACGCGAAGGATTTTTGGTCTATCAGGAAGATTTGACTGTGCCCATTACCCGAAATGGCAACCCACCCACGTTGCAGGGAGCTATCAACCAGCGATTGCTACCCCTCAAAATTAGCCAGCTCATTCGGCCCGGTCGGTTACCGTTCGAACGGCGTTTCGTATCGGCTCGTCAGGTAGTGGTTTTCAATACCCGTGCTTCGTCAACATACTCGCCCTACCGGGATGCCCGGTATGCCTACTCGCAGATTAGGCTGCCAGGTGGCTACATGGAACTAACCGTTGACGGCGTTATCACGCTTCCGAATGGAATGGAAGTACAAGGCTCCCTGGGCGACGATCGACTCTCTACCCTGTTGCCGGCCGACTGGAAACCGACGCAGACGGAGGGGGTTAAAACCAGCCCGCCCGTAGCTACGCAGGGAAAACTGTTGCCTCCCGACGCCCGGATGGGCCGAATTGCCACAGCGTTTACCAGCCGGTTTCAAACGCTGGCGCCAGTGCTGTTTGTGCATACCGACAAATCCCTGTATGCCACCGGCGACCGGCTCTGGCTGAGTGCTTACCTGCTCGATGCCGCTACCAACCGTCGGCCTGTAGGTGAAACGGCTATCCACGTTGACCTGCTGACACCCACCGGCCAACTCGTTCAGCACCAGTGGCTTCGGGTGGTAGATGGTCGCGCTGCGGGCGACTTTCGGTTGTCTGACACGCTGACTTCGGGTATGTATCGGTTGCGGGCCTATACCGATGAGGACGACGCTCAGCGTCGTCCAGCTTTTGAGCGGTCGGTTGCGGTCTATAATCTGTTTCAATCGACGGCGCCGGGCGAAGCCGACACAATGGCCAAACCAATTGACGTACAGTTACTTCCCGAAGGGGGGCGCTGGGTAGCAGGCATACCGTCGCGGTTGGGTATCAAACTCGTTGGTCCGGATGGGCACGGTGTGCTGGCATCGGGCCGGATTATGGACAGCACCAGCAAGGAAATGGGCCAGTTCACCAGCAACAGCGCAGGCATGGGCAGCGTGGTCATGACGCCCCAGCGTGGCCAGCGATACTACGCGGAGTTACTGACTGGCAGCAGCCTGCGGCAACCGACGCCGTTGCCGCCCGCCGAGCCGGAGGGTCTGGTCTTATCAGTCGACATGGTCAGTGATACCACACTCCTCGGGTTAACGATTACGGGTACCAATCGGCCCCCGCGCGACTCCGTGTACGTCCTGATTCAGCAGCAGGGCCGATTGGTAGACCAGCGGAAAATTCTCCTCGAAAATGGTATCGCCCGTGTTCATCTTCCCGTCGCCACGCTGCCTGCCGGCCTGAATCAACTCACTCTCTACGATGCCATTGCCCAGCCCCAGGCCGAACGATTGGTGTTTGTGCCCCAGCGATTAGTCCCCGTTCGGGTGCTAATCTCGGCTAACAAAACCCGGTATCAGCCCCGCGAACAGGTAATAATGGCCGTTCGATTGAATGACGACGGACTACCCGCAGCCGGCGCCTTGTCGGTAGCGATAACCGATGCCGACCAGGTTCCCGACGACTCGGCAGCGGCTACGATCCAAACGCATCTGCTGCTGACGGGCGAACTGCGGGGCCGCATTGAGCAGCCCAATTCCTACCTGAGAACCAACACGCTGACTTCCCGCCGGGCCCTGGATGATCTGCTGCTCACCCAGGGCTGGCGACGGGTCCGGGGCACGTCGGCTACCGAGTTGCTGGGGGGCGTATCGGTGATGGGGCGCGTGTTGAATGCCAGGAATGAACCCATTGCCGGGGCGCAGGTTGTGCTGGCCTCTACAACTCCCGGAAAGTCATTTGTGCGCTCGGCGGGAGCCGATGACCGGGGCCGTTTTCGGCTGGCGGGCCTGGCTATTGCCGACACGCTGCGGCTGATTGCCCAACTGACTGACTACCGACTTAAAAATCTATCGCTCCGGGAAGCTCATTTGGTACAGGAAGGGCCGGGCCAGGCCTGGGAACCGGGCCGAACTGATACGCTGCCGAACTGGGCTGCCTGGCGGGCGCAGATCGAAGCGGCCCGAATCCGGCAGGAGACAAATGCCGATTTTTACCGGGACAAAACCGCGAAACTGTTGAAAGAAGTGATCATTCGGGCGAGGAGGTTCGATGAACGCCCGGACGATATTCGCCGGAGGAGTTTACACAATGCGGCCGATGCTACCCTTATTTTTGATGAGAAATCGCCCCCATACTCAAACTTGTACGAAATGATTCGGGGGCGGCTGGCGGGTGTGACCGTTCTGCAAACACCCGCAGGCGGCTACCGGGTACTGATTCGGGGTGTCAGCAGCATTCTGGGAAGTACAACCCCTTTATTTATGGTGGACGGTATGCCCATACAGGACGAGGATGGAACAGGATTGCTAACCTTTAATCCTGGTGAGATAGAGCGGGTTGAACTGCTGAAGAACGCCGGAACCACCGGTATTTATGGTGTACGGGGCGGCAACGGCGTAGTTGCTTTTTATACCAAAACCGGGCGGTCCCATGAAACACTGGATAACACCAAAGCTGGCTCGAGTGTCCTGCCGCTAATTGGCTACCCGTCGGTCCAGCGCGAATTTTACGTGCCCCGCTACGAAACGGCCAGCGAAGCGCAGCAGACAAATATACGCTCTGATCGGGTGGATCGCCGGGATGTGCTGTACTGGAAACCCACTGTCCAAACCGATAGCCAGGGCTATTCGCAACTGATTTTTCCGCTGTCAGACGTTGTTCGGACGATGCGCGTTACGGTTCAGGGCGTCACTGCCGATGGTCGGTCTGTGGTTGGGATGAGCCTGATTCGCGTGCAATAACGGGGTGTTATTTACTCCAGGCTGGCGCTGGCGTATTAACGTTGAAAAGTTCGTCGATGTAATAATCCCGGCGCGGGCGTTTATCACACACATCCCCGCCAATTGGGTAGCGGCAGGTAGCATAGACTGTCATATCGCCGAGGTTCATCAGGCTACTATAGGCTCCGCTGGGAAACTTATCTGTTTTGTGATCTCGTTTTAGCAGGCAATGGCCCAGTTCATGAAACACCAGACATTCGCGCTCGTACTGGCTGGCTTGCTGCCAGCAAAACAAATCTTTATTCAGCGTAATACGGGGTGTTTTTCCGTTCTGCAGCAGGCACTCACCGCACACACTTTCGCCTTGCGTAGTGCCAAACGTAACAATCAGATTAGCTGTTGAAATGGAATTATTCCGCTTTTGAGCTTCCTCCCGAAACGTCTTTAAGAAGGGCTCTACTTCAACCGGCACACTGTACTGCGGGGGTTCGGGTTCAGGTGGCGAACTGGACGACTGGCAGGCTGCCAATCCGCAGAGAATCAATAGTGTTAATAAGGAAAGCGGGCGCATGGGAACAAGAGACTAAATTTAACTACGTCAGCTCAATAGGTCAGGTGTTGAGGAATCTAAGCGAGCAGGTAGCCCGATCTTAGATGATTAAAATTTAGTGCATCAAACCCGTTATTTTGAAGATAGTAGCACAACTTTAAATCGTCAGTCAAAATCAGATAATTCTCTTCTGCTACCTTACAAGATACAGTGTCGCTTAAGCCAAATTTTATAAAAACTTTATTCTGGTCAGTCATCACCAGATAACTCGGTTCGTATATTTCGATAAAATTCCTGGTTAATTGCGGCAGTATCGACAATATGGGGCCGTATTGATAAGAGCCTCCTTCAAGTAAGTTATTTACCTCTGTCAGGATATTAGGAGTGATTACAAATTGCTTAAACTGAGCCATAAAACTCAGTAGTAAATCGAAATCTTCCGGTGTGTATTTGTTTGTGCGTTTGTGTTGGGTAATGCGTTTTGGATCATAGTAGCCAACTACATATAAGACTAATAGATTTGTATCCAGCAATAAACCCGCTTTTTTAGCCAGGGTAATGCTGGTCATGCTTGAAGCTCCCGAATCTTCATAGAAATAACATCACCGTTTGAGCATCCACTTTCAAACTCTTATAATGTCGCTCAAAACGAGTAAAAAGTTGTCCAACCGTTGTGTCGATTTCCATACCTGGAATTGTTACTCCTGCTCGTTTAGTCGCCGTTGCTAAATAGCTTACTGTGATAAGCCAAAATTTATTATCCTCATCGCGCTCTACTTCTTCCAGCAATATATTCTGGGCATCCGGGAAGAGTTGCTGGCAGAAGTCAGCCGCTCGTTGTGCCGCTTCTTTAATTGAAATCATAGTAACAGAAATTTTTAACGAATATAATTAGAAAGCATCACACTTGTACGCGCACCGGTCGCCACGCCAGCCAGGCAACAACCGCCATACAAGCCGCAAACCACCCGAACGGTATCCGCAAATCAAGCAGCGACAAGGCACCGAAAACTAAGGTGGTGGCAAAACTCGCCAGGCCCTGCAAGGCCTGATTAATACCAAAAACTTCGCCCCGATCGTCATCGCTGGTAAGCTGCGCCATCAGCCCTTCAATTAACCCCTGAATGAGCGACAGCGTCAGGCAGTCGAAGGTGACGATGACGTAAATCAGCACAATTGAGCTGCCAGCAAATCCGTAGGCCAGCAGAACTGGTGCGCCCAGCAGTGCGAACCAGAAAATGGCGCGTTGCTGATTGATTCGGTCGGCAATGTAGGTGTAGAAAACGTAGTTGATAACGATGCTCAACAGGCCGAAATACATGAAGAAATACGAGATGGCCTTTGCATCCATCTGTAACGCACCGAAGCTGATAAACGTCACGAAGTAATTATAGTAACCCGTGCTCAGCGTTAGACCTAACTGCATCAGCACCAATTGTTTCAGGCCACGATGCTGTCGGTCTTTGGCTGTCAGGCGTTTCCAGAGCGTGAGGGCGTTCAGCGACTGGACAAGTTCAGTTTTCAGAACAGCGGTCTCAACCGAAGCGTCGGACCGTCCCGGTGGGTTTGGGTGCGTTTCGCGAAGAGTCCAGCTTAGCAGCATGTTGATGCCCGATAACGTAACGGCCATCATCGCCACAACTTTTGCCTGCTCGCCATTTACCACGTCGAAGGTGGTGAGCAGCAGACCCGCTGCCGCCGGGCCAATAACGAAGCCGAGCGAAATGATGGCCCCTTCGATGCCGAGGTTTTTGAAGAGCTGGTCTTTGGGCGAAATGTCGGTAATGGCCGACCGGACGGTGGCGTACATGCCATTGGTCAGGCCATCACTCAAACGGTTGGCGAAATAATAACCGACGCGCACGGGCAGCAGCAGGCAATCGGCCAGAAACGTACCGATGGCAGAGATGATAAAAATGGGTCGGCGACCGTACCCGTCGGAGAGTTTGCCCAGCAGTGGGGCCGAAAACAACTGCATACCCAGAAACAGGGCCGTGCCAACCGCCAGCCAAAGCTGCGGGCGCTGCAATCCCTTCACAAACTCCGGCAGGATAGGCCCCACTGCCGACCCGACCAGTACATCAATAAAAATAATGGTGTAGATCAGCAGCAAACGGCGGTCGCGGAGCATGAATGAAGCGGTTATACAGGTTAAAACGTCAGCACATAATACTGGCAGTCAAATGATTGCCCGAATTCGTGAATTCGCTTTTGATAGGTTGGCTCGAAGCCGTGCCGCTCGTAGAACTGCATCAGTTTGGGGCGAGTTGCGTCGGTTTCCAACTGGATTTTGTGGATGTTGCGTTTCAGACATTCGCTCCGGCAGAAGTCCAGCACAGCCGTAAATAAATTTTGTCCGGCAAACGGGCGTCGGATAGCCACTTTATGAATAAATCCGGCAGTATTGTCTGGCACGTCGGCGTAGTAGAGGGGGTCTTTCCATTGTAGGATAAACACCGCTGCGGGTTCAGGCCCGTCACCTTCGTTGCGGTCGGCATACATGACGAAGAGGTTGCCGGTGGTGTATTCGTCCAGCAGGTTTTCGGGCGTGAGCGTGTCAATTTCCCACATGGTGTGATCATTATCAGCCAGCCATTGGCCTACTTCGCGGAGTATCTCAACAGCCAGGGCGGGCTGGTCGTTTCGGAAGGCGAATGTCATACTTGATTATTTTTTGCTCAATCCCGACCCATCATCCACTACCTTACTCAATACCGAAACGCCGTTTTCATCAAACGCTTCGATAGCGAAATAATAGGGAACGCTCACATTTAAGGCTCGGAGTTCGAAGGTATTTGGGTCGTCATTCCAGAATTGATACGTTTGATAAAGCTTGTCGGGGGAAATGCCCCAGCGAATGTTGTAGCCCACCGCACCCGGCACTTTGCTCCACGTCAGGTCGGCGTTGCGCTGGTCTTTCTGACGTTTTGCTGTCAGGGTGGCGGGCGTAGCCGGGGCTTTGCCCAGTCCATTGCCAAATACCCGAAACGCATTGATAGCCAGCGTTGAACCAGCCACGTACACATGCTCGTACCGCACATAACGCGCCCGCAGTGGCTCACCGTCTCTACGAGGGGCCAACTCCACATAGGCGCAGGCCCGGTCGCGCTTCGGCTCTTTCGTCAGGTCAGCCACAACGTCCCACGTTTTGTTGTCGGTGGAGGTGAGAATTTTGAACTGCGTGTACACAGTTGAATCCGAATCATACACGGTCTGCCTGTAATCAATGTAATCAACCTGAACGGCCCGAACATCGCGCTCGGCTCCCAAATCGAGGGTTAGGGTTTCGCCAGGTTTATTTTGATTGGCCACCCAGAATGTGCGCGGGTTTTCGTCGGTTACCCGGTCGGCCGTCAGCGTATCGGTGGGAGCCGCCCGCATTGTCGACGAGGCAATGGCGGGCTTGCGGTAGGAGAGAAGCATCCAGCCCGTAAATAACTGCTCTTGATTCTGTATCTTTTTCGTCGGTAAATAGTGCGGAAAATCGCCGAATCGGGTATTGGCAAACATGTGGTCGTCTTTGTCG
This sequence comes from Spirosoma areae, assembly GCF_054781775.1. Lineage (NCBI taxonomy): Bacteria > Pseudomonadati > Bacteroidota > Cytophagia > Cytophagales > Cytophagaceae > Spirosoma > Spirosoma areae. The sequence goes on along the minus strand of NZ_BAAGTT010000034.1, from coordinate 69,291 downwards.
AACCCTGCCGGATTCATCACAATCCGGCGTTCCATGCCCCAGTTATAGCCAATCCAGGTCGTACCTGTGTTCCAGTAGTTGCCAAAATTATCCTGAAAGGTGTTCCCATGCCCGCAGCCTGTGGCAAAACCGCCCGGCTTGTAGGCAACGGGATTGTAGGGTGCATATTCGAATGGCCCCAGCGGGTCTTTGCCAACATAGGTGCCATTGCCATACACGTTGTATTCGGTACCGGGCGCGCCATATTGCAGGTAATAGGTACCGTTGTGTTTGGTCATCCACGCGCCCTCCGTGAAGGGCTTGAACGGGTCGGAGTGGTTCGGGCCGAAGCGTTCCCAGCCGTGTTTATAGGGGTCGAGCCAGAGCATGGCTTTGTAGGCCTGCGCCGGGTTGTTGCCCGCATAGGTCAGGTTGCGGCTTTTATCTAATTCGGCCCCAAAAATTGGGTACACGTTCGATGATCCCCAGTACATGTACCACTTGTCGGTGTCGTCGTCGTGGAACAGGGCCGGGTCCCACGGGCCGATGTCTTTGGGCAGGCGGGGCAACCAGCGGTTATAAAATTTCAGCTTCCCTTTTTCGGGTTCAGTGGAATAGAAAATGGGTCGCTGCTCAAAGGTGGACTGAAACAGGTACAGTGTGTCGCGCACCGACAGGGCCGCTGGCGCGCACATATCTTCCATCGGCCACTTGTCGGGAACGATGTATTTCCAGTTAACCAAATCTTTCGAGTGCCACCAGCCGCCCTGAATCGTGACGAACAGGTAATACTCGTTTTTGTGGTTAATAATGACCGGGTCGGCCCCGGAACGATACGAAATTCGCTCGTTGAGTTGCTCGAAATTGTACCGATAGCTGATGTCCATCGGGTTGCAGTAGGTCTTTTGCTGCGCTTGAGCAAACGGCTTAACTGGGAAAAAAAACAGGAAAAACAGGAGTTGGAGCCGCACTGGAGCAATAGGTTTAGGCGTTCGTCTTAGGTACTGTCCTGAACAGTTTATGCCCTGCCAAGTTAAGCCAATATGATGGATATAAACAAGACCATACTACCAGCCCTGGGCAGTGGGTTAATTGGGGCCGTTGCCCTGACGGTTCTTCACGAAACAGCCCGCCAATTCATTCCCAGCGCTCCCCGCGCCGACATTCTGGGTATGCGGGCCATTAAGAAAGTGATGGAAAGTACCGATGAGGAGCCACCCGCCGACGATGAATTGCATACCTGGGCGCTGGGAGGTGACATTCTATCCAATGCGCTTTATTACAGCCTGATTGGACTATCGAAGCCAAAAGATGCCCTGTTAACGGGTGCCGCTTTAGGTATTGCTGCGGGCGTTGGGGGAGTGGCCCTGCCCGGTCCGATGGGCTTAGGAACAGCACCTACCAGCCGAACAGAGGCTACAATAGCCATGACCATCGGCTGGTATTTAGTGGGCGGGCTGGCAACGGGTGCGGCCTATACGTTGCTGAAGAGACGGTGAGGAATAAAGCTTACTGTACAGCAGTAATGCCTTCGCTGGTCAAGTACTCTCCAATATTAAAGGTCTGACCATCCAATAATTCTAAGTCGCGGTGCCACCGGGTCGCCGGAGCGATCCATGGTTAGCCAGGCGTCGGCGTTACGCTCGGCAATCATCACTTGCTGCGTACTGGTGAAAACCCAGATAATTTTATCCGAACCAAAATCAAGCAGCTTCTTCGTTTTGCGATTGACATAATTGAAATCGGCAAACGGTCCGGCGCTCCGGTTGGAAATGTCCGCTTTCACGTCAATTTCGACGGCCATAATCGCCGGTACATCGGCATATTTCGTGTTGATTTTGTCTGGAGTCAATACTTGCTTATCGTAAATAGCCACATCGTGCGACAGGTTATTTCGGTGGTCGATGTGAACGCCCGCTTCATTGGATGCGAACCAGTACTTTTTTTCGTCTAACTGACGAATCATAACACGCATAAAATAGGAGACAAGCACCCACTGCAATGAACCGGAACCCATAATTTCTTCCGGTGATTTTTTACCCGCCAAAACATCTTCATACCCCCGATAATACAGGGGTCGGCCGTCCATGACCTCATACACCAGCGATTCCAGAGCAACTGGCTGCTTTCGGGCTGATGGGCTGCGTCGTTTACGGGGTTGCTGTTGGGCTACTGTCTCCATACGTGGATTTTTTTAACAAGGGACTATAAATTCATTCGCTTCAGTTCGCCAACCGCATGGGCAGCCGCACGGGCGGTCAGGGCCATGTACGTTAGGGACGGGTTCACGCACGAGGAAGAAACCATAGCTGCCCCATCGGTAACGAACACGTTCTTGGCACCCCACACCTGATTCCAGGAATTAAGTACCGATGTTTTCGGGTCGCGGCCCATGCGTGCTGCGCCCATTTCATGAATGCCAATGCCCGGATTCTTGGTGTTGTCGTTGCGGGTTTTCACGTTTTTCAGACCGGCTGCTTCGAGCATTTCAGCGGCATCGTTCATCATGGCTTTCCGCATACCCACCGTGTTCTCCCCCCAGGCTGCATCGAATTCGATGATGGGCAATCCCCAGTTGTCTTTCCTGTTGGACAGGCGCATTCGGTTGTTTGGGTCGGGCAGGGTCTCGCCAAAGCCGCCAATGTTGAATTCCCAGCGGCCCGGCTTCGTTAAGTTGTCCTTAAACGCTGGTCCAAACCCATCTTTGGCCGCTCCGGCCACCCAATCCTGACGGGCACCCCGGCCCTGATACCCGAATCCCCGGATGAAATCCTGACGCTTATCGTCGCCCCAGTTGGCGAAACGGGGAATATAAATGCCATTGCCCCGCCGACCATAGTAATACATATCCTGCAAGCCCTCGAACTCACCCGAAGCACCGGCTCCCAGATGATGGTCCATGAGGTTGCGGCCCAACTGATCCGAATCATTGCCTAACCCGTTCGGGAAACGCGTTGAGGTGGACTGCATCATGATCCAGGCCGTGTTCATCGTCGATGCGTTCAGGAAAATGATTTTGGCGTAATACTCCTGGGTCTGCTTCGTATTCTGGTCGATAACCCGAACGCCGGTCGCTTTATTTTTCTGCTCATCGAAAATAACCTGATACGCAATCTTATCCGTAATCACCGTCAGATTGCCCGTTTTCACGGCGGCTGGCAACGTAGCCGACTGTGTACTGAAATAGGCCCCGAACGGACAACCCCGCACACATAAATTCCGGAACTGGCACGAAGCCCGACCCACATCGGTATGAATTTTCTGGGCCACCGAGATAATCGCTGGTCGACCGATGACCAAATGACGCCCTTTAAAATTCTTTTCAATGCCTGCTTTGGCCAGCCGTTCAACGCTGTTCATCTGCATGGGCGGCACAAATTCACCATCGGGCAGGACCGCCAGCCCATCGCGGTTGCCGGAAATACCCGCAAACCGCTCAACGTAGGAATACCAGGGTGCCAGGTCTTTGTACCGGATGGGCCAGTCGGTTCCGTGCCCATCTTCGAGGTTGGCCGTGAAGTCCCGTTCATTGAGTCGGTAACTCTGCCGCCCCCATACCAGCGACCTGCCGCCGAGGTGATACGCCCGAATCCAGTCATACGGGCGTTTTTCGATATACGGCACATCGACATCTTTGGTAAACATGTGCCGCTGATCTTCGCCGGGTTTACCGCCCGACCGCGCATTGGCCCAATACTCTTCAGCGGCCCAGAGTTCAACTTTGCCCCGGTGCGGAAACTCCCAGGGGTCTTTCATGGCCGTGGGGTAGTCCGTTACGTGTTTCAGGTCAGGGCCTCGTTCCAGCATCAGCACCTTCAGGCCTTTCTGGGTTAACTCTTTGGCGGCCCAGCCACCCGATATACCGGAACCGACCACGATGGCGTCGTAGGTTCCGGCTTTTTTTGCGTCAAGGTTGAGGTTCATAGTGTATAGTCAATCAGTTAGCGAGTCGGTCAGTCGGTCAGTGGCTGACGCACATGTATTGATTTCGGCGTCAGCCACTGACCGACTGACCGACTCGCTAACTGATTGACTGATTTATGTTGCCCACGCTTTTTGTCCGTCTTTGAGTTTGACAACGCCTTCGTAGCGGCCCGGAATGGGGACGTAGGCCAGTGCCTGAGTGCAGCCAATCTCGGAACTGAAATAGCCCAGAATCGTTAACTCCTTCACTAAAGTGAAAAAGGGCGAAAGCGGGGCATTTTTCTCCGCATCTTTCGTAACAACGCCTGTTTCGGCATCGACTTCCTTAGCCTGAGTCTGGTCAGAACCCGCCGGAGCAAACGCCCCCAGCGTGGTTTCGGTATTGGTGGCTTCTGGTTTCTCCTGGCGTTTGGGGTGTTGTTTCGCTTCGGTTTTGGCCCTTTGTTCAAATTCTTTCAGTATAGCCGTTTTCTGGTCAATCGACAAGTCAATGAAGGCTTTGCTATACGCCTTTTTGCTTTCGGCTTCAACGGCATCTAAGCCTTTCTGGAAGTGAGCCTGCTGGGCCGGTTTGTAGCAATCTTTTAGAATCAACTGGATCGTCGACGCTACCTTAGCTGCTTTGGCTCCTGGCGTCGACGTAGTGGGCATAATAACCTCCGTAATCTCGTCGAGCAAGGCTGCCTGCTCAGCCCCCAACACAAATGTTGACGGCATGCGCTTGCCAGAGCGGTGCGGTTGATAGCCCTCAAGAATGGAAGCCATCGTTGGTGCCGAAAGCGCACTGCCCATTGTGAGGGCTACCTGAAGAATTGCTTCTCTACGTTTCATGATAAATTAGGTAAAAACGTGTTGCTGATACCGTATTTTGACGCCAGTAATCCCGATGACTGTAAAGATAAGACCGTTGCGCTGAAGTCTGTCACAGAAAGGGAAGTAGGGCCGGGGTCCTACTTAAAATTCGTATCTTAGCCTGATGATTGCCAACACCCCACCCCCGCCGTACTACGCCGTTATTTTCACCTCTATCCGCACCGACGATGCCGAGGGCTACGGTGATACGGCCACGCGCATGCTTGAACTGGCCCACGAACAGCCGGGATTTCTGGGGGTCGAATCGGCCCGTGACGGGTTGGGCATTACCGTTTCGTATTGGGATAGTTTAGCGTCGATTCGGGCGTGGAAGCAACAGGCCGAACACCAGATTGCCCAGCAAGCGGGCCGCGACCGCTGGTACGAAAACTATAAAACCCGCATCTGTAAAGTCGAGCGGGATTATGGGTTTGAAACGTGAACAAAATCGTTGATTGTCAGGGATGTAAACTGCTGATGACTACGCCCACAATGGCCTGCAACGTCGCTGCGGGAGACTGCATTTTGCCAAGCACGCGCAATCCCGATACTGTATTGAAAATGAATTGAGATAAATCGCCAGCCGGGTGCCGGGTGGTGATGTCACCTTCACGCTGACCACGCTCGATGAGTTCAGCGAATTTATCCACCATCGTTTGCTGATTTTGAGCAACGAGTCTGGCGATTTCGGTGTCGTGCGGGGCTAGTTCGATAGCGGCATTGACCATAAAACAGCCTTTTTGAGCAGAATCGCTGATGATGTCGTTGACGGTACCCTCAAGAAAGTCGTGTAGTAAATCAATAACCGGGCGCGACTGGTCGAGTAGTTGGTAAATCGTCTGTTGAGAACACTGCCGGTATTGCTCAAGGGCCTGGCGGTAAAGGGCGTATTTGTCGCCGTAGGTGTCGTACAAACTGGCGCGGTTAATGCCGAGTTCATCCACTAAATCCTGCACCGACGTGGCCTCGTAACCACGACGGCAAAACAAATCGACAGCCTGATTCAGGACAACTTTTTCGTCAAAGGCTTTGGGACGCGCCATAGGTTTTTTTGTATAAAGATAGCCCAGGCCAATGGCTCAGGCTATCTTATGGAATGCTTGTTCCAAAATTACGAAAAAAAAATTATAAGGTGCTCATGCCACCATCCGCAACGACTTCCGCACCGAGCATGAACGAACTATCGTCTGACGCCAGGAACGTGACAACTTTGGCCAGTTCGCTGGAGGTGCCAAACCGGCCAAGCGGAATCTGCGACTGAATTCCGGCGATTGCGGCTTCAACCTGATCGGCGGGTAGACCTACTTTGCCAAAAAGTGGGGTGCTGATTGGGCCGGGGCTGACCACATTGACCCGGATTTTTCGGCCAATCAACTCCGCCGATAACACTTTGGCAAAACTGTGCAGGGCGGCTTTACTGGCCGAATAAATACTGGCGTTGGCCATACCAATATAGGCATTTATTGAGCCGTTGAGCACAATAGAACCTCCTTCGTTGATGAGCGGTAGGAGGTGCTTGATGGTGAAATAAGCCCCTTTCACGTTGATGTCGAATGTTTGGTCGAACGCGGCTTCGTCTACATAATCGATTGGGGCAAAACCAGCTACGCCCGCATTGACAAACAGCACATCGACCGAGTCAGTAACAGCTTTCACGTTGTCGGCCAATTGGGCAATATCGGCCATATTACCCGTATCTGACACAATTCCGGTCACATTTTCGCCTAATTCGCGGGCAGCCTGGGCAACGGCGTCGGCATTGCGGCCGGTGATAATGACTTTGGCGGCTCCTTCGGCCAGAAACTGTTGCGCGGTGGCGTACCCAATGCCACTGTTACCGCCGGTGATGACGGCCACTTTTCCTGTTAAACGGCTCATAATTTTGTTTTAGAATGATTGTTCCAAAACAAAGGTAGTGTGTTGTTTTTCAGGATTGCAAGAAATATATCGAAAATTTTGAATGTTTTTTTTGAACTGGCCAGAGAACACCCTACGCTGTTCCAAGTATTCGTTTTCGGTGCTGCAACCCCCAGTCGCGCAATTCGTCGATTACTCGCCCGAGCGATTCGGCGTAGGGGGTTAGCGAGTACTCGATCACAACCGGAAAAGAGTCGTAGACCGTCCGTTTTACCAACTCGTTCATTTCCAAATCCCGCAGTTCTTTCGACAGCATCTTGTCGGTAATGTTGGGTATCTCTCTGGCAATCTGGCTGAACCGTTTGTTGCCGAACGACAGGGCAACAATAATCGGCAGTTTCCACTTGCCATTCAGCATGTCCAGCGCATCCCGAACGGGCAGTATCATTCGGGTGCATTCGCTCTGAGTACCCTCAGGCAGGTTACCGGGGCAGCCATTGATTGCCGGGGGCGGGGTTTCAACTTGAGTTTCCATCTATTGCTAACATCACTATCCCGAAGTATAGTGCTATCGTTTGGTATAGTACTTTATTTAGTATAGCAAATATAGATAGGTTTGCAGTGCCAAACAAACGAATTGGCTATTAAAAAATAAGCAGATGAAAAAGGATAAAGTGGTTTATTGGAGCATCACGGTCATTGTCGCCCTCGGATTGGGCTTTTCGGGTTATTCGTATTTGACAAATCCAGCGATGCAGGCTGGTTTTAAGCACCTGGGATTCCCGGATTACTTTCGGATTGAACTTGGCATCGCTAAACTCATCGCGGCTGTCGTATTACTGGTGCCGGGCATATCTTTTTGGGTGAAAGAGTGGGCTTATGCCGCAATTGGCATTACGTTTATTTCTGCCGTGATAGCTCATATCAGCAGTGGTGATGCTGCGGGAATGGTTGTTGCGCCCCTGATGTTCTTAGTTTTTCTGGTGGTGTCTTATCGCTACTTCCATAAATTGAACACGTTACAACACAGCCAGTTAGCTTAAATAAGAATATGAATGCAATTGCAGCAACAAAAATGCAGGTAGAAATCTGGTCGGATGTGATGTGCCCGTTCTGCTACATTGGCAAACGGAAATTTGAAACAGCCCTGGCCCAATTTCCTGACAAAGAGCAGGTTGACATCGTTTGGAAAAGCTTTCAGCTTGCTCCTGACCAGGAAACGGTTACGGATAAAACGGTTCACCAGTATTTAGCCGAACGAAAAGGGTGGACCCTCGAACAGGCGCGGCAAATGACCGACCATGTAACGGCCCTGGCCCGTCAGGTGGGGCTTACCTATCACTTCGACAAGGCCGTGACCGCCAATTCGTTCGATGCACACCGACTTTCGCACCTCGCGAAAGAATATGACGTTCAGGACCAGGCCGAAGAGCGGTTATTTGCAGCCTATTTTACGGAAGGCAAAAACACCGCCGACCACGACACGCTGGTTCAGTTGGGCGTCGAAATTGGCCTCGATGCCGAGGAAGTAAAAGCGGTTTTGCAAAGCGATAAGTACGCTGACGCCGTGCAGACCGACATCAGTGAGGCCCGGCAAGTGGGTGTACAGGGCGTTCCGTTTTTTGTGTTCAACCGAAAATACGCCGTATCGGGCGCGCAGGACAGCACCGTATTTTCTGGCGCTATTGAAAAATCGTTTTCCGAATGGAAGGAGGCCAATCGTCAGTCCGAATTAACCGTTGTGGAGGGGCCGGTTTGTACACCTGAGGGTGATTGCGAATAGCTGATTTTCTGTGAATAGTTCGGCCCCGCAGTGCATGGAGACCTACGCTGCGGGGCCGAACTATTTACAGAAAATTGAGGTCTAACCGTGTTTTTGTCAACAATAAATCAGGCACCTTTGGCGGCTAAAATATCGACCATTTCGATAACGGGGTCGGATGCGAGCAACTCGGCAGCATTCGCCATCAGGGCTGCGGCTATCGGACCACTGAGGTGCGCCTGCCGACCGGCATCGTCGGGGAAGGTGTCGAAAATGCCAAATGTCGATGGTCCCAACTGAACGCCATACCAGGTAACAGTAGCTGGTTCATTTTGGGCGAGCGGTAACCCGCTCTTTAAAAAATCAGCCACGGCTTGCTCTTTGCCGGGTTTGGCTTCCAGCCGTACCAATAGTCCTACAGTAACCATGATTGATTGAGTTTACAATCGAACGCTGATTTTTATGGTGACGGTCCGCCGTTGCGGTTAAGATTTTCACTGATTTTTTGTATTATTCCCCGTTTACTGTATTAAATCGTGATAAATCTTACCAATCATAAAAATCAGCGTTCGATTAAGTTTAGAAAGTGATCCAATGAGGATGCAGTATGTTCGACCGTTGAGCCAAAATAGATTCATGGCTCCACTAAATTTAGCGTATCCTGATTCTCAACAATCGTTGGCTTCGCGCTCTTCTTTGGTTGCTGTCTCGGTTTCGAGCGTCGCGTGGCTGATGTTCTGGTGTTCGAGCCGGTGCCGGGCATCGTGTTTGAGTGTGGTAATCTGTACGTCGGTGAGGCCCGGTTGCAGCACGAGATGAGCCGTGAGGGCATTTTCGGTCGTGCTCATGGCCCATACGTGTACGTGATGCACATCGCGCACGCCCGCCACCGCCCGCAGGTCGGCGAGCACAACGGCAAGGTCGATGCCCGCCGGAACGCCATCGAGAGAGAGCCGCAAACTATCATTCAGCAACCGCCAGGTCGACCCCAGAATTACAGCCGCCACGACTACCCCAATCACCGGGTCGAGCCAGACCCAGCCCGTGTAGCTGATAACGATACCAGCCACGACCACGCCCAGCGAGACGAGCGCGTCGGCCATCAGGTGCAGGTACGCGCCTTTGATGTTGATATCGTGGTCTTTATCCCGAAAAAACAGCAGGGCCGATACCGTATTGACCACAATGCCCAGCCCAGCCACCCAGGCCACCGGCAAACCGGCAACGGGTTCGGGGTGTCGGAATCGCTGAATGCTTTCCCACAAAATGGCCCCAATCGTCACCAGCAGAATAACCGCGTTGGTGAGCGATGCCAGCACGGTGCTTTTCCGATAGCCATAGGTATAACGCGACGTTTGCCGGACTCGCGCCAGCCGAAACGCCAGCAGCGACAGCAACAAACCTGCTACGTCGCTGAGGTTGTGACCGGCGTCGGCAATGAGGGCTAACGAGTTGTAATAGAACCCCATGCCGAATTCTACGGCCACATAGACCGCGTTTAGCACTGCCCCGATAAGTAGTGCCCGGTTAACGGAAGTCAGCACGGTTGGGCCGTGGTGGTGGTTATGCGTGTGTTCGTGTGCCATGTGTTGAGTAGCCTGGACGTTTAGGCTACCTGACTAAAGTTTCAGCTTAATACCCCCGTTAATAATTCGACCATCGGTAGGGGCATAAATATCGGTAACAAAAACAGGCTGTGTACTCGTGCCACTCACCAATGGCTCATACCGCGACTGTCGAACATCCAGAAAGTTCTCGAAATTAATGAAAACACTGCCAAACGACCATTTTCGTTCCAGCATATAGCCCAGCGTCACATAAGAGCGGGTTATGGTCCTGTTGGTACGTTGTTGCGTTCCGGTATAAAACGCTTCAAAACCCGTTTTGAGTCGTTTGGTTTCATACAGCGTCGTGAAATAGAGCCGGTGCTTTGCCGTGAGCGGAATTTGGCCCGTCAGTCCGTCGTACTGCTGTTTCGTGTCAATGAACGAGTAACCCAGAAAGGAATGAACGTCGTGGAAAACCAGCCGGACGTTTGTTTCAAAACCCCGTGAATCAAGGTGCCCGTTGGCCGTAGCAAACGCAGAGACGCCCGTGGTCGTTAGCACCGTCAGTCGGTTCAGTTGCGTATAGAAAAATAACTGATTGATGGACAGTGTCGTTTCATCGCCTAATTCGGTGCGGTAGTTAATGTCCCAGTTCGCGCCAATCGACGATTCAGTCTGGCTGTTCCGAATGGAACGAAGGTCGATAAACTGAAAGTTTTGTCGCTCAGCCTCTTCCGTAAAAATTGTGGGTGCTTTGTAGCCCAAACCACCGCCCAACCGGCTCGACCAGTGCCCTGATGTGCGATAGAGCAGCGAAAAGCGGGGCAGTAGAAACAGTTTTGGTTTGCTTTCATCGGCACTGACAGGCACGCGCGTATCGACCACATCGCCCCGCAAACCCGTTTCCAGAATAAATTTTTCGGAAAGCGTCAGGGTGTTCTGCACAAAAACGCCAACTGTACTCTGCCGATACACATTGGCAAGTAGAGCTGCCGTGCGAGGACTAATGTCATCAAACTTATCCGTCCAGATAGTCAGACCAGTAATCCAGTCTGTCTTTGTCTGATGTTTGAAATAACTCACCTCCGTAAATGACGATTGCTGCCGTCCTTTGAATTGGTAGCCGGGAAGAATAATAGCCCGATTGAAGAGGCTATAACTGTTTTTTATCGTCAGAAGCGCATCATTGGCGAAGCGTTTCTCCAGCCGGAACTGCGTGGCTAACCGCCGGGAATCATTCGCTTCGGTATAGCCCGCTGCGGCTTCGTTTCGGATGGTGGGCAGGTAGCCGCCGGTGCGCTGCTCGTCGGTCCAGATAAGGCCCGCCGAAAGGGTCATAGTTTGGTTCGGATACCAGAACAGTTTGGGTTGCAGGGTGGTGCGGCTGGTTTGGGGCAGGTCCGAAAACTGGTCGCGGTTAGGGTCGTAGGCGCGTTGAAAATTGCGGGTGGCATAAAATGTCAATCCCACTTTATCGTTGCGCTGGGCGAAATAGCCGTTCAGGTCGAGACCGAGGGCTGACGTGCCATTTATCAGAAACGACAGATTGCGCTCACGGGTCGGGTCTTTCGTCACCAGATTGACCAGCCCGGCAATGGCACCGCTGCCGTAGAGCGTTGACTGACACCCTTTTATAACTTCTACCTGCTTCAGATTCAGCGGTGGCACCTGCATGAGGCTCAACCCGCTCGAAAAGCCACTATACAGCGGCAGGCCATCCTGCAGCAATTGCGTGTATCGGCCATCTAATCCCTGAATCCTGAAGGTAGCATTGGCCGACGTAACCGACGTTTGCTGCACCTGAATGCCTGGACTTTCGCGCAGAATCATGGAGATGTTGGCAGGTTGCATATTCGCTTTTTCGTCTAATTCTTCCCCGTCGATCACCTCAACGCGTATCGGTTCGTCGGCTACGCTTCGGCCCATTCGGGTAGTCGATACGGTTACTTCGTCGAGTTCTTCTTCCGACGGTTCGAGCCGAATCCGAAGGGTATCGGTTAGGGACTGGTTTAGGGCCTGCGTAAGGGTCTGAAAACCGACTGCCGATACCTGAAGCCGCTGTGGACCGATGGGTGGGAAACGAAGCCGAGCATAGCCGACAGAATCAGTTACTGCACCCGTTGTCGTACCAATCAGCAGAATTGTGGCACCAGGAATGGGTTGGTTGGTAAGCGCATGACGTACCGAAACCCGCAGCGTATCCTGACCGGAGGCCAGATTTGTGAGCACTGTTATGGATAGTAAAAAGTATAAAATACCGTTTTTCATGTTGTACAGGAAATACAATGGGAGATAGCAGCCGTAGTGATGAGCGGCTGGGAAGAAATCCACAAAAAACGCGTCAAACTTTTGGGGGTTGCCAGACCGAACGGGCTATATCGCCGTAACCAGAGGATTGGTAGGCAAATGCTTTTGGGGCGGAAATAACGCCTACTGGTTCAGCCGGGAGCGCGTAACGGAAGGGTTGCGGAACGGCAAAACCGGCGCAGGTCGCACAGGAGCAAAACGGGCTACAGGGAGCTTTGTGGCCGTGTTCATCGTCGGCGGAAGCCGATGGGTTAATTGGATGGTTTTTTTCAGCACGGCAGCAATCGGTGTCTGGGCAGGGGAGGCCCGATAACATCAGCAACCACAGCGAAAAAAGATAAACCACCGCTTTCATGCCCGCAAAGGTAGAACGGAGGGGAATGCAACCGGTAGTCAAAAACGCATTGGCGATGGTCTGAAACGCGCCTGCGGTCAACAATAATCGAAAAATCCTAAAAAAAACAGCGTTCCCGCTGCCCAAACTGCCCGCAAATTCGTTATGGAACCTATGTAGTCTTATCAATCTTCCCTGCCAACTATTGACAGGATTTCTTTACCTTCGCCACAATGGACTTCTGCGGACCCTACGACAAACAACTTGCTGCCCTACACCAGCCATTTCTGCTTACTCCTTTACTGGCAGGCTGGGAGTTCAGACAAAAGCCAGACCTGTTAACCGGGAGGGTAGGCTGGCTACCGTTGGCAAAAGCGCAGGACTGGAAATTAACTGCCCCAATTCGTCATGATTTGCTGAGTGATGCCTGGGTGGTTGTTATCACCGATACCGATCAGATTATTCAGTACGTAAATCCCGGCTTTGAGCAAATGACTGGCTACACTCCTCAGGACGCAGTGGGCCGCCGACCGAATTTTTTGCAGGGTGAGGGAACCGACCTGCAAACCCGTCAGCGTATCAGGCAGGCCATTGAGCAGCGACGATCTGTGAGCGAACGGATGCTCAATTATCGAAAAGACCAAACGCCCTATTGGTGCCAAATTATCATTCGGCCAATCGTTAACCGCCAAAAGCAAGTCGTCAACTTTATTGCCTTCGAGCAGGAGGTCTCCGTTGAGGAGTCGGTTAGCGTTCGCTAAGCAGGAGCAGCGGGCAAGCAGTGATCACAATTTCACCTGCACCGTCATATACACACTTCGGCCATCGGATGGTAAAATACCCGGCCCAGGGTAGCCCGTTGCCCGGCGGGTGAAATATACCCGGTCGGCGAGGTTGTTCACACTGCCCTCCACACGAAACTTACTGAACTGATACGATAAGCTGGCATCCAGGATGGTATAAGCCGGAATCAGGCCGATAACTGCCGATACGCCCCCTTCGCGGGCATTGGTAGCGTCGGTAAACTGGTCGGAGAGGTGGGTGTACTGAAACGAAGCTTTCAGGTTTTTGTAACCCAGCCGAAGGCCGCTTTTCAGGTTTAGCTTCGGCACAAACTCTACCTGATTGCCCGTAACCCCGGCCACCTCGCTGGCGTTATAGGTCGAATGAATCAGGGCCACATTGGCGAACACAACCCCGCTCAGATTTGGGTTCTGTGGATTGGCTAAGCGTAAAAAATCACCTTCGGCATAGGATTCCAGGCCCATAATGATGGCCCGGCCAATATTCCCCCGACGGCGCAGCACGCGGTCGTTCTGGTCGTAGAACTGCACTTCGCCGATGCGGTTGTTATAGTTGAGGTAAAATGCGCTGACATCAAAGTTATATAATGTGGTTTGCGTGCTGCGAATTCCCAAATCAAGGGAGTAGCCCTTTTCGTCCTGCAGGTTCGGGTCGATCACCTGCGAGGGGTTGGCAATCCGCATATCACTGAAGGTAATCGACCGGTAATTCTGCGAAATATTGCCGTATATATCCAGCGAAGGTGTTGGTTTATAGCTGACTCCCAGCCCACCCAGCACAAACTGCCGCCCGTTGGTGCGGAACTCGCTGGTGCGGCTCGAACTGATAATATTACCCGCTAAATCGCGGATGGTGGTGCCGTAGAAACCGTCGGCGGTGGTGTGAATGTACTCGTAACGAAGGCCGGGTGTGATGGACAGTTTATCGCCAATATAGAGAATGTTTTCGGCAAACAGCGATACATTTCGGTTGGGAAACCGGTAATCAGAGGAAATAGCGTTTGCGTCGCTGATGTACGAGAAATCGGCGTCTTTACCCGCGCTGCCCAGCCCCTGCACGCTATGATTGAAGCCGTGATAATACCGGCTTCCGACCAGCAAAACGGCCTGTTGTTTAGCCAGCTCGTAGCGTTTCAGATACCGGGCTTCGGCTCCCCAGTTGCTGAACTCCCCTTTTATTAAATCGCGTTCACTGTTATCATCCACGCTGGCCACGCGGTTGGGCCGAAAACCTAACGAATACCGGTGCGCCGACAGGCCGAAAAGCCTGACATTGAACTCGTTATTGCCGTTAAGTTTATGGTCGAAATGCAGCGCGGGCATGGTCCAGTTTACGGTAAACCAGTTGCGCTCCCGATTGCTTTGGCGGGCGTTTTCGGCAAACAGGCCATCGGTCAGGCCACCCGGTTGCTGGGCTACATAATGCATCTGCGTGATGTCGAAACCCAGCGTCGTTCTCTCCGAAACATGGTAGTCAACATCCGCGAAAGCGGTGTAGTTGGTGAAATGCGAATTGGGCCGCCAGCCGTCGCCTTTTTTGTACTGAAAGAAGGTGTAATAACTCAATTTGCCGACCGTTCCACTGGCGCTGGTAAAGGCATTGTAGAACCCGAATGACCCGATGGTTTGCCGGGCCACCAACTCTAATTTTCGGTCGGCTACAGGCTTCTTCATCACGAAGTTGAGCAAGCCGCCAAACTGCGTCCCGTATTGCAGCGAAGCCGCCCCCCGCACAATCTGAATCCGGCCAACGGCCTCAATGGGCGGGGTGTAATAACTTTCGGGGTAGCCCAGTGCGTCGGCACTGATGTCGTAGCCGTTCTGCCGCACGTTGAAATTAGACGTCCGGTTGGGGTCGAGACCGCGGCCGCCAATGCTCAATTGCAGCCCTGCCCCTTCGTTTTCCCAGATGTTCAAACCCGCCACGCGGGCATAAATCTGGCGGGCGTTGTTGGTGGCCAGATTGGCGACCAACTGTTCAGGAATGATCACCTCCGACTTTTTGCCCTCGTAAATCCCTAAGCCCTCAACCCCGCGCATCCGGGTGAAACCAAAATCCGATTGCTTGTCGGTAACGGTCACTTCGGCCAGCGTTTCGAGCCGGCTAACAACCTGAATCAGTACGTGCTGGTCGCGCCCGGCAATAGTGGTTATCTGTTTGGTCGCCTTGAAATCGGGGCAACTCGTGTGCAGAACGTATTGACCATCAGGAAGATCAGCAAACGAAAACCGGCCTGCGCTATCGGCCTCGGTGCTGCGTTTTCCATTGTTCAGATAGACCGTGCAGCCCCGCACCGCTACGCTGTCGTTTCGCGCCCGCACCGTTCCCGAAAGCTGGTGTTGGCCAAACGCGGAGGTTGCGAAAAG
The DNA here is from genome assembly GCF_054781775.1 of Spirosoma areae. Taxonomy (NCBI): domain Bacteria; kingdom Pseudomonadati; phylum Bacteroidota; class Cytophagia; order Cytophagales; family Cytophagaceae; genus Spirosoma; species Spirosoma areae. The sequence goes on along the minus strand of NZ_BAAGTT010000034.1, from coordinate 53,559 downwards.
GCAGAAAATAAGAAAAGTAAAAAGTGTTAGTTTGTGCTGTCGGGTTCTTAAACCCGGCATAGTGAGGTTTCTTAAAACCGAGTGCAAAAAATAGGTTCGGTTTTGAGAAACCGCCCTCGTCAGGTTTGAGAACCTGACGGCACACCTAAAACCCGTAAATTTTATCATTGAAAGGGGTAATCCACGCTTTGTGTTTGAATGATTCCTGTTCGATGGCCAGATTAGTAGCCGGGTCAATCAGGGGTTTGCCTAAACGACCGTTCAGAGCTACGTATGAATCAGCATAAACTTCGGGGTTCTGAAAGCCGTGCTGCGCGTAGTAATTCCGTAGAATATGCGCGTACTGAAGCAGCATATCGGGCTGGGTCGACATCATTTTTTCCTGCAAAGGTGTCAGGAAATTTGAGTTGTTGACGACCGTTTGCCTGCCCGAATCGTCTTTAATCGTAAACTGAGCGTACCCCGCTTTTTCCATCAGCATCACCCGCCATGAAAACCGGTAACCCTGTTCGGTCCAGAACAACTCCCCCGGATAGAGCAGGTACCGAAAAGGGAATAGCAACTGAACCGTAAAGAAAAGGGCAAAAATACTCAGCACAGTTCTGGTTATAACGGGGCGATACGTATATGTGCGGTGAGCCAGAAGAAACGTTGCCGGAATGGCTAACCATCGGCTCAGTTGCCGGATGATGGTAAGATGAAAATTGGCCGAAAAGAAAATCAGGGCCGTTATAATCATGATGTATGGGAACATGCCAATGGGAAACAGCAGGGCTGTCAGCCCGTGAAAAACCACCACTGCCGCGTAGGCCCAGGGCCGTGACGCGCGGTGCCAAAGCAGAAACGGAATAGTCAAATCATATACACACCCAAACCAACTGAAAATAAACGCTATCCAGCGGTAATTGAACAGAAAGCCAACTAAGGGCAGGTCGTTGTGCGCGGGTAACCAGATGCGGAGGGGCAGGGCATTCAGCAGCCAGTCGCTGTTGAGTTTGGCCAGACCCGCAAACACATACAGCAGGGCCACAAATAGCTTCAAAGAGTCGATGCACCAGGCCGGAATCTGGCCGGCGAGCAACCGGGGCCGACGATACGCATCAACCGAAAAATAGGTATGAGCGGGCAGGAAAATCAGCAGCCAGCAAACCATACTCGTAAAATAGTAATGGTTCAGGTAGGTGCTTTTGTCAATTAGTTCAATGTAGGTAAAGCTCAAAAATAGAGCGATAATCGCTACTCGATACAATAACCCAATCGCCACCAACAGTGCCGACAGGCCACAAATGGCAAACAGCAGGTAGGTGTACTGACCCAGCGGCTTCACAAACTCGAAGCCATAGAAGGGGAAAAAGTAGCGCGGCTGAATGTATAACTCCGAAATCCAGCCCTTAGCCCAGAAACGAATAATGCTCCCGAAGAGCATTGCACCAAACAGGAGTCTGAAAACGGCTAACGGTGCCGCTGAAGTGGTTCTGCGAAAATAAGCTGACACATTTGTTGCTAGTTTTAGAGTCTATGTTCAACGTTAAACGTTCAATGTTTCGGATTGCCTCTGGCACCTGAAACGTTGAACGTTGAACTCGTTTAATCCCCATCGTTATCCGTGTAGGTGATGGTAATGCTCATGGCGGTGGTCATGTCTACTTTGAGCATTCGGATAACTTTCTGCATTTGGGTGTAGGTTGCCACCATAGCCGTGTTATTGGTCTTAACTTCCTCATACAAATTGGGTTTCAGCGTGTTGAGTTGCTGCGTGATGGCATTAAATTGGTTGTTGATAATGTCGGTTAACAACGTGCCCGTGCTGCTGTCTTTGGTGCCCAAAGCGTTCAGATACGTTTTAAAGCCCGGCCCCTGTTCACCCGTTTTCACGCTTTTTCCGTTGAAGAAATCGACCGAAGCCTGGTGCGCTGTTTTGGCCAGTATTAGCGAAATGTCTTTTTTGTAAAAACCCTCGACGGTCTCGGCCGAAACAGTGCCGTTGGTCATCGCCCCCGACGGAATCCCGAATTTGCCCGATCGGATGTAGCGCTCATAGTTGAGCACATAGCCGTTGACTAATTTCGAGGTCGAACAGCCCGCGTTCAGGGCCGTGCAATTGATGAACGTGTCGCGATAGCCGGTGTTCCAGGCCGAATAGACCGTTGTAAACATCGTGTTCATCTGGATCGTCAGCCGCTTGAGGTAGGCTATGCGTTTAGCCGCATCAGCGGCTGTGGTGTACCGCAACAGAATGGCGTCGTCAGTAGTGCCGAGGCCATTAATCAGGTAATCTAAAGCCGGAAAGCCCTGTTTGGGGTAGGAAGCAGGCACCTCAAACGTACCCGAACCGGCGGCAATGTAGTCTTCGATTCCGGTGGTATTGGCCGGGTAAATATTGAAAAAGTTGCGAAGGGTGTATTGCTCCGCCGGACCAACATCGAACAGTTCGACCTTTTGCCATTCGATATACGCATCGACCCAGGCTTGCCGGAAATCGGTCAGCGAAGCTTTGTCCGGTTTGGCCGCAAACGCGTCGGATTTGGCCAGCATCAGGTCAAGCTTCGTTTTGAAATTTGCATAGCTGGGCAGAATAAGGTTGTCTGCTATGTTGGCCAGCATCGCTTTTCGGTCGCTGCTGGCCTGGTCTGTTGGGGTTGTGGTGTTGCCCGGTGCCGGATTATCCGTTCCACTACCCCCACACGCCCAAAGTGCGCCCACAAACGCGCAGGCAAACCCGATTTGTTTCCACCTTTTCATACGTATAATAGGATGGAACGCAGATGACGCAGATGGTTATGATTTAAAGAGATTTGTAGCTGCGTAAATCATAACTATCTGCGTTATCTGCGTTCTATTTTCAAAGCAAATTGAACTTCGTTTTTATGGCTGTAGAAGCCGCGTCAATCTTCGCATTTGTCAGGCCCCAGAACCCGGTGGGCGACGAGAGCAACCCCGCCAGAACAGCCTCCGAAAAAGCAGCATCGACATTGCTCAGTTTTGCATACCGGAGCGAATAAATAAAGCCTAAACCTTCGCCAATGGCGTGGGCGCGGGCCGCATCGGTGGTGCCGGTTTTCCATTTGCTTAGGTAGCCAAGAGCCGCCAGCGCAATGGCTTTTTCCATCGCCGGGCGCAGAATAGCTACCTGTTGTTTCAGCACGGTCATGTCGTTGTTAACAATGGCCGCCCGGCCTTTCAGCAGAGCCGGATAAATTTTGGGGAAATCCTCTTTGTTGTATTCCCAGATGTAGGACCCAATGAAACTCTCACCCGACGACGTGGCCGTTGCTTTTTGGCCGTAAATTGGGTTAGCCGTCAGGATGCCATACATCTCGTCCCAGTTCTGCTCAAGCTGGGTGTATTTTTTGCCCGAAACCAGCGTCAGATTGTCGGCCATCAGCCCTTTATCGCTCAGGAGAACATTGCTGATATAATCGAGCTGGAACGCACCAATCAGGCCCTTCTGAATAATCTGACCATATTCGATGCCTTTCTCATCGACCAGATACGTGCCCAGCTTACCGGCTTTACCTTCCGCAGCCACCGCCGACACCGATTTGCTGGCCGTAGCAATAGCCGTAAAACCAGCCTCAATGGTTTGGCGTTCTTTCTCGGCATCAGCCGCCGACAAAGATGAAGCCGTCACGCTCCGCAACTGTACGCCCGACGTGTTCAGCCCGGCATTGGCCGTACCCGAAAACGGACTACCCGTGTTGGCAAACATATTTTTCAGCACAGCCGCATCCAGCGTAGCACCTGTGCTAACGGCCGTGCCGGAATAGGTATTGATGGCCCGGAATATCAGCAACCGAGCCGCGCCCGTGGTTAGGTCAACGGTTTTGGCACCGGTTTCATCGACAAAGAAATTGGCGTAGTTGGTGGTATCGGTCAGTTTCGCGTAATCAAGGGATTTGCGAAGTTGCGGCCGAACGGTTGTGGGGTTTTCTTCGCCTGTTGTGCAGGACACCAGAATAACGATAGAAACTAAAAGAAGTAGAAAGCGCGTGAGTAAAGCAGGTTGTAGCATGGTATTAACAGCTTGTGTAAAATCTGCTGCAAAGTTATACGCTAATTAGACTAATTCTAATATACTATTTAGAATTTTTTAAAATAAGCCATAAATCATTAATTATCAGACAGTTGAATTTCGAGATTAATTATAAAGTAACCTGAATAGTGTTGCAAACCTGCATTAAATAACCATTAAATAAGTTATGGAACAATAGCATATTTGCGGTTGGTATAGTATATTTAATTCCGCTTCTGCTCTCTCTGCATCACCGCTTCTGCTCATTTAACGTTGTGTTGGCAAACTTCTGCCAACCAGAAAAATCTCTGGTCAATAAACTGCGTATCCTGATTAACCCGTGCTCGCCATGGCTTTCCACTTCTCAACGAACGCTACAGTGCCAACTTCACCTGCCGTTTGGGTCGTTGACGACGACGAAGACGACCGGCTTTTCATCTGTGCTGCTTTTGAAGACACGCAGCGATCCATAGGCGTCAGGACCCTGAGTGATGGGGAGATGCTGCTGCCTAATCTGGCTAAGGCCGATGAACTGCCCCGCCTTATTTTGCTGGACATAAACATGGCGCGTCAGAATGGGTTCGATACACTTGCCCAACTTCGCAACTCAACGGATTTTGCTCATCTGCCCGTTGTGATGCTGACGACCTCAACTGAAATCACCGACCGGCAGCGTAGCTTAGCGTTGGGGGCTAATCAATGCCTGACAAAACCCGCCAGATACGAGCAGTTAGTTTCGCTGGTCAACCAATTAACCGAACAGTGGGCGCTGGCGTAGGGTAGTACACCGGCTTCCTCATTTTTTTGGAGAGTTTCTGAACCAACTGGCCCCGGTATCAGATTCTGTACGTATGTCTTCATCAATACGTTTAGAATTAACGACAACCATCAGCGACGACCGCCCGGTATTTATATCGGGCAATTTTTGCGACTGGCTCTCAGATTTAGATACCTTTCGGATGCAGCCCGTCGGGCCGGGTCAGTTTGTGTATGAGTTTCCCAACGACATATTGCTGCCCGAAAAACTGGAATACAAATACAACCGTGGCGGTTGGGACCATGTTGAACTGGACGCATCGGGTGAGTCGGTTGCTAACCGGACACTGGCATCCACTGCTATTGCCAAACAGGATTATGTGCCCCACTGGCGGTGGTTTGGCATGCCCTTCAACCCGGAGTTGCTGCCCAAAATAGAGCTCCTGGGTGATTCGTTTCAGGTCCCCGGTATTAGCCAGGAGCGTAGGGTTCATGCCCTGTTACCCCACGATTATGACCATACCGATAAACGCTACCCGGTGCTGTATCTGCACGACGGCCAGAATTTGTTTGGCGGGGGCGTTGGGTATGGAAGTTGGGAAGTTGACCAGAAGATGGCCCTGTTGGCCGCCCGGCATCACCACGAAGTCATTCTGATCTCAATTGATCATGCCTACGACGAGCGCATTCAGGAATTTACACTTCATCGCACCCGCGCCGGAAAGGGACGGGGACAGTACTATTTAGAGTTTATTCGGGATACGTTAAAACCCATTGTCGACCAGACGTTTCGCACCTTGCCCGATGCGGCCCATACGGGTATTGGCGGGAGTTCGCTGGGTGGGCTGATTAGCATTTACGCTGGCTTAATGCACCCCGATGTGTTCGGTCGGATGATGGTTTTTTCGCCTTCACTCTGGATTTCACCTAAAATTTACTTCGACGCCATTCGGTTTCAGGCACCGGTGCCGATGAAAGTCTATGCCTACGGTGGCGAAAAAGAATCAAGCTATATGGTGCCGAATATTCAGCGCTTCAACGAAGCGTTAGCCCGCCAGCAGTATGGCGGTAATTCCATTGATATGCACCTCTCTGTCGACCCGACCGGAACGCATCAGGAAGCCCACTGGAGCCGCGAATTTCCAAAAGCAGTGGAATGGTTATTTTATTAACATCAACCTAAATTGACCCTCGTGCACATCACCCTGCTTACCCAGTCTGCCGCTATGGGCGACGTCATTAGTTCAATTGTGCAAACCGACGCACTGGCCGACCAGCTTACTGGAATGGCTGGCAAATTGGGTATGCCAGCATCCGTGCTTCAGCGCGATTTTAAGGCCGATGCCAACGAGACACTGGTGCTCTATAGCCCGGACGGAACAAAAACTTATTTACTTGGTATTGGTGCCGACCCGCAACAAATAGACTGGCTGAAGGCCTTCCGGAAATTCTTTTTTGAGCAGAAAGCTAAACTTCCAGGTCACCTCGGTATTGATTTAACCACGTTCGGCTCTGACGTTGTCGAAGCCGTTGTGCTGGGTGTTCGCTGGGGCGGGTATGACCTTAAACTCTACCAGACGGATAAACCCGAAACCCCGGTTTTCTTTTCGGATGCGGGCCAGTTGACGCTTTACGTGGACACTGACCAGCAATCAGCCGCACAGGACGCACTGACCCGCGCCGAAGCAATTGCCCAAACCCATCGGCAAATGCTGGACCTGATGAATGCCCCGGCCAACTACAAAAACCCACAAACCTTAGCCGATTGGGCCGTTGCGTCGGGAAGTCAGTACAAGTATCAGGTAACCGTACTTAACAAAGCCGAACTCGAACAACAGGGGTTGGGCGCGTTGCTCAGCGTGAGCCAGGGGAGCGATGTGCCCCCGGTGCTGATTGTGGCTGAATATAAACCCGTTGGCATCGAAAACCCTAAGAAAGTGGGATTGGTGGGAAAAGGTGTAACGTTCGATACGGGTGGCATTTCCATTAAAACGTCGGCCAATATGCACCTCATGAAAAGTGACATGGGCGGGGCTGCGGCTGTGCTTGGAACAGTTGAGGTGGCGGCAAAACTGAAACTACTCATTCATGTCATTGGCATTGTGCCCGCAACTGAAAATGCCGTAGATGGCCGCTCCACCAAACCCGGCGACGTGATTACGTCCTACATCGGAAAAACCATCGAAATCATTGATACTGACGCTGAAGGACGCGTTATTCTGGCCGACGGGCTGGGCTACATAGTTCGCAACTACCAGCCCGATGTGTTGATTGACTTAGCTACGCTGACGGGCAGTGTGATTTCGACCTTAGGCTACCATGCCGCCGGGCTATTCACGCAGAATGATGAATTGGCCGCCCAACTTACTCAGGCCGCGAACCAGACCGGCGAACGTCTGTGGCGATTACCGCTCTGGGACGACTACCGCGAGGATATAAAATCGGATGTGGCTGATTTGAAAAACTTTAGCGGCAAACCCATTGCCGGGGCCATCAGCGCGGCCAAATTTTTAGAAGTGTTCACGGGAAAACACCCCACCTGGGCGCATCTGGACATTGCCGGAACCGCCTTTGCCGATACAGAATTTGGTTCGCAGAAAAACGCGACCGGCTTTGGTATTCGCCTGTTAATCGCTTACTTACGGCGGTTAGCTGGCGGAAATCAGTAAGAAAATTTCGTTGTTTAATTAGTTGGCCGTATCTTTTTTGGCAAAACACCAGCGTATACCATGAGTCAGTTGTCTTTTCTATGCATTGCCACTTTTTTGAAAGGGCAGGATTTTATGCGGGCCTGCAAGGAGTTGGGTAACACCGTTTATCTGCTCACCGACCAGAAACTTGCCCATGACGACTGGCCGCGCGATGCCATCGACGAGTTCTTCTTCCTGCCCTCGCCCAGCAATGCCCCCGACGACCTGGAACAGATGATTCTGGGCCTGTCGCACGCCATGCGCTCCCGCCGGATTGACCGGGTGGTGGCATTGGATGACTTCGACGTGGAGAAAGGCGCGCTCATTCGCGAGACATTCCGCATCGACGGAATGGGACAGACAACAGCCCGCTATTTCCGGGATAAATTAGCCATGCGGACGCGGGCTTTTGCCGCTGGTATTCGCGTACCGAACTTCAGTCCGCTTTTTCATGACGAAACCGTAACGGCCTTTCTGCAAACAACAGAAGCGCCCTGGCTAATCAAACCCCGCTCGGAAGCCTCCGCGACGGGCATTCGCAAGGTACATTCGTTAGACGAAGCCTGGTCGGCTATTCATTTGCTGGGCGAAAACCGGCATCATTACCTCATCGAAGAGTTTAAACCGGGCAAGGTCTATCATGTCGATTCGCTGTCGGTAGAGGGCAAAGCAGTCTTTACGCGGGTAAGTCAGTACCTGGCTACGCCGATGGAAGTGGCGCATGGGGGTGGGGTCTTCCGCACCGGCACACTGCCGCTCGATACGCCCGAAACGGCGGCTTTGGGCCAGATTAACGACCAGGTTCTGGAAGCCTTTGGGATGCGCTACAGTGCTTCCCATTCTGAATACATCCGGGGCGACCACGACGGGGAGTTGTATTTTCTGGAAACAGCCTCGCGGGTGGGCGGAGCACACATTGCCGAGATGGTCGAAGCCGCGTCGGGTGTGAATCTCTGGCGCGAATGGGCTAAACTCGAAGTGGCCATGGCCCGAAAAGAGCATTACGTTCCGCCCGCCGACAAGGCAGGACATGCCGGACTAATTGTGTCTTTAGCGCGGCATCAATGGCCTGATTTAGCGGTTTTTACTGAGCCGGAAATCTGGTGGCGAATGAAGAAGGAGTACCACGTTGGCGTTATTGTTCAATCCGACGACCGGACGCGTATCCTGACGCTGTTAGAGCAGTACATGCACCGGATTTATCAGGAGTTCCACGCATCGGCCCCCGTGCCCGACAAGCCAACGAGTTGAGCCGTTCTCACAACTCATCGACCCGCACAAACTGATACGATTTTTGCTGAAGTTCGGTTAGCAGTTCATCCAGATGCGCGTAGAGTTTATCCGTCCGGGCGGGGGCCGCGCCGATGTGCATCAGGAGAATAAACCCGTTTAAACCACTACGATTTTTCTGTTCATACCCGCGAATGGATTGCAGAATGGCTGCGCTGCTACGGTAATTGCGGGCATCGGGCGTGGTGTAATCGGCATGACTCAGTGTGCCGGGGGTGTAATTGATAAGTTGAATGCCTTCGGCCTTTGTCCAGGCGGCAATGGTATCGTTATACCATTCGTAAGGCGGCAAAAAGAGCCGGTTTGTGGGTTTGCTAAAGGGTGCCAGAGCTGCATAGTTGGCCTGTAAATCAGCCTCAAATTGGTTATGCGTGATAAGCAGGCTATCGCGGTTGGTCCAGTCGCAGTACAACAGGTGCTGGTCGGAATGAGGACCGAGGAAATGCCCGTCCCGGCTCAATTGCTTTATTAAGAGTGCAAAGTCGGGGTTTCGTAAAAACCGCCCGGTCAGAAAAAAAGAAGCCCGGATGGTATGCTTCTGCAACGTCCGGGCAATGGATGGGCCGCCATCGGCAAATTCATCGCCGGTAAACACCAGCGCCAGTCGGCGAACGGTTGTATCACCCCGAATTTTAGCCCCCTTAAAATAGGTTGCCTTCGGGTCGGTGCGTAGTTTCTGATTCAGCTTTTGAACGGGTTGATTTGTTTTTTTTAACGTAGTGCCGGTTCGGACAGGTTTTTGCCGTTCAGCCTGTTTAGCAGCCAGCAAATAAATCAGCGAGGCCGTGCCATCCATCGTGGGTTCGTTGGTGCTATAGTCGCCATAATCGTCGTGATACACGGCTGCTTCACTCTGAAAAGGCGCGTATTCGTCGGGTTGGTACAGTGTGATACCAATCAACTTGTTGTAGATGCTGCCCCGCACCGGCCCATCGACCAGGCCGCCATCAATCGGGTAGTTTTTCAGGCGCGTAAACGCCGAGTGCGGGTCGGCGGGCGTATCGGCGTTGGCAGGCAGACCATACACAAAACTTGTTCCCCACAAATTACAGCCAAACAGCCAGTCGAAACTGGCTTGCTCGAGAGCGGCAAACTGACGGTCGCCGGAGAGTTGCCGATACCACAAACACTGGGTGGCAAAGGAAGTGGTGAGGTTGTTGCTGCACCAGATAAACGGTACGCCCCGGTAAAAGGCATTTTGCCGCGCCCGTTGCCAGATGATGTCGATACCCTGCTTATAAAAATTCAGGACGGTTTTTCGCTGATGGGCTGGTAGCCGTTTGGCAAGTTCGGCATGACCAGGATTTACGAAGGGATACCACTGATAATGCCGGGCTGTATCGTTCAGAATCCAGGGTGTAACGGGTTCTCTCCGGGCAAATTCCAACGCCGTCTTCTGTAAGTCGACTGCTTGTTTGCCCGGTGCACCGAGACCGTTAAGTTGCTCAACGGCAGCCAGTTCCATGTCATCGGCGAAGTTGTCTTCTTCGTAGAAATACGGTGCCCGGCCTGGTGCCGTCTGGCAATTGCCGGGTTTACTCAGGCCAAGTTGGTAAGCCGAGCGCGACCGTTGCCATAACTTATTGGCGTAATCCCGTCCGGCATTGTTGGTCAACCGATTACGCATCAATTGATACCCCAGCGACAGCGCACTGCTGACTTTGCCCGCCGTGGACGCTACACCCGTTGCCCGATTTTTGTACTTGAATAGACCCTGTGGCCGACCGGTGGCAAAGTAAACCGGGCGTTCAAAACCTTTGCCATAAAGGGCGTCTTCGTTGGGTATCCGAAACCCGGCATGGTCGCGGTCGTCGGCGAGTTGATTGAAGAGCCAGTCGTCGGTAGGGTGCATTTTCAGAAGCCAGTCGAGTCCCCAGCGGGCTTCGTCGAGCACGTCGGGCTGGTCATTTGCTCCCGCCAGCCCATTCGCCAGATGTTTATCACCGAAAGCCGCCGGGAAATCGCGTAGGGCGGCCAATAAGTGATAGGTTGCGTTGGCTGAGGTTGTTACATACTGCAAATAATCGGACGCATCGTGCCAGCCGCCCGATACGTCGATGTGGGTACTGTCGGGCATGGGGCCGTACATCGTGTAGCCATCGTGGGTATGGCAGGAATCGCGTAGAAATGGATTGTAGCCACTTCGCTGCTGACGCATGTAGCGCAGACAAAAGTCAGCCGCGCCGTCATACACATTCTCGGCAATACGAAAACCAGGTGAACGCGTACCATCGTCGGTTTGGAGGTAGTAACGGCCCGGTTTTTGGATAGCCGAAAAATCGAGCCGGTAGGTTTGCTGAAACGGTCCGTACCCGCCAAACGCCCGCCCTGCCGACAGTTGCTGAATGGGCTGGTTGGTCTGTTCAGCAACGAGCTGGAAGTGAGTGATGGTTTGCTCGGTCAGGCTCCCCCAAATGGCAATTTTGGGACTGCCGGGACGGTAGCCAAGCAGGTTTATCCGGATAACGGCGGATGATTCATTGGGAAACACACGTCGGCGAACAGCTTCGATGGCAGGAAAACTGATTAGCAGAGCAAGTACTATCGTTAAGCGAACAAGCATAGCTTCTCACATTTTTTTCAGTAACCCCATCATCATCTCCTCAAAATAAGCCCCGTTGTAGGGTCCAAACCAGTTCATGTCGCGGGTCTCGTAGGTCTGCCGGTTGTAGTAGCGGTCCGGGGTCACGTAACCGATGTAGCCGCCATCGAAGCTGGTAATCATCAGGTTAACCCCTTTTTGCGTAGCTAATGGCATGAAGTCAGCAACGAACTCGCCCGAAAAATCGCAGGGTGTGCCCAGCAATACCGTTTTGCCAATACGCAGGGCTTTGAGGTCGGAAGGGTAGTCGCCATAAACGGCGTAGAACAGCCACGGGCGAACGCGCCAGTTGCCAATCACGCGCGGGTGAGGTTCGCGCAGACTTAGCGGAAGGGTCAGCATGGCCAGCGTGCTGTCGGACTGCATCTGAATTTGGGGCACGATGCGTTCAATGCGAAGGGCTAAATCACCCGCATAATTACGAATCTCCTGAAAGTCGGTTTTGCCCCGCGCCTGTGGGCCGGTACTGCCAACTGCTCCCGCCAGAAACACCGCAAAATCTGCCGACTTTTTCTCCAGCCGGTCAACCAGCGACCCCGGATAATCGCGGCTCAGATACTCCTCCATATCATCCTCAAAGAGAGTTGGATGACCGGCAAAGGAGCAGAGCAAAGCCGATTCGCCATTCGTTTTCTTCAGTTTCAGCAGGCGAATCGCACCATCGAGGGGCTGCGTTGGGCCAGAAAACCCAATTCGGTTATAGATATGGTCGGTGGCATCCGTCTGACCATAGCCCACCGTCACGGGAGCCATATGTGTCTGAGCGTTGCGAAGGGCCATCAATACGCCATCCGTAATGCGCGTTACAAGTTTTTCGTCGTAGCCGCCCGCAATCAACTGACCAACCAGCCCCGGTGCCCAGCCGCCCACGCTATTGTGAGAATGAATGGCTCCCATGTACACATTCTCCCAGTGCAACCCAACTTCCGGCAACCGTTTTTTCAGGGCTTCGGTTACGGTTGGGGGCGTAATGAGCAGGTCTAAACCAACAATGGCCACGTTTGTGCCGCCGTTATCGAGTACAATCGCCCGTGCGAAAATCGAGTCGCTCACAATCTGCCAGTGTTTTCCGCGACGCGCCCCATAGCCGCCCGTGGGTGTAGTGTAGGGGGGCGTAATGTTCGTTTTGGCCCAACCCGCCCGGATGGGTGTTTGGGCTACGGGCGGAGGAGGAAGTTGCGCTAATCGCTGTTTGGTTTGGGCGTAGTACGGCATCTGCCGGTAGGGCGTGTCATCGACCGGCGCCAGACTAACAGCCAGAAACAGGAGGATGAAGCCAACAAGGCCTAATAGAATTTTCAGAAGAAGGCGTAGGAATTTCATGCCCCAAATATGGATAATGAATACTGTAGAATGGATAATGAAGACCGTAAGTTGCTTGTAATAGTTCAATTATTCATTGTCCATTCTACATAAAAAAGGCACCAGAGAAAATCTCCGATGCCTTCCGTCACCCTACCGGTTTCCCGGCCTCCCTATTAAAGGTTCTTATCACATAAACTGCGATGCAATAACTAATACCTCTGTTTTCGTAAGCGGTTCATCGAATGCTTCGCGGAAGGAGTCGTCTGTAAAGCCCGTTGTATTCGGCAACGTTTTCAGATTGACCATCCCCTGCGTAAACGTAGTCTGCATCGGATTGGATACCCAACCTTTCAGGCCAATGAGCCGCCGGATTTCGGATGCGTGCCGGGCTTCGACCGAGTGAATTTGTAACGCCGTCTGGAGCACACCCTTATCATTAATCAGCACACCTGCCTGCCCTTTGTAGGCCGCTACGCCTGTATCTTCCAAAGCGCGGGCAGTGGCCAGAAATGTCATGTAGTTGGTAAACGTTCCGGCCGCAAACTTGAAAGTCGGTTTTGCCACCGCACCCGCGCCTAAAGCGCCTTTCAGCAGGGCTACGTGAGCCGCTTCGTGTTTGCCGATTTGCGCCAGAATGGTTCGGTCGCCGGTCGGAATCAGGCCAGCCGAGTTCAGACCCAGGCGATAAAACTCGTCTTCCAAATATTCAAGCGTGAGGGCATAATTAAGTACCTCGATAGCCGCCGGTGAGGGCGTACCCGCCTGGGCAAGGGCTTTGTTGAGGCTGGCAGCCACAAGAGTTGGAATACCCGCTGCCACTAAGTTTGAGCCAAATTTGAGCAGGTTCCGGCGCGAGTAGAAGCTATACCGCTCACTAACTTCGGGGTCCGTCTGCTCAATGTCAGAAATTATTTTAACGAGATTCATGGTGATTTGTCAGGTTTACTTGGGAAGATTGGTGGCCGTAATCTGCGTTTTCACGAACGTCTGCGCGATGGGCAGTACCACCGCTGGCGAATCAGCTTTATCAAGCCCCGACGTGGGTGCTACCACATCGTCGCCGGCAAAATCGGCTGATTTTGGGTTCAGCAAGTCGCGAATGGCGGCTGCGTGCCGCGCTTCGACCGAGACAATCTTTCCGGCCAGGCCCAGATAACCCATATCTTTAATAAGGGGTCCTGCGCCATTATAGGCTGATACGCCTAAATCTTCAAACGCTTTGGCCGTACCCAGAACACTGGCCCGGTCGCCAAAATTGATGCCACCGAAATTAGGGGTGAGGGCACCAATGGCATTCGTGCCGAGAGCAGCCTTGAAAAACTCACGGTGAATAATTTCGTGATTCCGAATGTCGGTGAGGATTGTTTTCTCGGCATCCGACATGCCACTATAGGGTGTGGCGATAACTTGTGTATAGAAAGCGGCCTCTAACTGTTCCAGCGCGTAGGCGTAGTTCAGGATACCGAAGTCGCCGGTGCCTAAATCAACCGGTGCCATCACGGTAGTCGGGTTTTCTTCGCCTTCTTTGCACGAAGCCAGAATGGCTCCGCCTGCTGCAAAGGCTCCTGCATACCGCAGAAACAATCGGCGCCCCACTCTAACCGGCTCTAACTGACCGGGCAGCATAGGTAATCCCGATGAATGCTGTTGCTTACTCATAAACGTCGAGTTATTAAGTGTCGAAAAAGGCCGTCTTTTTCTGGACGACTTACTGCATGTACGACAACTGGTTAAATTTGGATTTATAGCTGACTTTGCATAAATGGCTATTTTTACAAAATAGCGTTCTCAAACCACCTTACTTATGAACTCACTGCGTTGGTGTGTATTGATTTGTGCGTTAATGACAAGCCCCGTTCTGGCCCAGAAAGTTCTGCGTTTGGCATCGCCCAATGGACGAATTGTGTTTGTGCTCACCCAGGCGAAAGCGGCTCCGGCTTATACCATCACCTTCGATAAAAAGACCCTCATCGAGCCATCTGAACTAACAATAGCCTTTCAGGGAAGTGGCTTGTTCGGGCCAAATCTGATGACGCAAAAGCCTATTGTCCGGGAAATTGACGAGACGTATGAATTGGTTGTCGGGAAGGCGAAATCGGTGCGGAACCATTGCCGGGAGGTCGTTATTCCCTTACGTGAAAAGACGCAGCCGGGGCGGCAAATCAATCTGGTCGTTCGGGTTTTCGATGATGGCGTCGCGTTTCGGTACCAGTTTCCGAAGCAGCCAAACTGGTCGTCCTATACGCTGACCGACGAGAATACGACTTTCCGGCTGGCGCAGAACCCTACTGTTCGCGCCCTGTTTCTGCCCAACTTCACTACCTCACACGAAGGATTGTACACGACCATTCCACTCGGCAGTATTAAAAACGATACGCTGATGGACATGCCCGCTCTCTTCGAGTTTCCCGACAAAACGTATCTGGCCATCACCGAAGCTGCCCTGAGCGATTATGCCGGGATGTATCTGACGAAAAAGAAGGGCGTTTTGATGAGTCAGCTTTCGCCGTTGCCCAATCAGAAAGAGACTAAGGTAAAGGCCGTTCTACCCCACCAAACACCCTGGCGGGTGCTGCTCATTGGCGACCGCGTTGGTACCCTCATCGAGTCGAATATCCTCACAAGTCTTAACGAGCCGTGCCAAATTAAGGACCTGTCCTGGCTAAAACCCGGCAAAACGACCTTCCCCTGGTGGAATGGGAACGTCACGCCCGACACAAGTTTTGCCCCCGGCAACAACTTTGAGACCCAGAAATACTACATTGATTTCTGCGCCGACAACCACATCGAGTACCATTCGGTGGTTGAGTATGGGTTGCACGAGTGGTATGTTAACGACGGGGCCGGGTTTGTACCGGGACCGAACGTTAATGCCGCGAAGACTGTGCCGGGGCTGGATATGCAGCAGGTGTGCGACTACGCCCACAAACGGGGCGTGGGCATTCGGGTATGGGTGTTCTGGACGGCCCTTTACCCGAAACTGGAAGAGGTTTTCACGCAGTATGAAAAATGGGGGCTTAGCGGCCTGATGGTGGACTTTATGGACCGCGATGATCAGGAAATGGTTAACATTCAAAACGAGATTCTGCGCTCGGCGGCCCGGCATAAACTGCACATTCAGTTTCATGGAGCCTACAAACCAACCGGAATGCACCGTACCTACCCAAATGAGTTAACCCGCGAGGCAACGCTCAACTACGAAACCTGCAAATGGAGCGGCCTGGCCACGCCCGACCATGACCTTTCGTTTCCGTTTACGCGGTTGCTGGCCGGACCGATGGATATGCACCTCGGCGGTTTCCGGGCAGTTCCCGATAGCCAGTACAAAATTCAGTACACCCGCCCGCTCATGCACGGCACCCGCTGCCACCACATGGCGATGTATGTGGTGCTGGAAAGTTACCTCGGCATGGTGGCCGACTATCCCGATGCCTACAAAGGTCAGCCGGGATTTTCCTTTCTGACTCAGGTGCCAACCATTTGGGACGAAACGCGCGTACTGACAGCGGAGGTAGACCAGCACATAACTATTGCCCGGCGCAGGGGCACCGACTGGTTTGTGGGCAGCATCACCAACTCAACCGCCCGCGACCTGTCTATCAAACTGGACTTTCTGCCCGAAGGTACCTACTCCGCCGAACTGTATGCCGACGCCCCCGACGTTGCCCTGAATCCTAACCACCTGACGCAGCAAACGCGCACCGTCGGCCGGACAGACGTGCTGACGCTGAAACTGGCATCGGGTGGCGGGCAGGTCATGCGACTGCGGAGGCAATGAGAAACAGTAGAAAGGGAATGGGGCTACCATTTTAGTGGGTTTATGGCATAGAATAGTCAGAATATGACTATTCAAATAGATTTAGCCTGATTATGAACATCCTTAGCTTTTTTGGCCGTCCGGGCAAATCATTTTTAGGCAACAACGGGTAGTATAAGAAGCTGTTTGAGTTATTGATTTGAGACTGAGAACAGTGGATTCCGGGCTTAGACGAGGCACTTTTAAGGGGCGTAGCCAAAGCTACGGACCGAAAAAGTAACGAAGTATAAGGCCGAAATCCGCGTTTTCAGCCCAAAGAAATTAATTCAAACAGCTTCTAAACTATTGACGCAAGTTCTGATGGTTTGTCGCTCAACGTTATGCTTAAAGACCGACGGTTACTCCTGATTTTTGCCATTGCCCTGATAGATGTTGTTGCGGCTGGTGCCTTAGGTGCTTTATTGATTAAGTTCGTAGGAGATTTGCCCGCCAAATCCGTTTGGCTTACCGGCGGAACCGCCCTGATGCTGGCCGTTCAGTTGGCGTTTTCGCCCGCCATTGGCCACTGGTCCGATAAAGTTGGCCGCCGGCCGGCCGCTATCGCTGCTACCATTTTCTCGCTGCTGTCGTCGTTTCTGTTGCTGCCGGTTCAGGCTTGGGGCTACGTGTCGAACCGGATTTCCAAAGGGGCTACGAACGGTCTCTATGCCGTCCTGCGTTCGTCCCTTGCAGACATAAAAAAAGGCGAGGAACTTGTTAAATATTCGGGTATGATGAGTTTCATCGCTGGGGGTGGCGCCTTCATTGGCCCCATGTTTGGCGCACTGCTGTTGCTGGCCTCAAACAATGCCCGCCACGACGCCCTGCCGTTGGTGATTCTGATTCTCGTTCTGGGCGGGTTGAATAGTGGGCTGGCTCTTCTTTTCAGGGAGACGAATGATAAGCCGAAAGAAAAGCCCAAATTCAGTGAGTTGAAAGATAAAGCCATTAGCGCGCTGAAAATCAAGACACTATGGGATCAGTTAGCCAAGTCTGACGAAGAGTTACCGGGGATTAAGCCAATCTTTATCCTGAACATGCTGGCCACGCTTGGATTTGGGTATTATGCTTTTTTTGTGGCTTTCCTGACCCAGAGCGATCTGGCAATGGAGCCGTTAGACACGGCCTACTTCTTTCTGTATTTCGGCGGTTTATCGTTTCTGGCCAACAGCGTGTTCTTTCGGTACATTATCAGTCATATCAACAAACGGAAAACCATTATCGGCATCGTTCTGCTGAGTATCGCGCTGCAAATAGGCTACTGTTTTTCGGAGTCGTCGGTTACACTGCTGTATGTTGTGGCGGGCATCGACGCGCTGACGGTTTCGCTGGTTGGTGGACTGATTGGCGGTATTCTGACCGAAGTAACCCAGGAAGGAGGAGGGCAGGGCGAAACGTTCGGTAACATTCAGGCGCTGGGCGGGCTGGCCAGTTTCGTGACGGCCTTAGCCAATACGCTGCTGTCGGGCGTGAGCATGATGGCTCCGTTTATTTTCTGCGCCCTGTCTTCGGTCTTTGTGGTGTGGTGGACGCTGCGCCTGCCCGAAGAAGCCCGGAAATACACCGATAAAAATACGGCTCAACGACAGGCCGAAGAACCCCAGAAAGCCAAAGCCGCTGAGGCCTGATAATCACTATTAACCAAAACTTCCAATGAGTAAAACGTACCTCAACGCTTTCGGGATTGGCGTCATTGCCGGAATGCGGAGCATGATGGCCCCCGCATTGGTGAGCCATAAACTGGCGCACACAACGCCGAACCAACTGCCCGATTCACCCCTTCAGTTCATGACCTCGGCCAAAACAGCAACCATCTTTGCGGTGCTGGCTGCTGGCGAACTGGTTGGCGATAAACTACCCCAAACCCCCAACCGCACGGCTTTCCCGCAGGTGTCGGGCCGGATTGCATCGGGAGCCTTATGTGGAGCCGCGCTTACGGAAGCCGATGGGCAACCGCTTGCCTACGGAGCAATTGTGAGCGCATTGGGCGCCGTTGCCGGAACATTTGCCTTTTTTCAGCTACGCCACTGGCTAACCCACGAGAAAAACCTGCCCGATCCATTGGTTGCCATAGCCGAAGATGCCCTGGCCATCGGCGCGGGCTGGTGGGTCGTGAATCAGTAAATGCTATATCCGTTTTGCCAACTTATCTATTGGCACATTTATGGGTTTTTTGATGTGGGGATTATCAATTATTTTCCAATGATTATCTTGTTTCACTAATTCATATTCCTGTTCGTCTACGCGTTCGTATTCTTTTTCAAATGTTTTTTGGTTAACATTATACCACTTCAGGTGCCAGTATTCTTCCGTTCTTACGGTAGCCCGGTTGCGGTTAGACTTAATAACCTGAAAATCAACGATGCGTGCGCCAGAGGCATTTAGCGTGTCGATTAAAATCCTGCCTATCTGAGCATGTTTCTTCAAAATCTTCGTAATTCTTCTTTTCGCGATTCCAGGAAAAAAGCATTGGTCGATGGATGAACTGTCGATTACGGGAAGTGTTTTATAAGCCCCATATTCTGCCTGATTAGCTTTTTGAATCAGTTCAAATAGTTCGGCATCAGTAGGTTTCTGCGATTGAAGGTAGATGTACCCGCCTATGGCACTAAGGCATAAAACGAGGCTGCCAATAACAAGCGCTTTGTTAGTTATCCACCAGCGACGATGGGCAGGCAGCGACTGCAGCCATAGCTGATAGTGGTTTTTCACCTGAAAATCCTCCCAGCTATCATAGCCGAGGTATAAACAATATAAGTGCAGGGTTCCATCCTTTACATTCCTTAGCGGACTGGCGGGATTAAAGTGTTTCGATAACGACGTTACATCTATCGACCATTGCCTTACTTTAGGTAAGGGTTTGCCCTCCGCTTCAAGACGTTCGACATTGTTCTTTATTTCTTCCTCGAAGGCCACCGCAAAGGCATCTATAAAGGTGGTTGTGACCAGGTCTTTTTCAAAATTAATCCCGTATCCTTTCTCGCCACTCTGCTCACGGGGCACATAAATTTTCTTCCAGTAAGCTTCTTTAATCTTCCGTTTAGACTGTTGCCATAACTCCTGAATGGATGTCTCTTTCGCATGGGATGAATGTTCCGTGTACATTTTATATAATCTTTTTAAGCCGACAGTGGACAAAATACATTTGCAAATCCTGATTTACCTCCTTTTTGGATTTCCCCGGATAAAATGTATTTTCTTTGAAGCGAAGTTTAGACTACAGTGTATAAACAAATTCGCTTTATGAAACCTATTACAGGCAATCGCTTCATACGCCTACTTGCCGCCCTGCTGCTGTTGATACAGGTAGCTGTTGCTCAACCGTATGCTTATCAGACGTCGTTGGGTAAAGGGCAAACCACACCTTCCTCCACAGGCACATCTGCGGGTGATGTATGTGGCACATCCAAACACCAGAGTGGTATTATCGTCGTTGAAATGTCAAGTCTGCTGGGCGACAGACTTTCTGTTAGTATTAAAAAAGCCGATGGCACTGCCTTTAGCCAACCCGGTACTGCCTATATCAAAGTAGATGGTGTTTGCGGAACTACGATAGCCGAACAAGCGTATCAGGCGGGCCAGAAAGCCGTAGGTCTATCCGTTAAGTTGACGTTCTCTACGGGTAGTAGGTCACTCTATGGCACTACAATTTCTACTGCCCGGTCCTGGGCCTCGCCGTTTGTTGTTACAACTTCGCCCGTCAGAATGCCCGTCGTCACGGCTCCTACACCGGGCCAGCCGTTTCCCTCTACTACCCAGAGCGTCGTGCTCCAATGGAATGCCAATGGAAATATTGCCGGTACGCACTACTACGTAAAAGCAGTGGATATAACCAGCAATCAAACGCTTCAGCCTTATCTTGACTTAGGCGAAATGACTAATTATACGGTCAGGAACCTACAACCGGGCCATAGTTGCCGGTTTGTGGTGGGTGCCGTTTTGATTCGGGACGGTGTTGCCGTATTTGGTGATGTAAATGCCGAAACGGCCCCTCAAACGTTTAGCGTGGGTGGTGTAGCTGCCAACTTAGAAACGCCTGTTTTGAGCTATCCAACAAATAATAAGGTTTTCCCGAGTTCATTTGTCTCGACCAATGCAACCACAAGCTTATCGTTTTTTAGAGCTAATCCAGGCATAACGGGTAAAAACTATAACCTCAAAATGTGGGAAAAAGGCGGGGCTTTAATTGTCAATAAAGACCTAGGTAGCTTAGACAGCGAACCTGCTGATTTGGTTAACATCGCTAACATTTCGGTAATGGCGGGCAAAACGTATGAATGGCAGGTGTCGGTATCAGCGCCGGGCGCGATAACCAAACAGTCTGAAAAATGGACCTTTAGCATACAGGCCCCTGCCACCGTTACGCTCAACACCCCAACCCTCACGTACCCCGGCAATGGAGAAAGTCTGGCACAAATGCCTTCAGTTAGCCTATCGTGGCGTAAGAACAACGAAACCGGTTCCGCCACGTATGCGGTTGAGATTGTCAATAATGCTACGGGAACCGTTTTAGGCGACTGGAATTATAAATCTGTTGGCGATCAGGCTTATGCCTTTGTGACGGGCATTCAGCCGGGGCAAACCTACCGCTGGATAGTACAGGCAGTACGTGCTGGCTCGACCAGCGTTAAAAGCGGGGCATTTACGTTTAAGGTAGGAGGCATCGCTCCACCAACGCCCCCACCGGTAGCGGCCCTTGTTGCACCTACTCCGACCGCGCCCACCAACGCTCTGATTTTACCGGCTGGCACTACCAGTACGACCCTGCGCTGGAACAAAAATAATACTGACGGTGTGGCGACCTATGCTGTTCGATTAGTAGACCTGACCACAAACACCACAATCTGGGATTATGCCAATAAGAGCAACGTAAACGAAACTGTTGTACAGAACCTTCAGAATGGGCATACCTACCGTTGGGTTGTGCGGGTAGAACGTAGCGGTTCGACCAATGCCGAGAGCGGAGTATATACGTTTAGCGTGGCTGAGTCCGCGCCGGTTGTATGCCTCTTTCCCGCCAATTTAACGGTATCGAATGTCAAGATTTCATCATTCGTAGCATCGGGTAATAGTGTAGCCGGAGCAAATGGCTATGAGTTTCAAGTAAAAAATGCGAACGGGCAAATACTATCAACCCAATCTGTTACACAACCTACTAATAGTGTTGCATTGGTTAATACAACGTTTACGGGGCTAACTCAGGGCACAGCTTATTCGGTTCTTGTACGAACTAAGTGTGGAAACTCCTACAGCGATTGGTCAGGTGCTGTACAGGTCACATTACCAAAATCATGGGTGCCATCGGCATATAAAGAAACCTTATCAAAGCCTGGCGTGAAGCTTTATAAACATAGTTCACAAAATAGTTATGTTCAGGTTGTGGATTTAAGTAGAGGGGGAAGTGTCAAATTTCTCTACGGCGATAAAGAACTATGGGTTAGTAAAGATGGTGTTTTTGGTGAAGATAACTTCTATTTTTATAGGGAATCTATTCAGAACCATTGGAAAGATTTTAAAAAAAATAACGCGTCTGCTTTTTCTGTAGTCAATGGCGCCTACTTTAAATCTTATACAGAGCCCACAGCTTTATCTTTTCCTTTAGTTGACGAAAAATTAATTTCTACAGGAGCAGAAAGAGAAAAAATAGGTCAAGGAAATACGTTTAAGTTGAGTATTTTCAAAACAGACAATAAAACAGCAACTATAGAATGCTTCTATGAATGTCTGAATAAAAAAATGCCTTACTTGAGTAATAATCAGTCTTATTTCCCTCCTTTGCAAATAGTTGGGTACGATAAGACGGCTCAAGTGCAACGTGACGAATCACAGGGACGTACCTACTTAGGCGTTGCCGATTATGACGGTAAGGATGGAAATGAAATTATTTTAATATTGACTGCTGAGAGCCTTACAGCCGATGAATCTCAAAAGGTATTGGAAGGCTTTGGTGCCTCAGAAATGATAATACTGGATGGTGGAGGTTCCACTAAATTCATGGGCTATGATGAAAACAAGGGCGATAAAGAATATATCTTGGGTAAGTATTATTCAATCAACAAGGAATTTATAGTAGACCGGTGGCGAGAAATTCCTCACGCAATTGGCGTAAAAAGCGGCAACAACTCCTCCGCCCGCGAAGCCGCTTCTGAACCAATCGAAGCTGAACCCAGCTTTAGCGTTTATCCAAACCCCAGCAATGACGGCCAGATTTCCCTCCGGTTCACGGGTTTCCCGGATACTGACGAGGTAGCTATACAGTTTTTAACTGATGAGACCAGTCGAACCCCACTCCAAACCCATACCGGCAGCGTGGCTGAATTTCAGGAAAAAAGTTTTGAACTGCCTGATAAACAGATCATTGGCTTTGTGTATGTGCGGGTAATTAACCGAACCCAAAATAAGGTCCTCAGCACTAAAGTGTTATTGAGAAAATAGCCACGTAACTCCCTAAAGTTTCCAATCAAAGTTCCTGCATTTCCAAACTTTTATCCACCCAAAACAGGATGGCCGGGCATTGCTGTGCCCATAATGTCCTGGCTACTCCTTCTTTAACGCACTAATTCTCACTATAAACCGCATATTCCTATGACACATCTCCCTATGAAGAGTAATCGATCCCGTTCGCTTATCGCTTTCATCATTCTGCGGAACCAGGGGCGAGCTATTTCGGCCAGCTTAACGAACAAACCACAAGACGGGCAGCCGCTCGGACCGGTTCGATTCTTATTTCAACTGTTATTCACGGACCTAAAATGAAACTACTTGTTATCGGTGGCTGCCACACCTATGGTTTTGGGGTTGACTTTGGGAAGGGCTTTGTGCAGCAAGTGGCCCAGGAACTGGGCAAATCCACTACAGAGATAACCCTTGAGTATTACGCACCGGCCAAAATGAGCCGAATTGGGCCGCTGCTGGCTCACTTGGGCACACAATTGGGCGAGTATGACCTGATCCTGTTGCAGTTAGGTCATTATGAGGTTATTCACAGCTATTTCAGGGAGTTGTTTCAGCCCCTTCCGGCCGACCAGAGTTTGGAAGTGTATGCCGGGCATATCGTACTCAACCACCAAACCAGGCCTGCATCGGTGCATTGGTTTCACGAGAAGTTGAAAACGGCGGACTACGTGCACCAGCCCTATTGTGAACCCAACGGGTATGTTGCCCGTCTGCGTCGGTGGGGCAAACAGGCAACCCTGAAACTGGCCCACCGGTTTGGGCGAATCGAGCGGCTGGCCTACATGGAGCGGATGCTCACCGAAATGCTGATGTATCTGAATCCCTACCGAAAACGGGTTATTCTGGTAACGCCCATGCCCGTTCAGGACAAGCTGATGAACCAACTGCGTCGAATGGCAAGCGCGATGTTTGTGAAACAGGCGCAGGCTGCCGATGCGACGGTCATCGATTCGTTCCGGTCGCTAAACCTGCTCGACTCGGTGCTGTTGCCCGACGGCTGCCACCTGAACTCATTTGGTCATGCTCAACTAACCGAGGCCGTACTGCTGGCCTGCCGACACCTGAATTTGCTGCCAGCGCAAACGGCCACCAAGACCCTTTGGCGTGAGTTGCAACACAGCGGGGAAGCACGGGAAGCTATTTCTAATTAAACCAACTTTAAACCAATCTTAATTCAATGAAAAAAGTAACGTTTTCATCCACGTTTTGGCCATTTTCGGCCGTTGTCTGCTGGTTTATGCTGCTCTCACTGCCAGCCTGTGAACGTCAGGACAGTCCTCTGCCGCCAAGTGTCCCGATTAGGAGTGCGTCTCCAGCCAGCGCGGCCCGTGCAGCCGCCGTTAGCTACACCGTCAGTCCGGCCAAAGGTGTTTACACAGGGTGCCCGAGTAGCAACGGCTACTGTTCGCCTGATGTTTTTATGCCGGGCCTTCGCGCTAAAGTTATCAATCAAAACGGTGGTCAGATTACGATACGAATTGAACGGTGCCAGAACCAGGCGATTTTTGGCGAAGTGGGCGTGGCCTATGTTCGTTCGGGAGGTATATGCGGCTCAGAATGGGGTAAGGCGCAAATAACACAAAGCAGCTATTGGTATATCGACGTTGCCATCACAGCCACCTTCCCAGGCGGTTCTTATGACTTATGGCCCGTTATCTACCTGCCAAAAAGTGGGAAAAAGTTATTCAGTAATCCAGTTCGGGTGACGGCGGTTAATAATCTTCCTTCTAAACCTTTGAACGAGATGACTCAAGTATTGGGCTTTAATGTTTATGCTAATAATGGCACACATGTAGGGATTGACTATAAAAGTGATGTAGGTACAAGTATTAAAAGTGTAGGAAGAGGACGTGTACACTCATACTCAGGTCCTTCTTTTGGCGGTTTTGGTGCACTTAATCCTACAAAAAATGGTCCATGTCTGTGGATAGAGTATCGTCTAACAAATGGTAGCCCTGTATATGTTTTATATGGACATAATGCAGACACTTGGAAAGATAATTACCCGACATTGACCTATACCGTAAATCTTAGAAGCGGAGACTGGGTAAATGCTGGTCAGGTTATAGCTAAAACGGCTCCGTTTTATAACTCGGGCAAGTATGCTCCTCATCTTCATCTTGGGGTTTTTAAGCCAAAGAAGGGAAGCTTACCATCAGGAAATTGGGGCTATGGAAGTGTTTCAAGAGCAGAGGGGGATTTTATTGATCCGGCTGTCTTCTTCTCTTCGTACCAACTTGCATCCAACTGGTAAGTAAACAAATTGAAGAAGTTGCGATGCATCTCCAACCCGGCTCTGTCAAAACAGGCCGGGTTTTTGCTTGCCCAAAACCAGGGGCGTATCGACCAAGCTGTTGTTTTGCCTTATCTTTGCCAACCCAAAACTACCCTCATCAACGACTTCTGGAAACAAAGTGAAGAGCGGCATATTTATTCGCTCATTCACTCATTCACTCATTCGCCCTTACAAATGCAGGTTCTTAAATTCGGTGGTACATCGGTTGGCTCGGTCGAGAGCATCAAACAAGTTATCCAAATCATTGATAGTCACCGCCAAAACGGTGATCAAATAGCCGTTGTTTTCTCGGCGATGGGGGGCGTTACCAACCAGCTTATTGAAATTGGGCGCATGGCCATCACCGGCGAAACAGATTACATGGAACTCGTCCGGCGGATTGAAGACCGGCATTTCAACGTCGTCAAAGCCCTGATTCCGGTGAAGGAGCAGAGCAAAGTATTTGCTCACATTCGGGGAATTATCAATGAACTCGAAGATTTACTGCGGGGCGTCTCGCTCATCCGCGAACTTACTCTCCGTACTCACGACCTCATTACCAGCTTCGGCGAACGCCTGTCTACCACCGTCATTACCGAATGCGTAAAAAGCCGGGGTATCCCAGCCCAATACTGCGACGCCCGCCGGATTATCAAAACCGACACGCAGTTCGGGCAGGCCGAAGTCAACTATACGCTGACAAACCAATTGGTTCAGGAATATTTTGCTAAGTCAACTGACTTGCAGATGATTACGGGCTTTATTGGCTCCACAGAGAAAAACGAAACGACCACCCTCGGTCGGGGTGGTTCCGATTATACGGCGAGTATTATCGGCGCGGCTCTCAATGCCGACATCATCGACATCTGGACCGACGTCAACGGCATGATGACCGCCGACCCGCGCAAGGTGCCCAACGCCTTCAACATCCCGACCATCACCTACGCCGAAGCGATGGAACTCAGTCACTTTGGCGCCAAAGTGATTTACCCGCCGAGTCTGCAACCGGCCTTTGCCCGCAATATTCCCGTTCGCGTGTTAAACACCTTTAACCCAACGCACGAGGGAACGGTGGTTAGCCGCACCGCTGACCGCCGACAGTATACCATAACGGGTATTTCGAGCATCGACGACATTGCCCTTGTGAACGTGCAGGGGTCGGGTATGATTGGCGTAGCAGGCGTGTCGGCGAAGTTATTTGGCGTACTGGCTGCCCACAAAATCAGCGTGATTCTCATTTCGCAGGCATCGTCGGAACACTCCATCTGCTTCGCCATCGACCCGCGCGGGGCCGAGAATGTGAAGGCCATTCTGGACGCTGAATTTGCCCAGGAAATCGAACATGGCCACATCGACAACATCGCCATCGAACGCGATTTATCAGTCATTGCAACGGTGGGCGAGGGCATGAAGAAAAGCTCCGGTATTGCCGGGAAACTGTTCTCCGTGCTGGGTAAAAACGGGGTCAATATTGTGGCCGTAGCGCAGGGGTCGTCGGAGATAAATATCTCGGTGGTTATCAACAAAAATAACCTCTCCAAAGCCCTTAACTCGCTGCATAACATCTTTTTCCAGTCCGAAGCGCGGGTGCTGAATCTGTATCTGGTGGGCACGGGGCTGATTGGCAAAACACTGCTGAAACAGATTTTCGACCAATCGGAATTTCTGCGTTCGGAGAAGTTGCTGAAGGTGTGCGTGGTGGGCATGAGCAATACCAAAAAGATGCTGCTCGATACAAAAGGCGTTTCTTTGGACGATTGGCGCGAACGGCTGCTGACCGAAGGCGTCACGACATCATTACCGGCTTTTGTCGAGAAAATCAAAGAGTACAACCTGCCCAACTCGGTGTTTATCGACTGCACGTCGGATAAAGACATCGTGCAATTCTACGAGTCGTTGTTAGATGCCAACATCTCGGTCGTGACGCCGAATAAAGTGGCCAACTCCGGGCCGTATAGCGAATACCGGCGGCTGCAGCGAACGGCCCTGAATCGGGGTGTCAAATTCCTTTATGAGACCAACGTGGGCGCCGGTCTGCCCATTATCAATACCGTGCAGGGGCTAATGACCGCCGGCGACCGTTTTCTGAAAATCGAAGCGATTCTATCCGGTACGTTGTCGTTCATTTTCAACACTTTCGGACCCGGTAAATCCTTTGCTGAGGTTGTCCGCGAGGCCAAAGAAAAAGGCTACACCGAACCCGACCCACGCGATGATTTGAGTGGGCAGGACGTAGCCCGAAAAATCCTGATCCTGGCCCGCGAGGCCGGTTTCCCGCTGGAACCAGAAGACGTCACCATCACCAATCTGCTGCCCGAATCGTGTTTGGCGGCTCCCACAATCCCAGCCTTTTTTGAGGAACTGGAGCGCAACAACGCCTACTTTGAAAATCTGCTGAACGAAGCCCAGGCAAAGGGCGAGAAACTGCGATTTGTGGCCAGTTTTGAGAATAACAAAGCCAGCATCGGCCTGCGGTCGGTGAATGTGGAGCATCCGTTCTATCAACTCACCGGCGCCGACAACATAGTCTCGTTCACGACCGAACGCTACAAAGAGCGGCCCCTTGTGGTGAAAGGCCCCGGCGCGGGGGCGGAGGTGACAGCCTCGGGTGTGTTCGCGGATGTGGTGAGCATCGGGAGTTATTTGGCGTAAGCTGAAGAAGAACTTGTTAGGTTATATGTCCGTTAATAAAGAAATAGAGTCAGCACAAGATGGAGGAGAGCGTTACATACCTAAACGAGTACCACCGGCAGCAGAGCAAAAAAATGATCAGGAAAGTCTCCGAGCAGCCCTTGATGTCATTGCAGGAGTGCATCGATCAAGCAAAGCGGCTCAAGGACCAACCCCTCAAAACCGTGCCGAAAAAATAGCTCTGGACCGGGCCTTACGTGTAGGCGAAGAAAAACTGCTTCGCAGATGGGCTATTTCTACAAATAAGATGCTACCTGCCGAGCCATTCACCGATGCCTGGCAGTCACAGGGAGGAGAAGGTGGCGCAGAACACCAGGTTTATGTTCAGTTGGGTGTTTATTACAAGCGGAATAATTTAAATTATTACAGCACCTGGCTGAGTTATTTTCATAACCTGCTGTTGCACAACTGGCTCTTTCCCGAAACGGGCTATACATTTCTGGGGCTAATGGAGGTAGATGATTCGTTGCATTCAGTTGTCAGTCAAAAAGCCTTACGTGGAGTGAGAGGAGCCACATCTGATGAAGTAGCGACCTATATGCTTCCGTTCGATTTCGTTGCTTTCCAGAATAACGATTATATTAATTCAAATTTTGGGATTATTGTCAGCGATTTGCATCATCGGAATGTGCTGGTAAGAGACGATGGCGAATTGTTGGTGTTTGACCCAGTCATTTATTTACGGCCCTTCTAAGATTGATTATGAGTGCATTTGCCGATGTGGTGAGTATCGGGAGTTAGTTAGGCGTAAGAATTGTTATCTTCGTTACGAACAAATTAATAAATTTTTATACACACAGGAGGATTTAAAAGAGCGGTATAAACGAAGCAGACCTTTACAAATCTCTTATAAAAATCTCTATTGATATCCCCGAAAAAGAAGCCATTTTAGCAATAGGATGCTCAATGTATGTTTCACGAAAAGGGGGACGTTGGACAAAAGATTGTTTAGGGAGTTACGCTAATTCACGAGGAGTTTACATACACCACAGCGACAATGAAATCTTATATATTGGTCAAACAGTGAAAGGTAAGTGGGGCACTTTTAGCGAACGCCTAAGAAGAGAGTTTCAGGAAACATCTTCTCAGGCAAGCGGCCTATATCGAATGCTTGAGGAACAGACGCATCAAATAAGAACAGTGTGTTTTGATCTGGATGAAATTGATCAACTTATTAGTTTCTCCACAAATGACCTCTCAAAAGAAAACAAAGCTTTGATTTTTGAGCAGTTATTGATAGGCATCTTTCAACCACAGGGTAATAAAAGTGGGATTTTTAAGAAAATAGGAGTAGAAGCTAAAGCAACTGCCATGTTTACTTTATAGAAGCGGGTTGTTGAAGTAAAAACGGCATATCACTTCGTCTCATTCCCAAGCATTTTGATAATCTGTCGGGCTATACCAATACCAGCAATAAGGCCGCTCGTAATATCCTGATACATATCTTTTAAATGTTCTTTTAAATCGTCAAGCGTTTCGCCTTGTGTCCAATAATCTGGATAGTCCTGCAAATAGCCCAGCCAGGAGCCATTGTCTTCCCAGAAAACAATTTTGACGGTATTCGTAAGTTTGCTGTCTATTCTTAATCCAACTTTACCTGGCTAAATGTAAAGGTTAATCTGCTGCAAAACACTCAAAAAATCGTATTTTCGCAAACGAAAATTTGCCTTTCTCCGTGATCGCCGACTACCAGCAACCCCTCATCGAACGCATTCGTGACATCGGCCATCCTGAGGCTGTCCGGCGGTTTTTTGGGTTGCTGAAAGAACTCATCGACATTATCAATCTACCCAACGGCGACGCCCGGCTGGCCTTTGTCGTAAAGCCCGATAAAGCATCCATTACCGCCAATATTAATTTTTTTCAGGCACTACGGATTCAGAAGCCGCGTCGTGGGGAAGTTGAGTATCATTTAACGGTCAAAAAGTCGTGCTACGACCGGCTGAAAAGTATCGAAGAGTTAGCCTTTGAGCCGCTGACCGAAAAGTCGGATTACGTAGCGGTCATTATTGGACAGTCGAACGTGCATCGACTCTATCAGCCTGTGTTACGTACCTGTTGGGAAGACTGCCTGCTCGAACTGGTAGAGAGTAACAAACGCGGCCCACACCTCGCCCGGCACAATGCTGATGTGTACCGGGCCGCCGAGGACGAAAGCTTTTTGACTGACTTACTCCGGCTTGCCGACGACCCGACTCTGGGTGACCGCGTTCTCAACGGCCATAACGTTGAGGAGCCGGAAACGGGTTATGAATTAGAATCTCACCGCCCCAATCAGCCGCATAACCTGATTTTGTTTGGGCCGCCGGGTACGGGCAAAACATTTGCTTTGCAACCTTATTTGCGGGGTGAAAATGCAAGCTTGATTACATTCCACCCGTCGTATAGTTACGAAGAATTTGTGGAAGGCATCCGGCCCGAAGTGGTTAGCGGGCAAATTAGTTACAAGATTCGGAAGGGTATTTTTTATAAAGCCTGCCTGTCAGCGATTCAGCAGGCAGGGTATGGCACGCTGGCCGACTGCCTGAACGATTCGGCTGAGAACCGTAGCCAGAAACTAAAAAAAGCCCCGGCACAGTATCTGCTCATCGACGAAGTCAACCGCGCTAATGTTGCCAGTGTGTTTGGCGAGCTGATTACGCTGCTCGAAACCGACAAACGTCTTGGGGCCGTGAACGAACTCTGGCTAACCCTGCCGTATTCGCAGGAGCGATTTGGCGTGCCTATTAATCTGTTCGTGGTCGGAACGATGAACACCACCGACCGCTCGATTGCGCTGCTGGATATTGCGTTACGTCGGCGGTTTTCGTTTCGTGAGATGCTGCCTGATCCAACAATTCTGAGCATAGTTGGCGACGTTGATTTGGCTCAACTGTTGCAGACACTAAATGAACGAATCGAATACCTGCTCGACCGCGATCACCAGATTGGCCATGCTTATCTGACCAGCGTGGAAACGCATACCGATCTTTGCACTGCTTTCCGCGACCGGATTATTCCGCTCCTGCAAGAGTATTTTTTCAACGACTGGGCGAAAATCCAACTGGTTTTAGGCGATAATCAGGCCTGGGGAAAAGAACCGGCTCAGCGGTTAGTCTGGACGAGAAAGAAGTATACCGCTAATGCCGCTACCAAATTGTTTGGCGAACTGCCTGACTCAATGGATGAGGTTGTAACTTACGAAGTTAACCCGAATCTGCAACGGGCTGATTATGAGCAGGTGCCCGCCGAAGCGTTTGTCAGGATTTATCAGAAATGATGTAGCTTGGACGGCCACGTCCGGGTGTGAAAATATCATATTATAACATCCGGACGTGGCCGCCGGAGTGCCGTATCACCAAGCTACTTTTATGAAAGCACTCGTATTAACCGAATACAATCAGTTCGACCTGCAGGACCTGCCCAAGCCGACCATTCGGCCCAATGAGGTGCTGGTGCGGGTGCAGGCCGTCGGCATCTGCGGCTCCGACGTTCACGGCATGGATGGCAGCAGTGGCCGGCGCATTCCGCCCATTGTGATGGGCCACGAAGCCTCCGGTATTATTGCCGAGGTAGGAACTGACGTGCGTAACTGGTCTGCCGGCGACCGAGTTACGTTTGACTCGACCGTCTACGTGCTCGATGACTGGTACAGCCGCCGGGGCCATTATAACCTCAGCGACGGCCGTGAAGTGGTAGGCGTTTCAACGCCCGATTTCAAACGACAGGGCGCCTTTGCCGAGTTTGTGGCCGTGCCGCAGCACATCCTGTACGCCATTCCCGACAACGTTACCTTCACGCAGGCCGCCCTGGTTGAGCCGGTCGCGGTGGCTCTTCATGCGTTGAGCCTGACCCCCATTCAGGTCAACGATTCGGCGGTGGTCGTGGGAGCTGGTATGATTGGTTTGTTCGTGATTCAGGCGCTGAAATTAGCTGGCTGTGGTGTCATTATCGCCATTGACCTGGATGATGACCGGCTTGCCCTGGCGCAAACCCTCGGCGCAACCCACACACTTAACGCCGGAACAGGCGACGTAGCGAAGCAGGTTCAGGCGCTGACCCACGGGCGCGGGGCCGATGTGTCGTTTGAAGTCGTGGGTGCGGGGCCAACCGTCAAAACGGCCATCGACTGTGTTCGGAAAGGCGCGACCGTCACGTTGGTGGGCAACCTCGCTCCAACGGTTGAAATGCCGTTGCAGGCTGTGGTGACAAGGGAGTTGCGGCTGCAGGGGTCATGTTCGATCAATGGCGAATACGAAGCTGCGCTGGCCCTGATTTCATCGGGGCGAATGAATGTGGAAGCCATTCTAAGCGCTGAAGTGCCGCTGGAAGAAGGGGCCGACTGGTTTCGTCGGTTGTACGCTAAGGAAAAAGGGCTGATTAAGGTGGTACTCAAGCCTTGAATTTGGCACTTATTTTCGAGTAGATAAGTCCCGAATTAAGCATTTCGTTGAAATACGTTTAACAAATTATGCCTACTCCTCTTCGTATTGCCGTTATTGGCCCCGGCAAAGTGTCTTTAAACGAGTATGCGTATTTTGCATCTTAAAAGAAATATCAATTATATGAATGCTATCAACATACAGAATCAACCTGATCGCTACGTGATTAGCATTGATAAAAAAGGGGTTAGTCAGGAGTTTATGCTTGAATTGCTGGAACGTCTTCAGTTGGAACAGTTGGCCCAAAAAGTCGATTTTGATGAGTCGATTTTAGCACTTGGTGAAGAAATAAATGCCAACTGGTGGCAACAAAATAAGCATCGGTTCATTAAAGAATAACCGTGAGAAAAATTATTATTGACCATAATATTCTGTTTGCCGCTGTTTATACTAAATCGTCTTATACACGACGAAAGCTGCTGGATAGCTCATTTGTTTTCTATACACCAAACTACCTGATTGTTGAATTATTTAAGCATCGACAACGCATAGTTAACAAATCGAAAGCAACTGAAGAGGAAGTGTTGAGTTACCTTAATCAGGTTATCCAAAAGGTCCATTTCTTCAATGAAGAACTGATTAGTCTCGAAAACTTTTTCACGGCTTACCACCTTTGCAAAGGCATAGACGAAAACGATACCGCTTACATTGCGCTAACGCTCGAATTAGACGGTGAACTATGGACGCGGGACGAAGCGTTAAAAAATGGTCTTCGCCTGCGTGGTTTTGACCGATTCTTTGCTGAAACAATATCCTAATTATGCCTACTCCTCTTCGTATTGCCGTTATTGGCCCCGGCAAAGTGGCTCATCTGCACGCCAAAGCCGTTTTACAAACACCCGATACCCAGTTAGTGGCCGTTTATGGCCGCACCTACCAGAAAGCCGAAGATTTCGCCAATCAGTATGGCATTCGGGCCTACAGTGACGTGTATGACATGGTCGACCGCGAGAACGTGGACCTTTGCCTTGTTTGCACCACGCACCCCGCCCACCGTGAGCCAACCGTTGCCGCGCTCAACGCGGGGTCTCACGTACTGGTCGAAAAACCACTGGCATCAACTCTCGAAGACTGCGATGTCATGATCGAAGCGGCCACGCGCAATGGACGCTATCTCGGCGTCATCAGCCAACGGCGGTTTTATGCACCTTCTATGCGTATCCGGGAGGCTATTGATTCAGGAAAAATTGGGAAACCCATACTCGGCACCATACAGATGCTCGGCTGGCGCGACGAAAAATACTACAAAAGCGATGCCTGGCGTGGTACCTGGGCCGACGAGGGCGGGGGTGTGCTGGTCAATCAGTCGCCCCACCAATTGGATCTGCTGCTGTGGTACATGGGCGAAATCGACGAAGTATTCGGTGTCTGGCGCAATCTGAACCACCCTTATATTGAGGTCGATGACACGGCCTTAGCCATCGTCAAGTTCAAAAATGGTGGTCTGGGCAACATCATCGTGAGTAATTCACAGAAGCCGGGCATTTATGGGAAAGTCCACGTTCATGGCGAAAATGGCGCATCGGTCGGCGTACAAACGGATGGCGGTTCGTTGTTTATTGCGGGGATGACAACCATTACCGACCCGCCCGTCAACGACCTCTGGTCAGTAGCTGGCCGTAGCGACGGACCGGAAGAAGATCAGTTAGCTCAGTTTATCGCCGAAGACACCGCCTTTTTTAACACTATCGACGCAACGGTCTATTATTTCGGTGTACAGATTGCCGACTTCCGCGATGCCATCCGCGACAACCGCCCGCCTTTGGTCACGGGCAACGATGGCCGCAACGTGGTGGCCCTGTTCCAGGCGATTTACGAATCTACCCGAACGGGATTGCCCGTGAAGATGTAAAAAACAAAAAACAGAACGCAGATTTTTAGGACGGTTATGATGATCCGGTTCAACCATACATATCCTAAAAATCTGCGTTCTGTTTTATTCGCTTAATTTGCCGGGTCGGCGGGCGTACTGGTGTTATTATTTCGCTCCGTGAGCGGATAGGGGAAAAAATTACGGTTACGCTCTGCTCCAGTCACGCCCGGCCCTGGCCGATTGAACCGGCGGCTGTCTTCCAGCCGGAAACCCTGGTAGGCCAGTTCAATCTGACGGTTTCGGTAAATCTCGGTCAGAATCGCTTCAGCAGTCTGCGGTCCGGCATAAGCAGGCAAACCCGCTCCAAGACTAAAGACATCGGTCGTCTTGGTCAGCACCCGATTGAGTTGCGTGACGGCGTTGACAAGATCGTTTTTGCGGGCGTAGGCTTCCGCCTGAATCAGTATCATCTCGCCCGGCAGATAAACCGGAACAGCCGCGTTGTTTGCTGTATAAAAAGCGGTTGCAATAACGGGCGCCACGGCGGTGTTGGTGCTGGGCTTCGTCAGGAACGCGATTCGCTTATCGTTGGCAGTGGGGACTAACGCACCCGTCAGGCCGAGGTTGGCATTGGTGGGCTGAAAGACGTTCAGGTTGCCAAACGTGGCTTCAAACAAAGGATTTCGCGTGTTATCGTCAAAATTGAAGACCGATCTTTTCGTCAAATCAACTTTGGCCGCAGCCGCAATAGCTTTGTCATAATCGCCCGAAAACAGGGAATACCGGGCAATCAGCGCCTGAATGGTGTTCGAAATGTCGATGCCCGGTACAATTTTCCCTGTAAAGTCAGCCGATACAGGCGCGGAGGCTACCTGGGTAGCGGCTGCCTCGAGCGTGGAGACTGCTTCTTTGAACACCTGCGCCCTGGGCACGAATGGCACATTGGTTCCGGTCGTGATGGGCGACTGCTCGAAAAACAACCCCAGCGTACCGAGTGATAAAGCCCGGAAAATAGACGCATAACCAACAATGCCACTCTTCGTACCGGCATCGCTCACCACCCCTGTATTTGCCAGAATCAATTCAGCATTTGAGCGAACTAAATGGCTCTGTGTCCAGAGGTTACGCACAATGCTGTTGCCATTGCCAACGTTGCCACCCCCCAAGGCAAGGTTGGCTTCGTCAATATTGCCCACATTCAACACGAACTGTTCGCGGGTAGTGAGACCTGCGCCTGCCGTGCTGGCATAAAGCACGCTCAAGGCCCCGCCGGTGGTGTAGCGGTATTGCAACCCATTACAAAGTGTCATCAGGCCATCGGGCGAGCTAACAGCCTGCGACTGATTGATGGTGCTGGGGTTCAGGTATTCCTTATTGCAGGCTATCTGCGTCAGCAGCAGGCCCGTCAGGAGACTAAGTAGGCGAAGTTTTTTCATGATGTATAAGTTATTCAGTTGGTAAGTGGCTTACAGACTTACCCGCTAAGGTTAAAACGTTGCCGTCAGTTTGAGTTGATAGGTGCGGGGAATAGGGACGTTACCGAAGTCAATGCCCCGCAACAGGTCGTTGTTGCCGCCAGCGTTGGTTTCCGGGTCGAAGCCCGTGTAGTTATCCCAGGAAT
This sequence comes from Spirosoma areae, assembly GCF_054781775.1. Classification (NCBI taxonomy): domain Bacteria; kingdom Pseudomonadati; phylum Bacteroidota; class Cytophagia; order Cytophagales; family Cytophagaceae; genus Spirosoma; species Spirosoma areae. The sequence continues at coordinate 17,831 of NZ_BAAGTT010000034.1, read as the reverse complement.
ACAGATTACGACCAATGACGGACAGGTTCAGCCGGCTAATGGCTTTAATCAGTGTGGGCAGTGTATAGCTAATAGCTACCTCGCGCAATTTGGTGTATGAACCCGGATCGACACGGAATTCCTGCGTGTTGTAGACTCCAAAAATATAACCCCGTTGCAGCGTCCCGCGCAATTCCTGTTCGGCAAAGTCGCCTAAGCCCACGCCCTGCCGCGTCCGCTTGTCGGCGTTGAATACGTCAACGCCCTGCACAGCGTCTAAGAGAACATGTAGGTTCAGCTTTCTGTAGGATAGATTGGTGCTGAACGAGCCGGTCCACTTCGGATTGGGATTGCCAATGATGACGTTAGCAAGAGGCTTCGAGACATCGAAGGTGCCGTCTGTATTGCGGGCGGGTACAAAATCAATGGCCCCGTTTGCCTGCGAAGAAGCTCGTTCTGACTGCGGAAAGCCGGAAGGCGACAGAATCAGTGAGCCGTCCGTATTGCGTGCGTACCCCGTGCCATAAAAAACGCCAACCGGCTGATTGACAATCAGGGAAACCGGCGTTCCCGACGCCGATGAGGCATCGGGGTTAATGATTGGCTGGCCGCCCAGGTCCAGGATCTTATTGCGGTTATGGTTGTAGATAACGGTGAAATCCCAGGTCAGGTTTTTGGTTTTGATGGGAGTTACGTCCAGTGTAATCTCAAACCCTTTGTTTTCCATCGACCCCACATTGTTGACGATGCTCGTACCACCAGACGTTGGCGCTACCGTTCGGTTGACCACTAAGCTGCTGATTTTCTGATTATAAGCGGTTATGCCCAGCCCAATCCGGCCGCTCAGGAACGCCAAATCGACGCCACCTTCCAGTTCGGCCATTCGCTCGGGCTGTACGTCGGGGTTGGCCAACTGGGTGCCGGGTGTTACGGTGTTTTTGCCGAGAAGGCCCACCGGGCTGAACTGGTAGAAACGGGCATAGGAGCCAATGCCCGACAGGTTGCCCGCTTCGCCGTAGCTGGCCCGCAGTTTCAGGCTATTGAAGGAATTGTTGAACGACAGGTTTTTCCAGAAATCAAAATCCGAAATGATAAACGAGCCGCTCACTTTGGGGTAATACTGATTGGTCTGGCTGGGCGAGAATTTCGACGACTGATCGCGACGGACGGCCCCGGTAATAAACGCCAGATTCCGGTAGCCAATCGTTGCCTGGGCAAACAACCCACTCAGGCTATATCGGTCCAGATCGTAACGAACCTGATAGGTCGTGTTGCTGGCTCCGTTGACTGTTTCGATAAACGGTGCCAGATTCTGCCCGCTATTAGACGAATAATCGGACTGAAAAAACTGGTAGCTATAGCCAATAGCCGCGTTCAGCTTAAACTTGTCGCTAAACTGCCGCTCATACTGTGCGTTCAGGTCATTGTTGAATTGAAGTACCTGATTGGTGGCCGTAGCGGCAAACCCGCCCGGATAACGGGCGGCTGGCAGACCGGCAATGGCCTGGTACGGATAGGGACGGATGTAGTTTTTGCCAAACTGTCCATACGCATCGACTCCGGCAATGTAGTCAATCGTCAGGCCCTTCAGCGGAGTTAGGTTCAACTGAAGGCTGCTGATGGTGCGGCTCACAGCCTGCGAAAACTTCATGTCTTCGATGGTCGAGAGGGGATTAACGCGCGTTGGCTCAACGGCCTGTAGATTCCCGGCAGCATCGCGGATGGTGATGTCGTAGATATTATTGGTGATATTGACCGAGTTGATCGGGCTATAAAACACGTTGCCATTCGCTTTCTCATTGGAAAAGCTGTTGGCATAACTTAGTCCCACCGACACTTTGGCCCAATTGGTCAGCCGCTGATCGACGCGGGCGCGGAGGTTGTAGCGGGTGAAATCGGTATCCTTGATAATGCCCTGATTCTTGAGATACCCGAACGAGAAATAATACTGCGTGTTGTCGCGCCCGCCCGAAACAGAGAGGTTATTATCGGTGCCGTAGCCAGTCCGAAAAATCTGGTCGAAATAGTTATAGCGCTGCACATCGACCAGATTGGTGGCTAAGGCGGTATTGGCCCCATCGCGGTAAATATTCATGGTCGTGGTGCCGGGATTGGCCGCAATCTGAGCCGCTGAAACGCCCCCGATGGTATAGAGCCGTAAGGCGGCAAACCCAAATTGCTTGCCGTAGGTATTGACCGGTACGCCCTGCCGTAACTCATTGATATTAAACGATGTCGAAAAGGTTACCTGCGCTTTGCCGGTCTGCCCGCGTTTGGTCGTAATAATAACCACCCCATTGGCCGCCCGCGATCCATATTGAGCAGCCGCAGCCGCGCCATTGATTACGTTCAGCGTAGCGATGTCGTCAGGATTAATATCGGACAGGCGATTTTGGCCAACGTTGGCATTTCCCACGTCGTTTGCCAGGGCGATCTGCGATACGTTTGTGCTCGCGTTACTTACAATCACGCCATCGACAACATACAAGGGGTCTGATGAGCCAACCAGTGACTTGATGCCCCGCAACCGAATGCTGATTCCGCCTGCCGGATCGCCGGAGTTTTGCGTGATCTGTGCGCCCGGAACTTTGCCCTGCAACGAGTTGATCAGATTTCCTGAACCCGTTTGCTGCAAATCGGCGGCTTTGATGGTGCTGATGGCGTTCCCCAATTCGCGCTTGGGCGCCGACAGGGTGGAGCCGGTCACAACCACTTCGTCGAGGTTGGTTGTAGCGGCTGCCAGTTCCGCATTCACCGTAACCTCTTCGGTATTTCCCAGCGTTATGGGTTGGCGCAGGGTTTCGTAGCCGATGGCTGTAAAGGCTACGGTTGCCGGGCCGGGCTTCAGCGTTATAGGAAGCGTGTAGTTGCCTTCGGCATCGGTGGTGGTGCCGAGGGTTGTGCCAACGAGTACTACGGTTGTGCCGGGCAGTGCCTGCTTATCAGGGTCAATAACACGGCCTTTGAGGGTGTAGCGCGTGCCTTGCGCCAACGCATTGGCGCAGACAAGGAGCGTTAAACCGAGTAGCCAAAGATGGCGGATACATCGGTCGGGAGATGGGTAATAATTGGTCATAGGTGATGAGAATTGATAAAGTTGATAACTGAAAAATGGCCTGAAAATTAAATATAGGCATAAACAGGAACTGCAAATGGTTTAATGACAATCATTTTTTAGAATAGATGCACCCGTGCAACGAAGCGCTTATTGTTCAGAAGCTGTTGGAATTAATTTCTTTGGTCTGAAAACAGTGGATTTCGGTTTTAGACGAGGCACTTTTAAGGGGCGCAGCCAAAGCTAAGGACCGAAAAAGTAACGAAGTATAAGACCGAAATCCACTATTCTCAGTCTCAAATCAATAGCTCCAACAGCTTCTTAGGGTAGTTATAGGCAGGTATTTTTAGTAAATTTGGTGTTTTAATCAAGCACTTCGTACATGACAACTCGTCTTAAAACCGGATGGCTCACCGGCGTCCTGGTTCTCCTCAATTGGGGGCTGATTGCCCAAACTGCCGACGCTCAATCCAAACAACGGTATGCTAACCTTCAGGAAGCCATCTTTTCGGGTGGGCAATTGGCTGGTTCGCCGGGGCCGCGCTCGGTCAACTGGATTGAGGGAGGCAGCAAATTCTCCTTCATCGACGGGCAGAATACGATTAAAACCCTGTCGCCAAAAGACCAGAAAGAAGCCGTCGTTTTTGACGGGAGCCAGTTGAAATTTCCCGGCACCGACAAGCCGTTTGCCTATGGGTCGTTTCAATGGTCGAAAGACTCAAAGAACATTCTGTTTCAGAGCAATTTCCGGCCTGTTTACCGGCATTCCGGCGTGTCGGATTATTATGTCTATTCGGTAGCCGATAAAAGCCTGAAACTCGTGGCCAAAGATGCCCAAACCGCCGAGCTATCCCCCGATGGGCAGAAAATTGGCTACGAGCGGGGTGGTAATCTGTTTGTCTTTGATTTCGCAAACCAGAAAGAAACCCAACTCACCGATGATGCCAAACCGTCGTTCTACAATGGTCGCTTCGGCTGGGCCTATGAAGAAGAATTCGGTTTGGCGCAGGCATGGGACTGGTCGCCCGACAGCAAGTTCATTGCTTTCTGGCAGTCCGATGAGCGGCAGGTTCCCATGTATAAACTGACTGATTACAAAGGGTTTGACGAAAAATTCGATTCGCTGCCTTATCCGCGCGTTGGCGACCAAAACCCGACCGTTCGCATTGGGGTCATCGAAATTGCCAGTAAGTCAAAACAGTGGATGAAGGTTGATTTAGAGGATGGCTATATTCCGCGCATCTACTGGACCACGCAGGAAGGCCAACTCGCGCTCGTTCACCTCAACCGCAAACAAAATCACCTGCGGCTGTTCATGACCAACGTCCGCACCGGCATGGCTAAACAGATTATGGAGGAGAAGTCGAACACCTGGATTGACATTTTTGATTTCTTTGCGGGAATCAACCACCTCATCTACTTTCCGACGGGTGTAGAGGAGTTTTACTGGGTGTCGGACCGCGATGGCTATTCGCACCTCTATCGCTACGATTATGCGGGCAAGCTGCTTAATGCGGTCACGAGTGGCAAGTGGGAAGTCACGTTTGTGCATCACATCGACCCGAAAACGAAGAAAGTATATTTCTCCTCGACGGAAGCCTCGCCGTTGGAGCGGCAACTGTTTGTGGCCGATGTGGATGGCAAAAACAAACGCCGGCTGACAACGGTGCCGGGCAAGCATACGGTCAATTTCTCGCCCGGTGGTCAGTATTTCATTGATAAATATTCCAGCGTTTCGTTGCCAGCCCAGGTCGAACTGCGCGATACAAAAGGTCAACTGATTAAGGCGCTGGAAACCAACAAAAAAGTATCCGATTATGTGGCGGGCCACGATTACGCGCCGAAGGAACTGGCTTCTTTCACAACCTCCGATGGGCAGTATTTAGACATTTCGATTAGTAAACCACTTGGCTTTGACGGAACTAAGAAATATCCCGTTGTGCTGGATGTTTACGGCGGGCCGGGCGCACAGTCGGTTTATAATGAATGGGCCACAACGGGTTGGCATCAATGGCTGGCGCAGACGGGCTACGTAGTTGTGAGCGTGAACAACCGGGGCAGCGGAGGCTATGGCAGTGCTTTTGAGAAAATCGTTTATGAAAAATTAGGTAAATATGAAAGCCAGGATTTTGCCGAAACAGCCGCCTACTTAGCCAGGCAACCCTGGATAGATGCCAACCGAATGGCCATCCGGGGCCATAGCTATGGTGGCTATACGAGCAGCTACACCATGCTGACTCACCCTGGTGTATTTAAACTTTCGCTCGTTGGCGCACCCGTCACCGACTGGCGGCTCTACGACGCTATTTATACCGAGCGCTACATGGGGCTGCTACCCGAAAACGAAGAGAAATACAAAATCAGCGCGGTGTCGCCTTATGCGAAAAACCTGGTCGGGAAAATGTTCATTGCTCACTCCACCATGGACGAGAACGTACACGTTCGCAACACATTTCAACTGATGAATGCCCTGGAAGATGCAGGCAAAGATGCTGATTTGCGGATTTATCCGCCTGGTGCACACGGGGTTGCCTACAGTGCCGCTACGCAGTTGCTGTTGTATCAGCAGTACACAAATTATCTGGAAACTTACCTGAAAGGCAGTCCGGTAAATTAACAGCGAAATCCCTAACCGACATTCAATCGGTTAGGGATTTCGCTGTTAAGCGTCTTTACTTTTCATTCATGGTAACCAGGACTATAGTCAATAATGACCATAGTCCTATGGGTTTAATGGAATATACCCTTGATTACCAGTTAATTAAACAAAAGGTTTTGTAGTTGGTTAGATAGGATTGAAAGGCTCGCTAAACGGTGAGCAGGTCATTAAACCACCAATTGTTATGAAAAAGCTAATTATTGCTGCTACTGCCTGCGCCTTATTGGTAGTAGCGCAATCCAGTTTCGCACAGGCCGTTCAGGAAGCAAAAGCAGCCAAAAAGGAAATGAAGGCCGAGAAAAAAGTGGCGAAGGCCCATGAGTATAAAATGGAAGCCAGAACACACAAAGGCCTGGAAGTGAAAGGCGTTTCTGACCCTAAAACGAGAATGGCCAAGGCTGATCGAAAAATGGAGAAGGCCGAAAAGAAAGTAATGAAAAGCGATGCCAAGGAACTGAAAGCGATGGCTAAAAACAAAAAAAAGAAGGCTGCCGGAGTTGACTAACGCCAAATAAACTGGATAAAACAGACATGGTGTCAGTGGGGCCGCCTGAGCGGTTCCAATCTGACACCATATCTGTTTTATCGCAACGCCCGCCGAATCACCTCTTCAACAGTCAGGTTTGGTTCGGCTTTCAGGGCATCGTCCACACTTTTTTCGGCAGTCGCTTTAGGAAAACCTAACGCTACCAATGCCGCCAGTGACTCTTCCCGAACGGGATCCGCAGTCTGTTGGCGGTAAGTCGGCCCATTGGATACGACACCCGACCGCTTCATTTTATCGCGTAGTTCGAGAATGATTCGTTGGGCCGTTTTAGCGCCAATCCCTTTGATGGCCTGCACAGCACGCACGTTTTCGCCCAGGATAGCCAGCCGCAAATCGCCCGGCTGCATGGCCGACAGCATACCGAGCGCGGTATTCGGCCCAACGCCCGAAACACCAATTAAATCAAGAAAGAGCGACTTTTCGTCGGCGTTGGCAAAGCCGTATAGGGCCTGATTGTCTTCGCGGAACAGGTGGTGAATAAATAGCTTTATCCGGTCGCCACCGCCCGGCAAAACGGAATAGGTTTGCAGGGATATGTGTACAGCATAGCCCACGCCATGAACGTCGATGATGGCGTAGGTAGGTTCTTTATAGGACAGAATTCCGTCTAAATAAGCAATCATTCTTAATTTGGAAAAGCCTGTTTCTGAGCTTATTATGTGTACCTAAAGATACGAAAAACCCACGACTTTTCTTAGTTAAATCGTGGGTTCTGCTTCACGTTCGATGCTTCAAGTTGCAGAACCGTGTGGACCCTTATAGAGCTACACCGACGACCCGGCTGGAACATGAAACCTGAAACAATGTTAGCCAACAATCAACTTCTGGCCGGGCCGTAGCGCATTGGTTCGGATGTGGTTTAGTTTCTTAAGCCGGTCGATGGTCAGGCCGTCGTAGCGTTGGGCAATGTTCCAGAGGGTATCGCCATCCTGCACCCGATGATAACGGGGCTTGTAGCGCTTCGTTTTGGCAATACTCTCGGCTTTTTGGCGGCCTTTGGCAGTTCCCTGACTGGCCAGCCGTTCGGCGCGCGTTTCGGCGACTTCTTTCAGAATCACCAGCTTTTGCCCCCGCTGGATCCGGGTTGACCGCAGGTGGTTCCAGCGTTTGAGGTCGTAGAGTTCAACGTTATAGCGGTCGGCAATGTCGCCTAAGTTATCGCCTTTTCTGACCACATAGGTTTGTTTGCGGGGCTTTCGCAGAACCACCGTTTCTAAATCTTCTTCGGGTTCATCGTCGGGTTCAGCTACGGCAACCTGGGCAGTCTCAGCAGGGTTTTCCTCTAAACGTATGTGCGCCAGTGGGTTGCGTCCCAAGTCAGTCCAGACACCCGCCGAGTCGCTTCCGTACCGAACATCTTCGGCATTGGCCAGCAGAATATGGTCCATAACGCCGGGCCGTTGACTGGACGAATCCAGGATGGTCCGACGTCGGCTCGAAAAATAAGCATATTGTTCGCGGGGAATTCGCAGGGGATACCGGTTTGTATAGTCGGGCAGAATTGTTGTCGTGATAGCCGGGTTCATTTTCTGCAAATCGGCCAGCGGCATGGTGCTATGTTTGGCGAAGCTTTCGAGGTTAAAATAACCGCTGATTTGAATGGTATCGTGCGGAATGGGATACTCGTACTTCTCCGCAACGATACCATGGTCACCGGCATGATTCATCAGATACATGAAGGCAACAAACTGTGGCACATAGCCACGGGTTTCTTTTGGCAGCGCGTCATAAATGGAATAGAACGAATCTCCACCTGACCGACGCATGGCCCGTTTTACGGCACCTGGCCCGCAGTTATAACCCGCCATTGCCAACTCCCAGTCGCCGAAGATGTTGTACAAATCGCGGAGGTATTTGCAGGCCGCTTCGGTGGCTTTAACGGGATCCATCCGCTCGTCTACATAATCGTCCTGATAAAGTTTCAGGTCACGGCCTGTGCCGGGCATAATTTGCCAAAGCCCGCCCGCCCCAGCGCGTGAAATAGCGCGTGGGTTCAGTGCCGACTCCACAATCGAGAGGTATTTCAGTTCATCGGGCAGGCCATACTGCGCCAGCATTCGTTCATACAGGGGAAAGAAGAGCGGCATCTTCTCCAGCATAGTCCGTGTGTAGCTCGCCCTGCGAAAGGTGAAGTAATCCACATACGCCTGAACCGCCTTGTGGTAATTCAGTGGAATAGCCTTCTGCAACGTAGCTAATCGTTCCCGCAGCAAACTGTCAGGCACTGTCGGCACGGCCGCAACGGTATCTTTTCTGACGATTGTACTGTCTAATTGAATCGTAGTTTCGGCGCGGGCTGCTGTTGTCAGTCCCACTACCGCACTCAACAGCCCCAGTCTCAACAGGCTACGGTTCAGGTAGTTCATATAGGTCTTGTTATCGTTACGTAATGCGGCTGGAGAACCGCTACTCTTTGGTTAAACAATGCGGCTGGAAAGCCGCATTACATAGTTCCCAAGCGCCACCAATTTCCCTTCGGCAAAGGGCGGAGCCATCAGTTGCAAACCAATTGGCAAGCCATCGGCATTAGTGCCGTTAGGAATGGATATGGCCGGATAACCTACCACGTTGGCCTGCACTGTGAAAATATCGGCGAGGTACATTTGCAGCGAATCACCGGTTTTTTCGCCCAGCCGAAACGCCGTCGTTGGCGTGGTAGGCGATAGTAAAAAATCATACTCCTCAAACAGCCGTTCGGTTTCCTGCCGAATCAGCCGCCGAACCTGCTGCGCTTTTGTGTAATAAGCATCATAATAGCTGGCACTTAGCGCAAAGGTGCCGAGTAAAATCCGCCGTCGTACTTCTGCGCCAAACCCTTCTGTCCGACTTTTTTTGTACAACGACAAAAGGTCCAAAACAGATGTCCCGGTCGGTTGACTTCTGTATCCATACCGTACACCATCAAAGCGCGACAGATTCGACGAGGCTTCGGCGGTGGTTAAGATGTAATACGTGGGCAGCAGATACTTTAGAAGCGAAATGTCGACGGGTTCTACCGTATGGCCCGCGTCTTTCAGGGCGTTGATTTTAGCGAGCGTAGCTTCCCGGATGCTCACATCGACACCCGCACTCTCTACACCATCACGCAAATAGGCAACGCGAAGGGGACGCAGTCCGTTGGTATGACTGGGTAACGTTGCCTTTGAATAAGTCGAAACGGGCTGACTCGACACGGTGCTGTCGAACTCATCAGGCCCTGCCATAATTTCGAGCAAAAGGGCTGCATCATCAACCGTGTTAGCAATGGGACCGACGCAATCGAAGGAAGAGGCATAAGCAATGAGACCCCAGCGGCTGATGCGCCCATAGGTTGGTTTCAGGCCCACCACGCCACAAAAGGCGGCTGGCTGCCGAACCGATCCGCCCGTATCGGAGCCGATACTGGCTAAACAAAGCCCAGCCTGCACCGCTACCGCCGACCCGCCACTCGACCCGCCCGGCACCCGGCTCGTGTCGGCGGCATTGCGGACGGGGCCAAACGCCGAATTTTCATTCGAGGACCCCATGGCAAACTCATCGCAGTTTTGCCGACCAATGATAATAACGTCTTCATCCAATAGCCGCTGCACGGCCGTAGCTGTAAACTGCGCCGTGAAATTTTCCAGAATCCGGCTTCCAGCCCGAACGCTATGACCAGCATAGCTGAGCACATCTTTAATGCCAATGACCATGCCAGCCAGTCGCCCCGCCGTGCCGGATGCTATTTTCAGGTCGACGACATCAGCCTGTTGCCGGGCCTCATCGGCATATACTTCAGTGAAAACGTTAAGATGCTGATGCTCGGCAATGCGGGCGAGATACTGCTCCACCAATTGGCGGCAGGTAATGGCTCCGGCCTGGAGGTCGGCCTGAACGGAAGAAAAGCTACGGTAAGGGTTCACAGAGAACAGTTTACGATTTACAGCCCCCTAACCCCCAAAGGGGGAAGTGCTGCCGCAACATTAAAAGATGCGACAGCAACTATGCGGCAGCACTTCCCCCTTTGGGGGTTAGGGGGCTGTAAACCAATAAAAACAGACAATCAAGCGGCTCCAGATTGGGACCGCCTGATTGTCTGCTGGTTATACCATTTACTTATTTTTCGGGTTGTTTCAGACCTTCTTCGATGTTCTCGCGAACGTCTTTCGTAGCGTCTTTGAACTCTTTGATGCCTTTGCCAAGACCCCGTGCGAGTTCTGGAATTTTCTTCGCGCCGAACAACAGGAGCAATGCCAGGAAGATAAAAATCATTTCCTGACCGCCCAAACCCATAATTGCAAAAATGCTCGCTGAAATCATGATTCTGAGGATTTGAATGTATGCAAAATTAACAAAACTCTCTCGTACAATCTATTAAAACTAAATGAAACTTACGCACCAACAGTTAATTCGGTTTCATGTTTTAGGTGCCAGGTTCAAAGTTTCTGATTAACGCATGAAAACCTGGAACCTAAAATATGAATCCTGGAACAATTTTTCATCCAATTTTAATCGTTTCCGTCCGGTGGGGGGCTTCCTCGCGCGGCTTCGTCGCCGTGAATTCCCACTGCCGGAATTTCTCAATATCATCCCGAATACCGCTAAACAGCCAGAGCATCAGCGCAATATCGTCTGATAAACCAATGATGGGCAGAAAATCGGGCAGGATGTCGATGGGTGACACAAAATAAATCAGCACCGCAATGATCCGAATCAGGGTTTTCCAGGGCAACTGACGGTACTCGCCCGATGCGTAAGCCTTCAGCAGCCGCGTAACAATGCTCAACTGCTCCCGAAAAGCGGAAATGTTCGCTCCTGATAATCCTCCGCTTTTGTTGAGTGCTTCCCGGATCAACTCTAATAAACTTCGGGTATTTCGGGCATAGCGAACGGCACCGATATTCGCCCGTTTAAAGAAAATGGAGGATAAAATCCGCGTTATGAGACGTTGGTTTGTCATTCGTTTGTACGCCATTCCAATCAGGGCCGGAACAGCAAAGCAAGTTGTGGTGACGATCTAACAAAAAATTGTGCTGAATAGTCTATTAACGAGAAACAGCATCAGAAGTTTTATTCCGAACCCTATTGGTTTGTCTTGAACCGGGGCCTTACTTTTGCGCTCGCTTGTTAACCCTTTAATTCCGAATACTGTATGAAAGTTACCGTAGTAGGTGCCGGGGCCGTTGGGGCCACCTGTGCCGACAACATCGCCCGCCGTGAAATCGCCCACGAAGTCGTTCTGTTAGACATTAAAGAAGGTCTTAGCGAAGGGAAATCGCTCGATATGCTACAGGCGTCGACGCTGCTCGACTGCGACGTGAAACTGACGGGCGCTACCAATGATTATGAAAAAACGGCGGGCTCCGATGTCGTTGTTATCACATCGGGGATACCGCGTAAGCCGGGCATGACCCGCGAAGACCTCATTGGTATCAACGCGGGCATCGTGAAAGGCGTAACAGAAAACATTCTGAAACACTCGCCCGACGCGATTTTTGTTATTATCTCCAACCCGATGGACACGATGACGTACCTCGCGCTGAAATCGTCGGGGTTGCCCAAAAACCGGGTTATCGGCTTAGGTGGAGCCTTGGATTCGGCCCGGTTTAAAACCTACCTGTCGCTGGCGCTGAACTGCTCACCGAACGATTTACAGGCATCGGTTATCGGTGGTCATGGCGACACGACCATGATTCCCCTCACGCGCTTAGCTACCAAAGCCGGGGTGCCCGTAAGTCAGTTTTTAGACGCCGAAACGCTGAAAAAAGTGGCCGCCGACACAATGGTGGGTGGCGCTACACTGACGGGCCTGATTGGTACATCGGCCTGGTACGCGCCGGGGGCCGCCGGGGCTTACATGGTCGAGAGCATCCTGCGCGACCAGAAGCGTGTAATTCCATCCTGCGTGTTGCTGGAAGGGGAATATGGACAGTCAGACATTTGCCTCGGCGTACCGGTCGTTTTGGGCCGCACGGGCTGGGAAGAAATCATCGACTACAAACTAAACGACGACGAGCAGGCTGCTTTCAGCAAATCGGCGGATGCCGTTCGGAACATGAACGGGGTGCTGAGTACGTTGAATATTGGGGTGTAGTTGTTAAAATGTTCCATGTTTCAAGTTCCATATTCCAGTTAATACGATGGTGAGTTTACTGAAACATGGAACATCATAGCAGCCTCTTATCCATTTGCATGATTTTTCGGGGATTTCGAGAATTTTATCTCGAATCGGTAGCTTCAGCATCCTGCATTTGTATGATTTATTTCTGGTCTGTTGCGGGGGATTAATCTGCCTTTTAGTTTAGCCGACTGAAAACCAAGCTATTCTAATCGAAATGAAAAAAACAACCTACCTTTTTGCCCTCTGTCTGTTCCTTTTGTCGACAGCTTTTCGTTCTGATTTACCCGGTACGCGTGTTCATGCCGATTTTGCAACGGTCTATATTTACCGGGGTGGCCAGTTTTTTGGGTCGGGACTGAACTATGCTATCTTCGCTAATGGGGAGCGAATTTGTAAACTCAGCAATAACCGCTACATCGAATACAAAGCCAAACCCGGTAAATTATCCTTAACCGCACACCGTGGGGGCGTAGAAATCTTCAAGAAAGAAACCGGCCTTGATATGGATGTCGAAGCCGGGAAGAAGTACTACGTGAAGGGTGACCAGAAATCGAGTATTACCCGCACCCGTCTGGAGTTGTCGGAAGTGACAGAAAGTACAGCCAAACGCGATATGACCGGTATGACCGTCGATGCCTGCCAGGAAACGACGGAAAAGTAGCGCTAATGTGTAGCACAAAAAAAGCGCCCCAGATGATTGGGGCGCTTTTTTATGAAGGGTCAGGGTAGCTATCGCCAGTCACAATCGGGCGAAAGCCATTCCTGGCCGGGGTCGATGGGCGCACCATCGGGCGGGGAAGAAGGAGTAGTCAGAGGAATTGACATGGGATTCGTCTCATATTGGCTGATTAGCCAATATAGATAATCGGAGGTTGCGCCCGGCGATGCTTCGTTATTAAGCGTTCTTCCCGTTGGTATATTAATGGTTGGTTCAACAGCATATTGGCTTTTTATCCGCATAATGCCCTCATGCGCTGAGGCCCGGACAGCACCATCTACGTCTTTGTCGATAGCTAATTGCATCAGCCGTTCCAGCACTTTCTGGTGGAGCATACGCCGAATGGCGCCCGTATAAGTAATGTCTTTTTTGACCTGTCGATAGTCTTTTGAGGTGCCATAAGTCGACGTAATCAACTGCTCAATCACTTGATCAAGACTTGGCAGCAACCCGTTGATGGTCCACCGTTGATGCGATAACCGGGCACATCGCTCCGGGTGCAGCAATAAGCGCAGGGTCATACCTGCCGCTGCTTCGGGTGGTCCCATTGGGTCGAAGGTTAAGCCCGTCCGACGTTTGAATACCTCGCGGGGATTCGGATCGAACCGGAAGGGGCGGGGTGGAATCATAGCCAGAACCGGGGACGGAACAGTCAGAAAAGCCGGATCGAGGGTAGCCAGCAAAGCATCCAACGCCCGTTTTTGCTCGGCTGCCGGAACCGCCGATAGAACGGCCTGCCCGTCGCCCCGGAGCGCGTTTGTGTAGGTTTGCCCGCCCAGCACTTTAGCGGCTGCCTCGACCTGATAGCGATGAAACATGTACATTGGCACAAATACCTCTTCGAGCGTGGCCATCGGCGTTCCGACCGGAATTTTCTTTTCCGTAAAATTTGCCAGCGCCACCCGCCGAACGTCCATCACGCGCCGAAGTTCATCTACGGCATTCGCGCCATTGTCCCACAAGTGCGTGCCGGGGTGAACGGAACCTTCGGGCCGGGCATCCTGGTCGGTCAGAAACGTCAGGCCAGCCGCGTGCATCTGCTTCACTAACTTCTCTAATTCCTGTTTTTCGTTTGTGCCTGCCAATCCAGGCCGGGCTGGAAATTGCTCATAGCCATAGCGAATGCTCCATTTGTCATACTCGCCAATGCCTTTGGCATACGCATCCGACAGGTCTATACTCGCCCCCTTTACCTTCGCCACCATCGTTGGGTAGTCCATGACGGACGCCCGGTTCTGCATGCTGGCGATGTAGTTGTGTGGTAATCCGAGCGTATGCCCTACTTCATGAGCAGCTAATTGCCGTAGCCGGTCGAGCGACATAGCGAGCATCGGGTCGGTCTGAGAGCTATCGCGCGAGGTCCCGTCAAAAGTACCGATTAAGCCCTGTGCAATCAGGTAATCCTGCCGAACGCGCAGGGAGCCGAGTGTGACTTTGCCCTTGATGATTTCACCGGTACGCGGGTCGATGATGCTCGCTCCATACGACCAGCCCCGCGTGGACCGATGCACCCATTGCACCAGATTGTAGCGGACATCCATTGGGTCGGCATCGGGTGGCAGCAGTTTTACCTGAAACGCGTTTTTGTAGCCAGCCGCTTCAAACGCCTGATTCCACCAGGCTGTGCCTTCCATCAGGGCCGAGCGGATGGGTTCGGGCGTGCCGGGGTCGAGGTAATACACAATGGGCTTAACGGCCTCGCTAACAGCCGCCGACGGGTCTTTTTTGGCCAGCCGATGCCGCGAAATGTAGCGTTTCCTGATGGGCTGGCTAACGGGCGAGGCATAGTCGAAAAACTCGATGCCGCCATAGCCAATGCGCGGGTCGAACAGCCGGGGTTTATAGTCGGCATCCGGCAGTTGCACAAACGAATGATGCTGGTGCATGGTCACGGCTGCGGGTGTAGGCACCACCTCACGCAGGTATGGCCCGGCTCCCTCGCCGGTGAGGGTAATCATCGTCTCGAACTCCGTATTTTGCGGAAAGGCTTTCGTGCGGGGCAGGTACATCGCGCTCCGCACCGGGTCGAATTTGTAGCTACCCTGTTTAGTTTGGGCTATGGCCTGCACTGCCCCAACGGCATCCTGCATCAAAAACGGTGTCAGCTCAACAATAACTTTCCGACCCGTCGGACCGTCCGTTTCTTCAGCCGCAATCTCGAATCCGGCATGAACCGACTTTGCAAATGACTCATCTACCGCCCGGCGTTCGAGCGGGTCGCTGCTAAGGGCACGGTAAGCATAGTTTGGTTCAATCAGCAAAACCTTGTTGCCGCTGCGCTGAAATTTCACGACATGCTCCTGTCCCAGCCGACCCCGGTCGAGACCAATGTCGTTGGAGCCGATGCCCTGCGCCAGGGTCGGGTAGTATAGAAACTCCGTATCGAATGATGAGATCTCAAGCCAGATTTTGCCTTTTTTGGCATCCCAGTAATACGTCAGGAAACCGGCATTGCGTTCCATACCCGCCGTAAAGGCGGCAATGCTACTTGACGCGCTGGTTCCCGTAGTTGATTGAGCGAAAAGTTGGCCCGCAATGGATGAAGATAGGCAAAGAAAGAAGAATAAACGTTTTTGCATCTTGAGTGAGGTTATCGTTGATGTTCAAGATACTTAATAAGAATGAAGAATGTCGAATGAAACGTGAAGAATAAGCTGACACGACACCTATTCTTCACGCTTCATTCGACATTCTTCACTACTAAATTAACTACCGAAGCCGGTCTGAGCCGCGCACTAATTTTTCATCCTTCCGAATGAATCGATTCGCCAGCGCGTTGAAAACCAGCGCGGCAATGATGGCGTAGAAACCCGTTAGAAATGTGCCCTGGTCAGCCGGATTACCGAATGCTTTGCCCGCGTAGAGCGTCCGATACAGCACAATACCCATAATAGCCGTAAGCATAATGGCATTAACAGCACATAAAGCCGTTTGGGTCAGTCGGTTGCGGTATTGAAAAAGGGCATAGAGCGATGACAAAGCTACTAAAGCCAACAGAAGACCCAGATACCAGACCGACGTTACAACGGTTGTGGGAATAGTCTGTGCTGGAAGTCCTGGTTGCTGAATAACAGCCTCCTGCTGACTATATTCTAAAGCCGTCAAATGCGCCATTTCGGACGAGTTAATACCAACTTTTTCCCAGAGTGGATTTGCCAGGGCAATGCCCATAGCAACGGCAATAAGAAACAAAAATAATGTCTGAATGCGTTGAATCATTGTTGTTAATAAACTAATGTGTATCGGTAAATGTATAATGAATAATGGAATTGTACCATTTGTTGTTGTGCAGTGTCACTATACACTAATTGATGACAAAAATAATCCAAAAACTGATAGTTTATGACGGCAAACGTTCGTTTGATGATAACTGCCGACGGGTCACATACGGTCATCAATCAGATGCTCGAGAAAACGTATCACTCTATTCATGGCGCGTATCAGGAATCGCAGCGAGTCTATATCGAATTAGGCTTGTTTGCCGCCTTTGAGAAATTCGCTGATACTAAGTTGCGAATCTTTGAAATGGGGTTCGGCACGGGACTAAACGCACTGCTGACTGCCCGCGAGGCCACTACGTACCAACGCTGGGTGTGCTACACAGCATTGGATGCTTATCCGATAGCCGTAGGAGACGCGCATCAGCTTAACTTCGATGAACTGCTTAAAACCAACTGTTTGGCCAAACTACACGAATCGCCCTGGAACGAATCCGTGGACATCAATCCCTATTTTAGCCTGACCAAGATAGAACGTCGTTTGCAGGATTTTGAAACCGACGACAGATTTCACCTAATCTATTATGATGCCTTTGCACCAACGGCTCAACCCGAACTTTGGGAACCTGAAATAGTTGCACAAATGGCCCAATTGTTGTTACCGGGAGGTATATTGACCACTTATTGTTCAAGGAGTTACGTGCAGAGAAACATGCGGGCGGCTGGCCTGATTGTCGAGAAACATCCCGGTCCTCTGCACAAACGTGACATCCTGCGGGCAGTCAAAGCCAGCTAAATGCAAGAATATACAGGCAAAAAAACGCTGCGTTCTCTGCCTGTTCCGCTGAATCCCTTATGTTTAAACGAGCGCGATTTTGCTAATTTTATACGCCACCGAACGTTATCAATCAAAATAACAACCTCTATGAACCGTCTGCTCCTCTTTTTTGCCGCCTTCGTCCTCCTGACGATTAGTGCCTTTCGCACAACGCTGCCCACTAAACAGTTCAGCGTAACTTCTGGTCCGCCTAAAACCGTTGGCGAGCGTAAACACATCAACTGGCTAACCGTTCAGGAAGCATACGCCCTGACTCAGAAAAAGCCGAAAAAATTTGTGGTCGATGTTTACACCGACTGGTGCGGCTGGTGTAAGGTGATGGACCGCGAAACTTTCTCCAAACCCGCGATTGTCGATTATGTCAACGAGAATTACTACGCTGTTCGATTCAATGCCGAGCAAACTCAGGACGTAACCCTCGGTAAGCAGACCTTTAAATACATCAGCGGGGGTAGCCGGGGCGTTCATGAACTGGCCGCAGCCCTGTTAAAAAACCAGATGAGTTACCCCACAACGGTGTTTCTGGATGAGAAATTTAATCTGATTCAACCCATTGCCGGCTATCTGGAACCGCGCACTTTTCACCAGATTATTACCTATTTCGGTAAAAACTACCACCAGAAAGAACCATTCGACCAGTATAAAACGGGTACCTATAAAGAATTTCAGTCGGCATTGACGGCAAGTAAATAAAACAATTTACATGTAACGCGGACGGTCCGCCGTTGCGCGGGACCG